>NZ_JAAGLR010001181.1 GCF_010548245.1 Streptomyces sp. SID11385
GGCACCCCGGCGGGACCGCGCTGCCTCCCGGGCCCCGGCCGCGCGGGCTCCTCGCCGCGCTCGCGCTGCTCCCCGGCGCCGTGGTCCTCGTACCCGCGCACCTCCTCGCGCGGACGCTGCTCCTCGTAACCGCGCCCGTACCCACCGCGCGTGCCCGGCTTCTCGTACGTTCCCCGTTGCTGCTCGTACGGGGACGCGGAGCGCTCCTGCTCGTACCGCTCCGCGGGTTCGTACCGGTCCCCCGCGTCGAAGCGCTCCGGACGATCGCCGCGCTCGGCGCGCTCCGGCTGCTCGTACCGCTCGTCGCGGCCCTCGCGCCCGTCCTGCTTCTCGTACGGGGAGCGCTCGGCCGGCGCCTGCCGGTAGTCGCCGCGCCCGCCCTGGCCGTACGCGTCGGACTCCGGGTAGCCGAGGCGCTGCTGCTGCCAGCCGTAGTCCTCGTGCACGCGCGGCCAGGAGCCGGGTGCCTGGTACTCGTGGTAGACGGGGCGGACGGAGGGGCCGCGCTCGATCGGCGGCTCGTAGAGCGTCTGGGGCTGGATCTCCTCGTACCGCCCCTGCTCCTCGTACCGCGGCTGGGCCGGCTCCTCGAAACGGGGGCGCGGCACCTGGACGGGCTCCTCGTAGCGCGGCGGCGCGGGGGCGTCCCCCATCGACTCGTCGACCGTGATCGCGATGCGGATGGGGCGCCCGCACTCGCGGCTGAGGGTCTCGCTCACGACCGGAGCGAGACGGCCCTCCAGGACCGTCTTGGCGAACTCGTTCGGCACCGCGAGCAGCGCCGTGTCCGCGACGAGCGCGAGGGGCTGGCAGCGCCGTACCCAGTGCTCGTCCTTGCCCTCGACCCCCGGAGCCCTGCTGTCGGGGCCGTCGCCGAGCAGCTGGTCCACCACGCGCGGCCACACTGCGGCAAGATCGGCGGGTACATCAGCCACAGGGCACGCTCTCTCACACGGTTCCGGCGCACTCCGTGGAGTGGTTCCGGGGCGGGTTCACACAGGTCGGATCGGGGTGGATCAGTGGCTGGGGCTCCGCCGCGGCAGCCGGAAGAGCTTCCGGGACGGCGGCGTGGCACAAAGGCACGAGGGTTCCAGTCCAGCCACGGTAGTCATCGGGGCCTGTACGGTTCAAGTTGTTGTCCACAGCCTGTGCACAGTGTCGCGCACCCGGCCTGGTTTGACCGGAAGAGCCCCGCCCGCGTACCGTGCACAGGTCGAGTTGTCGATGGCTGCTGCCGCCTGCCTCCGATGGGCATGGATCGCAACCGAACTTCACGATTCCGATGAGTCGCGGTCCGGTTGATCACTACAAAGCGGTGCACTCGGTGCGTTGAACGAGCTACTCGTGGGCGCACGGTGACAGCCAGGGCGACGCCCGCCACCTATCGATCTTTACTGGAGCCCCCGAGTGAGCAAGCGCACCTTCCAGCCGAACAACCGTCGTCGCGCCAAGACCCACGGCTTCCGGCTGCGGATGCGTACCCGTGCCGGCCGCGCGATTCTCGCGTCCCGCCGCAACAAGGGTCGCGCCCGTCTGTCCGCCTGATCCTGTACAGGTCATGACGCCGTGCTGCCTTCTGACAACAGGCTGAGGCGGCGCGAGGACTTCTCGACCGCAGTACGCCGAGGACGCCGCGCGGGTCGCCCGCTGCTGGTAGTCCATCTCAAAAGCGGTTCCACGGACCCGCACGCCACCGGGGAGAGCACTCCCCCGGTGCGTGCGGGTTTCGTCGTGAGCAAGGCGGTCGGCAAGGCCGTCGTGCGCACCTCGGTGAAGCGGAAGCTTCGTCACCTCATACGGGACCGGCTTTCGCTCTTTCCCCCCGGTAGCCTGGTGGTCGTACGCGCGTTGCCCGGGGCGGGCGACGCGGATCATGCCCAACTGGCCCGAGACCTCGACGCCGCCCTGAAGCGGCTGCTGGGAGGGGGCACCCGATGAAGTACCCACTGCTCGCGCTGATCAAGCTCTACCAGTGGACCATCAGCCCCTTGCTGGGGCCGGTGTGCAAGTACTATCCGTCGTGCTCCCACTACGGCTTCACGGCCATCGACCGCCACGGAGCGATCAAGGGGACGGCATTGACCGCCTGGCGCATCCTGCGCTGCAATCCCTGGTCGCACGGTGGGGTCGATCACGTACCACCGCGCAAGCGCCCCCGATGGCACGAGGCGCTGCGTGCTGCCTGGCGGTCGCGGTCCCAGGGACCCGCCGCCACGCCTGTGTCTCCCGAGGGCGGTACGCCCCCCGAGGGTGGTGCCCCGGCCGGGGTCAGTGCCCCGGACTCATCCAGCCCGGTCGCCGAGACCCCGTCCCCCGCTCAAGGAGCCTGATTAGTGGACACGATTGCCAGTTGGTTCAGTTTCATCACGACACCCGTCTCCTGGGTGATCGTGCAGTTCCACACGCTGTACGGATGGATCTTCGGCCCTGACACCGGCTGGGCCTGGGGCCTGTCCATCGTGTCCCTCGTGATCATCATCCGGATCTGCCTGATCCCGCTCTTCGTGAAGCAGATCAAGGCGACCCGCGCGATGCAGACGCTGCAACCCGAGATGAAGCGCATCCAGGAGCGCTACAAGAGCGACAAGCAGCGTCAGAGCGAAGAGATGATGAAGCTGTACAAGGAGAGCGGCACCAACCCGCTCGCCTCGTGCCTTCCCATCCTCGTGCAGTCCCCCTTCTTCTTCGCGCTGTACCACGTGCTCGACGGCATCGCGTCGAACAAGAAGATCGGCGTCATCAACGACCAGCTCCTCGACTCCGCCCAGCAGGCGCACATCTTCGGTGCCCCGCTCGCCGCGAAGTTCACGAGCGGCGCCGCCTCGCTCGGTGCCGACCTCACCACGGTGCGCATCGTCACCGCGTGCATGATCGTCATGATGTCGGCCTCGCAGTTCTTCACGCAGCGCCAGCTGATGACGAAGAACGTCGACACCTCGGTGAAGACCCCGTTCATGCAGCAGCAGAAGATGCTCATGTACGTCTTCCCGCTCATGTTCGCCGTCTTCGGCATCAACTTCCCCGTCGGTGTTCTCCTCTACTGGCTGACCACCAACGTGTGGACCATGGGCCAGCAGATGTTCGTCATCCGCCAGAACCCGACCCCCGGCTCCAAGGCCCAGGCCGCCTACCTGGAGCGCCAGCTCAAGCACCTCACCCACACCGGCAAGGTCCGCACCAAGCGGGACCGCACCGCGATCAAGGCGATCGTCTCGAAGGGCCGGGAGCGCAACGAGGCCGAGCGGAAGTTCATCAACGGACTGAGCAAGGCGGGCTACGCGGCCCAGCCCGACGGCAACATCGAAAAGGGCGAGAGCGCGGTCGCGACCCTTGAGGGTGACGAGACCACCGCCGGCGCCGCACAGCGACGCCAGCAGCCGAAGCGGCAGTCGAAGTCCCAGCGACAGGCCGGCACCACCGCTGCCGGCGGCTCGGCGTCCGACACGGACAAGGACTCCTCCGGTACGGGCAAGGGCGCCGCAGCGGGCGGCTCCGGCGCGGCCGGGGCCAAGAAGCAGGGTGGCAACCGGCCCGCACAGAAGAAGAGCCCGGGCAAGAACACGGGTGGCGGCTCCACCGCCGCAAAGCCCGCGGGGGGCGGCACATCCGGTACGTCCGGGTCCGGCTCCCAGGCCAAGCAGGGTCAGCGCAAGGGCGGCCAGCAGCGCCCCAAGCACCCGTCCTCCAAGAAGTAAGAAGGAGTCCAGCCCGTGACGGAAGGCACTACCTCCGCCGCTCCCGAGGAGGCCACCGACGGTGGCGACTCGCTCAGCCGCCTGGAGCAGGAAGGCGAGATCGCCGCGGACTACCTCGAAGGTCTGCTCGACATCGCCGACCTCGACGGCGACATCGACATGGACGTCGAGGCCGATCGTGCCGCGGTCTCCATCGTCAGTGACAACGGCCGTGACCTGCAGAAGCTCGTCGGTCGTGACGGCGAGGTCCTGGAGGCTCTCCAGGAGCTGACCCGGCTCGCCGTGCACCGGGAGACCGGTGACCGCAGTCGGCTGATGCTGGACATCGCGGGCTACCGGGCGAAGAAGCGCCAGGAGCTGAGCGAGCTGGGCGCCGAGGCCGCCGCCGACGCGAAGAGCAGCGGTGAGCCGGTCCGGCTGCGGCCCATGTCGCCGTTCGAGCGCAAGGTCGTGCACGACGCGGTCAAGGCGGCCGGGCTGCGCAGCGAGTCCGAGGGCGAGGAACCGGAGCGGTTCGTCGTCGTCCTGCCCGCCTGAGTCCGCGGGTACGGACGCGACGGGTACGTCGTATCGGTCGCTTCCCTACGGCGGGAGCACCCCGGCCCGGGGAGCCCCCGGCCCCGCAGTTCCCGTGTCCGGCCCCGTCTGACCACAGGCGGGGCCGGATTGCGTCGGGCGACCCCGGCGCCCTGTCCCTCTTTTCCTTTCCACTTTTCACGAAGCTGTTCCAGGAACGAGCCCCGGCCACCGAGGCCGGGCGCGAGAGCGCGGTACGGAAGGACGGTCCCCGTGACGGAGGCAGCACAGCTCCCCCCGGCCCCGGAGGTAGCCAGGCAGGTCTTCGGCGAGAGCTTCGCCGACGCGGTCCGGTACGCGGAACTCCTCGCCGACGCGGGGGTACGCCGGGGGCTCATCGGCCCGCGCGAGGTGCCGCGGCTCTGGGAGCGCCACCTCCTGAACTGCGCGGTGCTCTCCGAGGTCGTCCCCGAAGGGGTCACCGTCTGCGATGTGGGCTCGGGTGCCGGGCTCCCGGGCATCCCACTCGCCCTGGTCCGCAGAGATCTCAAGATCACCCTTCTGGAGCCGCTCCTCCGCCGCACCAACTTCCTCAACGAGGTCGTGGAACTCCTGGGCCTCGACCACGTAACGGTCGTCCGGGGACGGGCCGAGGAGGTGCTCGGCACGCTCCAGCCCGTCCACGTCGTGACCGCCCGCGCCGTCGCCCCGCTCGATCGCCTTGCCGGCTGGGGCGTCCCGCTCCTGAGGCCGTACGGCGAGATGCTGGCGCTCAAGGGCGATACCGCTGAGGAAGAAGTGAGCAACGCCGGCGCCGCGCTCAGCAAGCTCGGCGCCGTACGCACCTCCGTCCTGCACGTCGGCGAGGGCCTGGTGGACCCGCTCTCGACCGTCGTCCGCGTCGAGGTGGGCGAGAGCCCCGGCGGGGTGCGCTTCGCGGCGAAGCGGGCGAAGGCGGCGCGGACGGGGAGGACGACTCGGAGGCGGCGCTGAGGGCTTTCGTGGAGAGGGCTTACCGCGCGGAGGCGCTCGTTGGCCGCGGAGGGGCGGGGCGATGTTTCACGTGAAACATCGCCCCGCCCCTCCGCGCTGAGTAGCGCGGAGCCTTGCTGCGTGGCCCGAAGGACCGGCGGAAGCCGTCACGCTCGCCCGTTGCGGCTCTCCGCTTGGGCCGACCGGTGATGAGTACGCCCGGCGGGGTGTAGGCGGCCTGGGGCGGGCGGGGGTGACGGAGTGTCTGCCTGGCCCCGAGCGAGGGGCTCGGCATCGTGTTTCACGTGAAACATCGCTCGTTGCTTCAGGGCATCATCAGCCGGGGCCGCTCGGCGGCCGAACCGCGCGAACGCAGGCCCCTGGGGAAAACTTCGGGGAAGTCTGCACAACGCTCACTCGGAAGAGTGGCGGGATTTTCGGAAAGGGCGAGTCTATCCACAGAAGACAGGACCTCACTGGTTGCAGGGGCTCCCGGCATGGGAGGCTCTGTTCAACGCGAGCCTGAAGTCGAGGAGGGTGAATCCTTGCGGTCCGATGCCCCTATCGCAGGACCGATGACCGAACCGGTCCCCGGTCCCCGTACCGAAGCAGAGGGCGATGTTTCACGTGAAACATTGCCGTCCGCTCAGAACATCCCGGCCGTCCCCGGTGGTCAGCGCGCTGCCGCGGAAGCCCTCGGACGCAGCGCCGAGGGAATGCCGCGTCCGGAACAGACCCGGATCATGATCGTGGCGAACCAGAAGGGCGGGGTGGGAAAGACCACCACCACCGTCAATCTCGCCGCATCCCTCGCCCTGCTCGGCTCGCGTGTTCTTGTGATCGACCTCGATCCACAGGGGAACGCCTCGACCGCCCTGGGGATCGACCACCACGCCGAAGTCCCGTCCATCTACGACGTGCTGGTGGAGAGCAAGCCGCTCTCCGATGTGGTGCAGCCAGTACGGGACGTCGAAGGTCTCTTCTGCGCCCCCGCCACCATCGATCTCGCCGGTGCCGAGATCGAACTCGTCTCGCTGGTGGCTCGGGAGAGCCGCCTCCAGCGGGCGATCCAGTCGTACGAGCAGCCCTTGGACTACGTGCTCATCGACTGCCCACCCAGCCTCGGCCTGCTCACCGTGAACGCACTGGTGGCCGGAGCCGAGGTACTCATCCCGATTCAGTGCGAGTACTACGCCCTGGAGGGCCTTGGGCAGTTGCTGCGCAACGTCGAGCTGGTGCGGGGGCATCTCAATCCCACGCTCCACGTCTCGACGATCCTGCTGACGATGTACGACGGCAGGACGCGCCTCGCCTCACAGGTGGCCGATGAAGTACGCAGCCACTTCGGAGCGGAGGTGCTGCGGACGAGCATTCCTCGCTCGGTCCGTATCTCCGAAGCTCCCAGCTACGGCCAGACCGTACTGACTTATGACCCGGGTTCCAGTGGCGCCCTCTCCTACTTCGAAGCGGCTCGCGAGATCGCGCTTCGGGGAGCGGGTGTCTTCGAGGTCCCGGAGTCCGCCCCTGGCACGGGCGCAGAGACCGAACAACACAGCATGGTGGAGGGGACACAGTGACAACACAACGCAGGGGGCTCGGGCGTGGGCTTCAAGCCCTCATCCCGACGGCGGCGTCGGCTGAGAAGGCGGCCGCCGCTACGGCGACACGGCCGGACGGGCCTCGCGTACCGGCGGCGGGCGGACCCGTACTGGGCGAGAGGGGCGTGGCAGCGGCCAAGCTGACGACGCCCGTCGAGAGCGATGTTTCACGTGAAACATCGGAGAGCGAGCAGCGAGGGGGACTGCCTCCGGCACCCGAAGGCGCCTTCTTCGCGGAGCTGCCGCTCGATCAGATCATCCCGAACCGCGATCAGCCGCGAGCGATCTTCGATGAGGACGCCTTGCGCGAACTCATCGACTCGATCAAGGAAGTGGGGCTGCTTCAGCCCGTCGTCGTGCGCCAGCTCGACGAGAAGCAGTTCGAGCTCATCATGGGTGAGCGCCGCATGCGGGCCAGTAAGGAGGCCGGCCTCACGACGATCCCCGCGATCGTCCGGGCTACGGAGGACGACCGGCTGCTGCTGGACGCGTTGCTGGAGAACCTGCACCGCTCCCAGCTCACGCCGCTCGAAGAGGCGCATGCCTACGAGCAGTTGCTCAAGGACTTCAACTGCACCCATGAGGAACTGGCGAAGCGGGTGGGCCGTTCGCGGCCGCAGGTGACCAATACGCTGCGTCTGCTGAAGCTTTCGCCGTCCGTGCAGAAGAAGGTGGACGCGGGGGTGCTCTCCGCCGGCCACGCGCGCGAACTGCTGTCGGTGGAGGATTCCGCCGAGCAGGACAAGCTGGCCGAGCGGATCATCAGGGAAGGGCTCTCCGTCCGCGCCGTGGAGGAGATCACCCATCTCATGCGCTCGCACCCCGGCCCGGCGAAGAGTGCGCCGAAGCCGCGTGCGGGCTCGGTGACCTCGCCGGCGCTCAGCGAGCTGGCCGGTCGGCTCTCGGACCGCTTCGAGACGCGTGTGAAGGTGGACCTGGGGCAGAAGAAGGGGAAGATCGTCGTTGAGTTCGCCTCAGTGGACGACCTCCAGCGCATCCTCTCCCAGCTCGCCCCGGGCGAGGGTTCGCTCTTCTCCACGCAGCCTCAGGCGGCGGACGAGAAGAGCGAGAAGGACGAGGACGACAGCTGATCCATTCTCGTCGGGGCCGATGTTTCACGTGAAACATCGGCCCCGACTTTTGTGGGGACGGATACCGGTTCGCTCTTTGCCCGCACGCGGTGTCGACCCGGTGGCGTCCTGGATACGATGCGACCGGGTCCGGCGTTTCGGGTGTCGGTGAGCACCGCCGCGACGGCGGGCGGTTGACCGGAGCGGCGGCCCAAGGAAGTGAGGAACTGCCTTCATGGGGCGTCGTCTGGTACCTCTCACTCTGGACAACCTCGCCGATCTGCCGACGCCGTGCCGCGAGTGCGTCTTCTGGGAACTCGACTCGGTCCGCGGCGGGGAGGCCGTGGCCCAGGGCACCGCGGCGCAGGAGAAGGAGGCCTGGCTCTCCAGTGTTCTGCTGGAGTGGGGGTCCTGCGGCCGCCTCGTCTACGTGGACGACGTCCCGGCGGGCTTCGTGCTCTACGCGCCTCCCGCTTACGTGCCCCGCTCCACGGCCTTCCCGACAAGCCCCGTGGGCCCGGACGCCGTACAGCTCATGACCGCGCGCATCCATCCCGGCTATCAAGGCCAGGGCCTGGGGCGAGTCCTCGTGCAGACGGTGGCGAAGGATCTGCTGCGGCGCCACTTCAAGGCGATGGAGGCCTTCGGGGACACCCACGGGGCTTCCGCCTCGTGCCTTCTTCCCGCAGAACACTTGCTCGCGGTGGGCTTCAAGACGGTACGGGCGCATCCGACGAGACCGCGGCTCCGCCTGGAGTTGCGGTCCACCGTCTCCTGGAAGGAAGACGTGGAGCACGCGCTCGACAGGCTCCTCGGTGCGGTCCAGAAAGAGCCGACTCTGCGACCGCTCTGAACTCTCGATGTTTCACGTGAAACATCGAGGCCCATGTTTCACGTGAAACATGGGCCTCGATGGGGGCGTTCCCGCGTGCGAGCACGCAGGGGGGAACTCAGGCAGTCGGCGTCACGAAGGCGTCGAGGTCGCGCAGGATCGCGGCCTTCGGCTTCGCGCCGACGATCGTCTTCACAACCTCGCCGCCCTGGTAGACGTTGAGGGTCGGGATGGACATGACGCCGTACTTGGTCGCCGTCTCCTGGTTGGCGTCGATGTCGAGCTTCACGATCTCGATCTGCTCGCCGTACTCCTTGGCGATGGCCTCCAGGGACGGGGCGATCTGGCGGCAGGGGCCACACCACTCGGCCCAGAAGTCGACGAGGACGGGCTTGTCGCTCTTGAGGACGACCTCTTCGAAGTCGGCGTCGGTGACGCTCTTCAGGTTGCCAGCCACAGTGGGCTCCTTCATTCCAACGGGGGTGGGGTGGTGGGGGTACCGGGTCAGACGGCGGCCGTCTGCTCCGGAGCCGGAGTCTTCTCGGGCTCGGCGGTCTGCTCCGAGTCCGAGAGGGCGGCCAGGTAACGCTCGGCGTCGAGCGCGGCGGAGCAGCCCGTGCCGGCAGCGGTGATGGCCTGCCGGTAGGTGTGGTCCACCACGTCGCCCGCGCCGAAGACACCGGCCTGGTTGGTGTGGGTCGAGGGCGCCTGGACCTTGAGGTAGCCCTCGTCGTCGAGGTCGAGCTGGCCGCGGAAGAGATCGGTCCGCGGGTCGTGCCCGATCGCGATGAAGAGTCCGGTGACGCCGAGTTCGCTCTGCTCGCCGGTCTTGAGGTTGCGCAGGGTCAGGTGCGAGAGCTTCTGGTCGCCGTGGATCTCGGCCACCTCGCTGTCCCAGACGAAGGAGATCTTCGGGTCGGCGAAGGCACGCTCCTGCATCGCCTTCGAGGCGCGCAGGGTGTCCCGGCGGTGGACGATGGTGACGGACTTGGCGAAGCGCGAGAGGAAGGTGGCCTCCTCCATCGCGGTGTCGCCACCGCCGATGACGGCGATGTCCTGGTCCTTGAAGAAGAAGCCGTCGCACGTCGCGCACCAGGAGACGCCGCGCCCGGACAGCTCGTCCTCGTGCGGCAGGCCGAGCTTGCGGTGCTGCGAGCCGGTCGTCACGATGACGGCCTTGGCACGGTGCACGGTGCCCGTCGTGTCCGTCACGGTCTTGATCTCGCCCGTGAGGTCCACGGAGACGATGTCGTCCGGGATCAGCTCGGCACCGAAGCGCTCGGCCTGGGCGCGCATGTTGTCCATGAGCTCCGGGCCCAGGATGCCCTCCTGGAAACCGGGGAAGTTCTCCACCTCGGTCGTGTTCATCAGCGCACCGCCAGCCGTGACCGCGCCCTCGAAGACCAGCGGCTTGAGCGACGCGCGCGCGGTGTACAGGGCGGCCGTGTAACCGGCGGGGCCCGAGCCAATGATGATCACGTTTCGCACGTCACTCACGGCTTGCTTCCTCGTCTCTGCCGACTGCGTCCACTACTGAGGGAAGGGCTCTCGGCGCCTTCATCCCACCCAACCGATCCTACGGGCCGGACATTCCCGCCCGGCCCGTGGCTCACGGTCGTCGGTGGTACAGGGCAGCGGCGGCACGTCGCCGGCGCAGGGCGACGGCGCTACAGAGGACAGCGCTGACAGATACAGCGGAGCGGCGCCTCGGGCTTCACCGCGCGTAGGAGGAGGAGTGAAGCACTTCGCCCTTTGCGGCGGTGCGCAGGGTGGCGCAGGCGGCGTCCACGATGTAGGCGGTGACTCGTGCCGTGTCGTGGGCGTGGGGGAGCACGACGAGGTACGCCTCCCGGCCCCGGTACAACCCCTTCTCCACTCCGAGGGCCGTTTCCGGGCGTCCTATCCCCCTCGTCACACACTGCGGCACCGCAGGCGCATCCGCGCGGAGAGGTGTCTCGACGCCTGTCTCCTGCTGCGGCTGTGGAGGGCTGGCAGCGGCGCTGCTCGCGCTTCGTGGGCTGTTCGTCGCAGCACCCCCGTTGCCCTGGAGCAGTGCGTTCACCTCCTTCTTCAGCGGGCTGCCGGAGAAGACCAGGGACTGCTGGCTCTGCTCGGCGGAAGGAGACCGTTCCTCCTCGCCCGGGCCGAGCGAGGAAAGGAGGAGGGACCCGGCTCCCAGCGCGAGCACGGTAGCCGTGCCACCCCAGAACAGACGGCGCCTCGACCTGCCCCTCGTCCTCGTCCGTCCGGGGCCGGACGGGGAGGGACGGACGGGCGTGGGCCGGGTGCGTCGCGATGTTTCACGTGAAACATCGTGCGACGGAGCTGATGGCGCGGGGATGCGGCCAGTGGATGTTTCACGTGAAACATGGGCGTCGAGCGAGGACGCCGTGCCGGATGTTTCACGTGGAACATCGTGCTCGGCCTCGGCGCATGTTTCACGTGAAACATCAGCCTCCTCCGCCACCTCATGAAGCGCCACCTCGTATGGCACCACCTCATGAAGCGCCACCTCGCGAAGTGCTGCGTCGATCCGCGCGCTCACCTCCGCCGGCAGGGGCGGCGGTGCGGGGAGGGCACCGAGCAGCGTGCGGATCTCCGCCAGCGAGGAGTAGATCTCGGCGCAGTCGGCACAGCTTTTGAGGTGTCCGCGCAGCGCGGTGCTGTGCTGGGGTGGCAGAAGGTCCTCGGTGAGGTCGGCGAGCTCCTCCGGAGCGGGGTGCTCGGTCGGTTCCGTTCGCGTGGTCATGCTCGCCCACCTCCGTCCTGTGCCGTCGTGGTGTCCTGGGGATCTGCTTGCGGTGGGACGGGAGTGCCCGCTTCCCGGTTCCCTTCCCGGGGCGCCTCTCGGCCGGGCCGGGGAACGGTCGCCGGCGGCGGTGCCCCGTTCGGCTCCTCGCGCGGTGCCGGGGGCGGCCCCGCTGCCCCGGCCCCGGTACGGAGATGTCTGAGCAGGGGCAGGAGACGGGCTCGGCCACGGGCGCATCTGCTTTTGACGGTCCCCGGGGCCACGTCGAGGATGCGGGCGGCCTCGGCGACGGGGTAGCCCTGCATGTCGACGAGGACGAGGGCGGCGCGCTGTTCGGCGGGGAGGGTGCGCAGGGCGGCGAAGAGTTCGCGGTGCAGATCGGCGCGTTCGGCCGGGGCCTCGGCGGATTCCTCGGGGCGGAGCAGGTGCTCCAGGCGGAC
This sequence comes from Streptomyces sp. SID11385, assembly GCF_010548245.1. GTDB lineage: Bacteria > Actinomycetota > Actinomycetes > Streptomycetales > Streptomycetaceae > Streptomyces. Next base: position 11,873 of record NZ_JAAGLR010001181.1, read on the forward strand.
CGTGTCCTCGACGGGCGAGGTGTGCCGGGCCTCGGCCTTCCGGGCGCGGTCGAGGCAGGCGTTGACGGTGATGCGGTGGAGCCAGGTGGTCACCGCGGACCGGCCGCCGAAGGTGTGGGCGGCGCGGTAGGCCGAGACGAAGGCGTCCTGGACGGCGTCGGCAGCGTCCTCGCGGTTGCCGAGGGTGCGCAGGGCGACGGCCCACAGCCGTTCGCGGTGGCGTCGCACGAGCTCGCCGAAGGCTTCGTGCTCGCCCGCGACGTGCCGAGCGAGCAGGTCGTGGTCGCTGAGTTCCTCGTACGGGCCTTCGTCCACGCTGCCCTCCCCCGGCGGACGTCGCCTCGAACCTAGCCCATGAACGTCACATCGGTAATGGCTTGCTTGTAGCCGGCACCGCTGTAGCCGTCCTTGGCCGCGTACGGCATGGCGGTGATCCACATGACGACGTAACGGGCCTTCACGGGCTCCTTGGTCTTGATGGTGACCTTGGAACCGCTGGTCGTGTTGTTCGCGATCTTCTTCATCCCGGAGAGCGGGGCGGAGGAGGTGAGCGAGTCGGCCGCGTAGAGCGTCACCGTCGTGTGATCACCCGGGTACAGCATGTCTATCGTCGCGGTGGAGAGGTTCTTCTCGGCGCCCAGGTCGTAGGTGATGCCCACGCCCTTCTTGAAGGCCGGGTTCATGTCCGGGCCGTCGGTGTAGAACTTGGTGCGCCAGTAGCTGTCGCTCTTGCCGTCGTAGGTGAGCGGCACCTGGTCGGTGTGCTGCGGGGTGCCGTCCGGGTAGTACTCGACCGCGTCCTTGATGGGGAGCTGCTTGGGGGCGGGAGCGGCCTTCTTGCCGGAGCCCTTCTCGATCGGCGCGTTGTTCTGCGGCTTCTCGGGACTCTTGTCGAGGAAGGTGTCCGCGAGCTGCCAGCTACCGAGGCCGAGGGCGACGATGAGCAGCGCGGAGACGCCCCACTTGAGCGCGCGCCCGGTGCGTCCCTGGAGCGGGGGCGGCGGGGCGGGCGGCGCCTGGGGCGGCGTGGGGCCCGCGGGCGGACGGCCGTAGGGGTTCTGCGGGAAGGCGGGGGCCTGGTACTCGGGCGGAGCGGTGTAGGCCGGCTCGGGCGGACGGATGCGGGGCAGCTCGTCGACCGCGGCGGCGAGCTCGGCGGGCGTGGTGCAGGGCGGTTCCTGCCGCGAGGCCGTGGCGCCCTCGTTGGCGAGCGCGCGCACGGCCAGTTCCGACAGGCCCCGGTGGACGCCGGCACGTACCTGGTCGGGCGGGAGCAGGCCGACGCCCTTGGGGAGCCCCGAGAGGCCGTAGGCGTCGTCCTCGTACGGCCAGCGCTGCGAGAGGGAGGCGTACAGGAGCGCGCCGATGGCCTCGGTGTCGGTGCGGGCGGGGTCCTCGCTCGTGACGCCGCGCAGCGCGGCGTTCACGGCGAGCCCGCGGATGCGGTACTGCCCGCTCGACGTGCGCAGCACGGAGCCCGGGTTGAGCCGGAGGTGGGAGAGCCCGGCCCGGTGGGCGGCCGCCATCGCCTGCGAGACGTGGCGGACCATCTCGTACGCCTCGTGCGCCTGAAGCGGTCCGGCGGCGAGCAGCGCGGTCAGCTCGGTGGCGTCGGGGAGCCACTCGTGGACGACGTAGACGAGGTCGTCGTCCTCGACGGCGTCCAGGACCTGCACGAAGCGCGGGTCGGTGAGGAGCGCCGTGGAGCGGGCCGCCGCGAGGACCTCGCGGGCGCGGGGGTGGTCGCTGGGCAGGAGGTGGACGCCGACGGCACGGCGGAGTTTCTCGTCCACGGCACGCCAGCTGCTGAAGCCGTCGAGCCGGGTGAGGCACTCCTCCAGGCGGTACCGTCTGGCCAGCTTGTGCCCGCTGTGCAGCTCGGGAGGCGCGGCGGCGGGCTCCGCGTCGGCCTTCGGGACGGGACTCGCCTGAGCCTTCCGGGCGGGTTCCGCCCCGGTCTCCTGGGCGGGCTCCGCCTCGCCCTTCTCTTCCTCGCTGCGCTCTGTGTCCTCGTGCCCGGTGTCCCGCTCGGGGGCACCGGCCTTCGCGTCGGCCGTGGCCTGCTCCGCCTGAGCGGTCTGCGGTTCCTCACCGCTTTCCCGGGCCACGTCGACGGCAGACGTGCTGCGTTCCGCCACCGTCGTCCCTGCCTCCCCATCCGTTGCGCGCCTGTTGTGGCGCCGAACCAATTGTGCCCACGGACCGACGTAATGCACGACACGCGGCGAGCGCCGAGGGTTGTGCCCGTTTAGCGGCCGAGCCGTCCGCGCACCATACCGATCATGGAGTTGAGCTCTGCGATCCGCATCCTCCGGGCTGCCACGTAGAAGACCCCGAGCAGGGCGATTCCGCCCACGACCAGGGCGACCAGTGCGCCGCCCGCCCCGTTGCCCAGCGCCTTGAGAAGGGCGTAGGCGAGGCCGCCTCCGACGAGGGCGGCCGGGATCGACGCGCCGATGAGCCGCGCGTAGGTCCGTACGACGTGCGCTCCGTCGAGATCGCCGCCCAGCCGCTTGCGCAGCCGTCGCCAGGCGATGCCCACGCCGACGACGTAGGCGAGCCCGTAGGAGCCGGCCATCCCCGCGACCGCCCAGCGGGCGGGAAGCACGAGGAAGCACAGCCCGGAGGCCGCCGCGTTGGTCACGGCGACGATCACGGTGTTGTAGAAGGGGGTGCGGGTGTCCTCGTACGCGTAGAAACCGCGCAGGACGACGTACTGCACCGAGTACGGGATGAGGCCGAGGCCGAAGGCCATCAGCACGAAGCCGATGCCGCGCGCGCCCTCACTGCCCGAGCCCGCGTAGAGCAGCAGGGTGGTCGGCACACCGAGGGCGAGGAACGCGAAGGCGCACGGCACGATCGCGACGGCGGAGGTGCGCAGCCCGTACGAGATGTCCTCGCGGACCGCGGCGGCGTCGCCGTCCGCCGCGGCGCGCGAGATGCGCGGCAGGACGGCGGTCATGACCGACACCGTGATGATCGCCTGCGGCATCTGCCAGAGCAGCAGCGCGTAGTTGTAGGCGGTGATGCCGGTGCCGGTGACGCCGTGCTTCTCGGCGGCGTGCCCGGCGGCGGTCGCGAGCTGGGTGACGACGACCATGCCGAGCTGGTTGGCGAGGACGAAGAGGAAGGTCCACTTGGCGAGGCCGATCGCCTTGCCGAGGCCGTGGCCGCGCCAGTCGAAGCGCAGCCGCAGCTTGAAGCCGGCGTCGCGGAGGTACGGGATCATCGCGAGCGCCTGCACGACGAGGCCGAGCAGGGTGCCGATGCCGAGGAGCCGGACCCCGTCCGGGGTGACGTTCCCCGCGCTCACGCCGGAGGAGGTGTAGCCGCCGAAGACCCAGATGAACGCGCCGAACGTGGCGATGATGACGATGTTGTTGAGGACCGGGGTCCACATCATGGCGCCGAAGCGGCCCCGCGCGTTGAGGATCTGCCCGAGGACGACGTGGATGCCCATGAAGAACATCGTCGGCAGGCAGTAGCGGGCGAACTCGATCGCCACCGCGCGCTGCGACGGGTCGTTGGCGATCTCCGTCGACATGAGCCGGATGAAGAGGGGCGCGGCCAGGACGCAGACGAGGGTGACCGCGGCCATGAGCGAGACGACGAGGGTCAGGAGCCGGTTGGCGTACGCCTCGCCGCCGTCGTCGTCGTTCTTCATCGCGCGGACCAGCTGCGGGATGAAGACGGCGTTGAGCGCGCCGCCGCCGACGAGGACGTAGATCATCGTCGGCAGGGTGTTGGCGACCTGGTAGGTGTCGTTGAGCGTGCCGACGCCGATCGCGCCGGCGACGACGAGGGTGCGCAGGAAGCCGGTGATGCGGGAGACGATCGTGCCCGCGGCCATGAGCGCGCTGGACTTCAGCAGGCTCGTCGCGCGGTTGGTCTTGGCGGGCGCGGCGGCGGGTGCCTCGGGCTCGGGTTCCGGTACCGGCGGCTGTCCTGGCGGCGCCCCGTTGCCCTGCTGGTCGCGGTAGAGGTGGGCGAAGGCGTTCTGCTCCTCGCCGGGGCGCCCTCCGATGATGCGGTCGACGCCGACGAACTTGGTCGTGCGCGGGTCGTCCCCGTACGGCAGGTGCTGCGGGGGGCCTTCGGGCTCGGGAGCGGGGGTCCGCGCCCACAGGCGGGGGTCGGGGCCTTGGGGAGCGGGGGGCGGGGAGCTGTGGAGCGGGCCGTTGTCCTGGTACGTGCCGGGCGGTGGCGGGGGGTGCGCCGCGCGGTCGTAGTACGCCTCGGTGACGGGGTCCTGGGCGTAGGGGTTGTGGCCGCCGTAGGGGTCCTGCTGGTAGGCGTCCTGGAGGTAGGCGTCGTGGGGGTGCGGAGGCTGGGCGGCCTGCGGGGGCGGCGGGTACTGCTGGGGGGCCGGCCCGGGGTACGGCTGTGCCGGGCCGGGCTGCGCGGCGGGACCGTCCTGCCCCGGGGGCTGCTGCCCGTCCGGGGCCGGGCCGCTCGCGCCCTGCCCGCGGTCACCGTCGTACGGCGCGTTCATGGTCTACCCCACCTCATCGTCCCCTGGCCCGGGAGCCACGACATTGCTCAACGGTCCACTCTCTCACCCGTACCGGAACGCTCGATGTTTTCGCTTCCGGTGTCGGGGCCCGCCGGGGAGTCCTGCGGCGGGTTCTCCGCGGGGGGCGCCGGGGCGTCCGTGGCGGGGCCTTGCGGCGCGTCCTCGTTGGTGGGGGCGGGGCCGCCGTCGCCGGGGCCCTGCGGACCGGGTGCGGTGTCGCCGCCGCCGGTGCCGTCCTCGCGCGCGCGGCGCTTGCGCTGGGTGTACATCCGGAGCCCGGCGAGGACCAGGAGCAGGACGCCGCCGGCGATGATCAGCATGACGGTCGAGGTGACCTCGGTGGCGTCCACGCTGAACTCGACGGGCTGGCCGTAGGGCCGGTTGTCGTCGGTGACGAGCTGTGCCTTCACCTGTACGGGGCCGTTGGCGTTGATCGTCGTGTCGAACTTCACCGTCTGGCTGTGCCCGGCGCCGATCTTGATCGTGCGTTCCTCCCAGGGCCGCTCGCCGATCTTGAGGCGGGTGGGCTTGGTGGAGGTGAGCCGCACCTTGAGGTGGTGCGCGTCCTGGAGCAGGTTGTTCTGGACGGTGACCGGGATGGTGGCGCTGTGGCCCGAGAGCTTCGCGTCCGTCTTCGGGATGAGGCGCACCTGGCGGACGAGCGAGTCGAGGTAGCCGCGTACGTCCGTGCGGTACGTGGCCGCCTGACCGGCCCGGCCGCGCCACGAGGTGGCGACGGCGCGGTCCATGGCGAGACCGAACGGGGTGATGACGCGGTCCGGCCTCTGGAGGATCTCCTGGAAGCTGTCGAGCCCCTTCTGCGTGGTGTGCAGCGAGGTGAAGGCGGCGGTGGGCAGTTCCTGCTTGCGCAGCGCCTTCGGGTACGCGGAGCGCGCCGGCACTCGTGTGTTCGCCTGCGGGTCGGCCTTGGTCTTCGCCGCCTTGTCGAGGTCCTGGGAGAGCGACCAGCGGCCGCCCTGGAGGGCGCGCACCGCGGTGGCCATCGCCTCGGCCTGGGCCGTCGTGGGGGTGCGCTGGGGGGCGATCACGACCGTGCGCTGCTTCTGCTCGTCCTGGCGGGTGAGGGCCAGGCTCTGCGCGAGGAAGCGCTGTACCGCGAGCGTGGCGCTCTGCGGCGAGTCCATGGAGCCCTCGAAGGCGGTGGACAGGCGTGTGTCGGTGACGACCGCGGTGATGCCGCCGCCGATGGGCCGGGCCGCCGAGGGGGTGTACAGGAGGCTGTCGGGCTCGCTCAGGCTGTCGTTGCGCGTGATGACCTTCGTCGCGCCCGCCGAGGTGGCCACGTCGACGATCGAGCGGTCGATCGCTCCGTCCACGGGCCAGGCGTACTCCGTGCTCACCTTGAGGTCGAGATCGGTGTCCGGGATCGACAGGGTGATCCGGCCGACGTCCGTGGCGGTCTTGAGCCGGGCGAGGGTCGTGGGGATCTTGGCGCCGTTGTGCGCGATCGAGGCGAGGTCGGGGTCGCCGTACGGCAGGGCGATGACGGAGTGCCCCTTCAGGGCCTTGCCGAGTCCGTTGAGCCAGTTCGTCGCGGCGTCCTTGTTCTCCTTGGACCCCGCGACGGTCTTCCCGTCCTTGGCGGCGAGCCGGTAGCCGTTGGCCATGTCGGCGACGGTGTTGACGAGGTCGGGGTCGATCACCCACGTGACGTCGAGGCTCTTGCCGAGCGAGACCATCCGGTCGAGACGGCCGCCGGGAAGGATCTCCTTCGCCAGGTCGTCGTTCTCGAAGACGTTGTTCTGGTCGTCGTCGCCACCGCCCACGGTGCGGGCGCCGACGTGTGCGGTCGAGATGAGCGGCCACAGGACGGTCGTGCGGGACTGACGGGCGGTGGGTTCCGGCTGCCAGGGCAGATACGTGCGCTTGATCCCGAGGACCTGCTCCTGCCACGGGACGCTGCTGGTGCGGCCGTCGAAGGAGACGCCGATCTGGTAGACGCCGTCGGCGCCGAGCTGGAGGTCCTTGACGGGAACGGAGAGGGAGAAGGACTCCTTCTCCTTCGGCTTCAGCTTGTCGACCTTGTGGTCGTACTTGTCGGCGATCTCGTTGCCGTCGAGCCCCGGGGTGTAGCCGGAGCGCTCGTCGGCGGCGTCGATCGCGCTGCGGCTGCCGAGGAGCTGCCCGACGCGCAGGGCGACGTGCGCCTCGGTGATGGTCTGCTTGCTGCGATTGGTGAGCGTCCCGGTCACCGTGACGGTGTCCCCGGCCTCGGGGGCCTCGGGCGTCAGCCCGGTGAGCTGGATGTCGACCGTACGGGAGCCCGTGGGCTCGGCGGCGGCGGGCTGTCGCGGGGTGTCCGCCTGGGCGGGGGTGAGCTGGGCGAGGAGCCCGAGAAGGGGCACCGCCGCCGTGACCGCCATCACTCGTCGCAGCCGTCGCCGGGCAGGGGAGGGGCAGGGGGTTCGATGGGTAACTGCCGCCTCGGCCACGCGCTCGCCCGTCCTCGTCGTCGTCAGTGGTCGGTGGTTGTCGCTTGATGCGTCCACGCATGGTAACGAGGCCGGCTGGGCCGAAGTGCCGCGGAGTGGGCTGGGCGATCTTGTGAAGGCCGCAGGCAGGCGCTCCGGCGCGATTCGGAGGGGGAGGCGGGGCCACGTACCCTCTCCTGTTGTGCCGAACGCCAACCATGACCCCAGCAGTGCACTGAGCCAGGTGCAGCAGCGCGCGGTGAGCGAGCTGCTGCGTGTCTCGCCCGTCGCGGACGAACTCGCCCGTCGTTTCGAGGAGGCCGGTTTCACACTGGCGCTGGTCGGGGGTTCGGTACGGGATGCCTTGCTGGGCAGGCTCGGCAACGACCTCGACTTCACCACCGATGCCCGGCCCGACGACGTGCTCGCCCTGGTACGGCCCTGGGCGGACGCGGTGTGGGAGGTGGGCATTGCCTTCGGCACGGTCGGCTGCCAGAAGGCGGCGCGCGTCGGCGAGGAGGAGCAGAGCTTCCAGATCGAGGTCACCACGTACCGCTCCGAGGCCTACGACCGAAGCTCCCGCAAACCGCAGGTCTCTTACGGCGACTCGATCGAGGAGGACCTCGTCCGGCGGGACTTCACCGTGAACGCGATGGCGGTGTTCCTGCCCGAGAAGCGGTTCGTGGACCCGCACGGCGGTCTGGGCGATCTCGCCGCCAGGGTGCTGCGTACGCCGGGCACCCCCGAGGCGTCGTTCTCGGACGATCCGCTGCGGATGCTGCGCGCGGCGCGCTTCGCCGCGCAGCTCGACTTCGAGGTGGCTCCCGAGGTGGTCGCGGCGATGACCGCGATGGCCGAGCGCATCGACATCGTCTCGGCGGAACGGGTCCAGGGCGAGCTGAACAAGCTGCTGCTCTCGGCCAACCCCGTGAAGGGGCTGCGGCTCCTCGTCGACACCGGTCTCGCCGAGCGTGTGCTCCCCGAGCTGCCCGCTCTGCGCCTGGAGAGCGACGAGCACCACCGTCACAAGGACGTCTACGAGCACTCGCTCACCGTTCTGGAGCAGGCGATCGACCTGGAGGAGGACGGCCCCGACCTCACTCTGCGCATCGCCGCCCTCCTCCACGACATCGGCAAGCCGAAGACGCGCCGCTTCGAGAGCGACGGCCGGGTCTCCTTCCACCACCACGAGATCGTGGGCGCCAAACTCGTCAAGAAGCGGCTCGCGGCGCTCAAGTACTCGAACGAGCTGATCCGGGACGTCTCCCGCCTCATCGAGCTGCACCTGCGCTTCCACGGCTACGGGACCGGCGAGTGGACCGATTCCGCGGTCCGGCGGTACGTCCGCGACGCGGGCCCGCTGCTCACGCGGTTGCACAAGCTCACCCGCTCCGACTGCACGACGCGCAACAAGCGCAAGGCCAACGCCCTGGCCCGGGCCTACGACGGCCTGGAACGGCGGATCGAGGAGTTGCAGGAGCAGGAGGAGCTGGACGCGATCCGGCCCGACCTCGACGGCAACGAGATCATGGCGCTCCTCGACGTCCCGCCCGGCCCGGTGATCGGCAAGGCGTACGCCTTCCTCCTCGATCTGCGGATGGAGAAGGGCCCCCTCGGCAAGGAAGCGGCTGGCGAGGCACTCAAGGAGTGGTGGAGCACTCAGCAGCGGTGAGTGCGCGAGTGGTCGCGGAATGTTCCACGTGAAACATCGGGCTGCCCGGGCTGCGGCGACTCCGCGCGATGTTTCACGTGAAACATCCTCGGATGCCCCATAGATGTTTCACGTGAAACATCGGCCTCAGCTCGCCCGCGCCGGTACGCGCAGCGCCCGTCCGGCGAGCGCGGCCACGCCCGCGTAGATCACCGCCACTCCGAGGACGAGCGTGACGGACCGTCCGTCCCCCGGCAGAACCAGGGCGGAGGCTCCCGCGGCACCGACGAAGGCGACGTTGAAGAGCACGTCGTAGACGGAGAAGACCCGTCCCCGGTAGGCGTCCTCGACCTCGGACTGCACCACGGTGTCGGTCGCGATCTTCGACCCCTGGGTGATGACGCCGAGGAAGAAGGCGAGCGCCATCATCAGCGGCTCGACGAAGAACGGGCCCGCGAGCCCGACGAGCACCGCCGCGAGGGCCGCGCAGCCCGCGATCCAGCCGAGCGGGCCGAAACGGCGGATCGCCCACGGACTCAGCAGCGCCGCCACGAAGAAACCCGCCGCCGAGAGACCGAGGGCGACCCCGAGCAGGGCGAGCCCGTCCTCCTCCGTCGTCGACCACGCGTACCGGCAGAGCATCAGCACGGTGACGGTGAGCGCCCCGTAGCAGAAACGCAGGAGGGTCATCGCGGCGAGCGAGCGCGCCGCGGGGCGGCGGGCGGGAGCGGCGAGGTGGCGCAGGCCCTGGAGGAGCCCCTGCGCGGACGAGGTGAGCGCGGCGCGTACGTGGGCGCGGGGGCGTTCGTCCAGGCCCGGGCCGAGCGCGTCGACCGGGATGCGGAGCGCGGCGAGCGCGGCGGCGAGGTAGAGCGCGGCGCCGAGCAGCAGGACAGCGGCGTCCCAGTCCCAGCCGAGGAGCCGGACGAGGAAGGCGAGACCACCGCCCGCCGTGGCGGCGAGAGTCCCGGCCGTCGGGGAGAGCGCGTTGGCCACGACGAGGCGGGGGCCGTCGACCACGCGCGGCAGCGCGGCCGAGAGCCCGGCGAGGACGAAGCGGTTGACCGCGGTGACGCACAGGGCCGCCACGTAGAAGAGCCAGTCCGGGATGCGGGCGAGGATCAGGACGGCCGTGAGCGAGGCCAGCAGCACACGCAGCAGGCTCCCGTACAAGAAGACCTGGCGGCGTCGCCAGCGGTCGAGGAAGACGCCCGCGAAGGGGCCCACGAGGGAGTACGGGAGCAGCAGGACGGCCATCGCGGAGGCGATCTGACCCGGGGTCGCCTGCTTCTCGGGGGAGAAGACGACGTAGGTGGCGAGGCCGACCTGGAAGACACCGTCCGCGGCCTGGGAGAGCAGCCGCACCGAGAGCAGGCGGCGGAAACCTCCCAGCGTCAGCAGGAGACGGAGATCGGGGACGACAGCCATGCGGCACAGCTTCACATGCGGAGCGGCGGGCGCCGCGTGCGGGAGGAGCGGTGGGGAGAAAACCGGGGGATGATCAAGCGCCAGCGGACCCCTTCACGTTCGCGCCCCCTTCGGTCGCGGTACGGCGAAGGGGCCCGTACCGGTGCGGGTACGGGCCCCTTCGGACACGCGGTTTCCGGTGCTCACCCCGCGAGGGACGAGGAGCCGGACGGAGCGTCAGCCGCTCAGCGCTCGACCTCGCCGCGGATGAACAGCTCCACGTTCTCGCGGGCTTGGTCGTCGAAGTACTGCACGGGCGGGCTCTTCATGAAGTAGCTGCTCGCGGAGAGGATGGGGCCGCCGATGCCGCGGTCCTTGGCGATCTTCGCGGCGCGGAGCGCGTCGATGATGACGCCGGCGGAGTTCGGGGAGTCCCAGACCTCCAGCTTGTACTCCAGGTTCAGCGGGACGTCGCCGAAGGCGCGGCCCTCAAGGCGCACGTAGGCCCACTTGCGGTCGTCGAGCCACTGCACGTAGTCGGACGGGCCGATGTGCACGTTCTTGGCGCCGAGGTCCCGGTCGGGGATCTGCGAGGTGACGGCCTGCGTCTTGGAGATCTTCTTGGACTCCAGGCGCTCGCGCTCCAGCATGTTCTTGAAGTCCATGTTGCCGCCGACGTTGAGCTGCATCGTGCGGTCGAGGACGACACCGCGGTCCTCGAAGAGCTTCGCCATCACGCGGTGCGTGATGGTGGCGCCGACCTGCGACTTGATGTCGTCGCCGACGATCGGGACACCGGCCTCGGTGAACTTGTCGGCCCACTCCTTGGTGCCCGCGATGAAGACGGGGAGGGCGTTGACGAAGGCGACCTTGGCGTCGATGGCGCACTGGGCGTAGAACTTCGCCGCGCTCTCGGAGCCGACCGGCAGGTAGCAGACGAGGACGTCGACCTGGCGGTCCTTGAGCACCTGGACGACGTCGACCGGCTGCTCGCCGGACTCCTCGATCGTCTCGCGGTAGTACTTGCCGAGACCGTCGAGGGTGTGGCCGCGCTGCACGGAGACACCGGTGCTGGGCACGTCGCAGATCTTGATGGTGTTGTTCTCGCTGGCGCCGATGGCGTCCGCGAGGTCGAGACCGACCTTCTTGGCGTCCACGTCGAAGGCGGCGACGAACTCGATGTCCTTGACGTGGTAGTCGCCGAACTGCACGTGCATGAGACCCGGGACCTTGCCCTTGGGGTCGGCGTCCTTGTAGTACTCGACGCCCTGCACCAGCGAGGCGGCGCAGTTGCCCACGCCGACAATGGCTACGCGAACCGAACTCATTCCGGTTGCTCCCTGTGTGATCTCTGAGTCCTATGAGAGCCGCGGTGCTGCGGTCTCAGGTGGGTGTGCCAGGCGAATCCGGCCGGGAGTCGCTCCCGGGCCGGGGCAGATCGCCCGGCGCTCCCTTCTGCCGCTCCGCGTCCCCCGGCCGGGAGGTCCGCAGGTCGCGGCCCACGCGCTCGCTCTCGATCAGCTCGTTGAGCCAGCGCACCTCGCGCTCCACGGATTCCATCCCATGGCGCTGGAGTTCGAGGGTGTAATCGTCAAGACGCTCCCGGGTCCGGGAGAGTGAGGCCCGCATCTTCTCCAGGCGCTCCTCCAGCCGGCTGCGACGCCCCTCCAGGACGCGCATGCGCACATCCCGGGAGGTCTGGCCGAAGAACGCGAAGCGTGCGGCGAAGTGTTCGTCCTCGTAGGCGTCCGGGCCGGTCTGGGAGAGCAGCTCCTCGAAGTGCTCCTTGCCGTCCGCGGTCAGCCGGTAGACGATCTTCGCGCGCCGCCCGGAGAGGGCAGTGGCGGGTTCGCCCGGGGCGGCAGCCGACTCCTCGGCGAGCCAGCCCCGTGCCACCAGCGTCTTGAGGCAGGGATAAAGCGTTCCGTAGCTGAAGGCCCGGAACACCCCCAGCGAGGTGTTGAGGCGCTTTCGCAGCTCGTAGCCGTGCATGGGGGATTCGCGCAGCAGGCCGAGGACGGCGAATTCAAGGATGCCCGCACGTCGGCTCATCCTCTCCTCCTCCTTCCTCCGGACCGCCGTAGCGCGTCTTTATCTCGTGCTGATGTATCGACTCGATACATCAGCACGATAGAGCGGTGTCCCCGTGACGACAAGTGGGGGCCTCGTGACCGGCGTCACATCGCTGTGAGGATGAGAGCAAGTTGCCTGTTTTGGGGTGAACTTCGGAGTCTGTGAGCCGAGCCGGTGCGTAGTCTGGGCGCCATGCTGTCCACCGGGAACCATGAGGCGCCCGGGAACGTCGTCGTCCCAGACGTAGTGCGCGCGAACCCGCTCGGGGCTCCGCGCCACGACGGGGGAACCGCTTCAGTCGCCGTTTCCAGGCGCGTAAGCCTGCGCCTGCCCGAGGAGTAGTCGTTCGATGAGCGAGCACCGTCGCAAACCGCCGCAGCCGGAAGGCGGCGGACGGGCCGCGGCCCGACGCGCCCGTTCCGGGAATACGGGACGCCGGGCGACGCCCGGTGGTTCCGCCCCTTCTTCCTCCGCGCACGGCTCAGCCGGTGTGGAGCCGCCGTCCCACGGAGGTGGACGGGCCGAGGCCCGGCGCGCGGCCCAGCGCGGCAACGGCGGGCGCAGGCGGGCGGCCCCGGCCGGCGGCCAGGGCGGGGGCAGGCGCGGCGGCCCCCCGGCGAAGAAGCGGTTCATCGACTACCCCCGGGCGGGCAAGGACGGGGTCGGGCGCTGGCTCCCCTCGTGGAAGCTCGTCACCGGCCTCTTCGTCGCCTTCATAGGCGGAATCATGGGCATCGCGGGCATCGCGTACGCGATGGTCGAGGTGCCCGACGAGGCGTTGAGCGCGAAGGCGCAGAACAACGTCTACTACTGGGCCGACGGCAGCCAGATGGTCGCCACGGGTGGGGAGAGCCAGCGCAACCGGCAGATCGTCCCCCTCGACCAGATCGACAAGTCGATGCAGTACGCGGTCATCTCGGCGGAGAACAAGTCCTTCGAGACGGACAGCGGCGTCGACCCCATGGGTATCGGCCGCGCGCTCTTCAACATGGCCAAGGGCGGTCAGACGCAGGGTGGTTCGACCATCACCCAGCAGTACGTGAAGAACGCCGTGCTGGACGATCAGGAACAGACCCTGAGCCGCAAGTTCAAGGAACTGTTCATCTCGATCAAGGTGGGCACGACCAAGAGCAAAGACGAGATCATGGCGGGATACCTGAACACCGCCTACTACGGCCGCGGTGCCTACGGCATCCAGGCCGCCTCGCGCGCGTACTTCGACAAGGACGCGGTCAATCTCAACGCGAGCGAATCGGCGCTTCTGGCGGCTGTCCTCAAGGGCGCCACGTACTACGACCCGGCCGGGGTCGCCTCCGACCATCCGGCGGAGACGACGAAGGAAGCCAACACGGCCCGCGCCAGGAAGCGCTGGAGCTGGATTCTGGACGAGGAGGTCAAGGACGGCCACCTCAGCCAGACGGAGCGCGCCGAGTACAAGGATCTGCCGAAGACGAAGCCCCCGCGGGCGAACAGCGCGCTCGGCGGTCAGGTCGGCTACCTCGTGGAACTCGCCAACTCCTGGGTGACGAGTCACAGCGAGGACACGGGCATCACCCAGAACAAGCTGAACCAGGGCGGCTACCGGATCTACACGACCTTCAAGAAGGACCGGGTCAAGGAACTGGAGAAGTCCGTCACCAAGGTCCACGACGAGCACATCGACCCCGACAAGCGCGAAGAGGACAAACACGTCCAGTTCGGCGGGGCTTCGGTCAACGCCAAGACCGGCGCGATCGAGGCCATCTACGGCGGTACGGACGCCCTCAAGCACTGGACAAACAACGCCGACGTCACCGGCGCGCAGGTCGGTTCGACCTTCAAGCCGTTCGTGCTCGCCGCCGCGATGGAACACGGGGTGCGCGACCCGAAGCTGGGGCCCGATCAGGACGACTCGACGCGTACGCCCGTCTCCCAGATGAGTATCTACAGCGCCAAGAACAAGCTGAAGATCAAGAAGTACGACGGCACCATCTGGACCGACAAGAACGGTGACCAGTGGCTCCAGACGAATGACGGCGGTGAATCGCCCAACGCGAAGGACAACTACCGCATCACCCTTCGCGAGGCGATGCAGCACTCCATCAACTCGGCCTTCGTCCAACTCGGCATGGACGTCGGTCTGGACAAGGTCAAGGACGCCGCCATCAAGGCCGGCATCCAGGACGGTCCGAACATCTTCGCGAGCAACAACTACCCCTCGTTCTCCCTCGGCACCTCCTCCCCCAGCGCGATCCGCATGGCCGGGGCCTACGCGACCTTCGCGAACGAGGGGCAGCAGAACGATCCGTACTCGGTGACCAAGGTGGAGAGCGAGAAGGGCACGCTCTTCCAGTACAAGAAGAAGAGCAAGTCGGCCTTCCCCAAGCCGGTGGCCGACAACGTGACAGACGTGCTCAAGAACGTCGTGGACAAGGGCACCGGTACCTCGGCCGCGATCCCCGGCCGGGCCGTGGCGGGCAAGACCGGTACGACCGACGGCAACAAGTCCGCCTGGTTCGTCGGCTACACCCCGCAGGTCTCCACCGCGATCGCGATGTTCCGCTTCGACGACGACGCGAAGAACAAGCAGCGGAAGTTCGAGGAGATGTACGGCACGGGTGGCGAGACCTCGATCCACGGTGCCTCGTTCCCGGCCGAAATCTGGAAAGACTTCATGACGCAGGCGCTCAAGAACACGCCGGACGAGGAGTTCCCGAAGCCCGAGAAGATCGGCGAGGTCGTCGAGACCGTCGACGCGCCGCCGTCCCCGAGCATGAAGCCCTCGCCGACCGTCACCAAATCGCCCTCGGAGTCGCCCTCGGAGTCGCCCTCGACCGAGGCGCCACCGAGTCCCTCGATGACGGAGACGAAGAACACCTGCGCTCCCTTCGACTTCAACTGCCAGCACGGCGGTGACGACGAAGGACCTGGCGGCGGTGAGGACCCCGGTGGTGACAACCAGGGGCCGGGTCAGACCTCCGGGCCGCCCTCACCCTCGCTGCCCGGTGAAGAAGATCCCGGGGACGGAGACGGGGAAGACAACGGCTGGTTCAAGCCGTGACCACGCCGCTCCGATGTTCCACGTGAAACTTCGGAGCGGCGGATGTTCCACGTGAAACATCGAGGAACTGGATGTTCCACGTGAAACATCGGTGACTCGGATGTTCCACGTGAAACATGGGTGGTACGCCCGAGTCGGGCATACGAGGGCCGCGGTACCGACGTCCGGTACCGCGGCCCTCGCCGTCTTCCGGCCTCGCGTGGTGTTCCCCGCACCCGCCGCTCAGGGACGTACGGCAGGATGGCCGTCATGACGAGTACCCGCGTGCAGCAGTCCGGGCCGGTGCTACCCACCGAGGAGGACGCCGTCGCCGCCGAGGGCAGCGAACTGCTCGGCGGCCCGGTGGGGCGTCATGCCCTGCTCGGCTCCACGTGGTGGACGCCGGTACGGGTCGTCGCGCTCGTCGCGCTGGGGCTCTTCGCGCTCGGCATGGTGCAGAAGATCCCCTGCTACAACGGCGGCTGGTTCTTCGGTGCGAACGCCCAGTACACGCACGCCTGCTACTCCGACATCCCCCACCTCTTCCAGGGGCGCGGCTTCGCCGACGGGCTCGTCCCCTACTTCGACCGGCTCAACGGCGACATGGAGTACCTGGAGTACCCCGTGCTCACCGGAGTGTTCATGGAGGTGGCCTCCTGGCTCACCCCGGGCGGGGACGACCTCGTCCACCGTGAGCAGGTCTACTGGCTGGTGAACTCCGGGATGCTCATGATCTGCGCGGTGGTCCTCGCCGTGTGCGTCGCCCGCACCCACCGCCGGCGCCCCTGGGACGGCCTGCTCGTCGCCGTCGCCCCCGCCGCCGCGCTCACCGCCACGATCAACTGGGACCTGCTCGCCGTCGCGCTCACGGCCGTCGCGATGCTCCTGTGGTCCCGCAAGCGCTCCTTCGGCTTCGGCGTCCTGCTGGGGCTCGCCACCGCCGCGAAGCTCTACCCGGTCCTCCTGCTCGGCCCCGTGCTGCTGCTGTGCTGGCGCACGGGCCGCTGGCGGGAGTTCGGCAGGGCGCTGGGCGGTACGGCGGCGGCGTGGCTCCTGGTGAACCTTCCCGTCATCCTCCTCGCCCCCGACGGCTGGGCGAAGTTCTACACCTTCAGCCAGGAGCGCGGCGTCGACTTCGGTTCGTTCTGGCTCATCCTGTCCCAGCGGCTCAGCTCCCCGCCGAGCACCGACACGATCAACACGCTCGCGACACTGCTCATGGTGCTCGCCTGCGCCCTCCTCGCCGTGCTGACGCTCACCGCTCCGCGCCGGCCGCGCTTCGCCCAGCTCGCCTTCCTCGTCGTCGCGGCCTTCATCCTCACCAACAAGGTCTACTCGCCGCAGTACGTCCTCTGGCTCGTGCCGCTCGCCGCGCTCGCCCGGCCGCGCTGGCGGGACTTCCTCATCTGGCAGGCAGGGGAGGTCCTGTACTTCCTCGGCATCTGGCTCTACCTCGCCTACACGAGCGGCGGGAAGGGCGCGATGGGGCTCTCCCAGGAGGGCTACCACCTCGCCATCTGCTGCCACCTGCTCGCCACGGCCTACCTCTGCGCGGTCGTGGTGCGGGACATCCTGCTGCCCGAGCGCGATCCCGTACGCGCCTCCGGCGACGACGACCCGTCGGGCGGAGTCCTCGACGGGGCACTGGAC
Organism: Streptomyces sp. SID11385; assembly: GCF_010548245.1. Classification (GTDB taxonomy): domain Bacteria; phylum Actinomycetota; class Actinomycetes; order Streptomycetales; family Streptomycetaceae; genus Streptomyces. The sequence continues at coordinate 28,618 of NZ_JAAGLR010001181.1, forward strand.
CGGCACGTGTACGGACGTGCCGCGCGGCCGCCCCAGCACGGCGGCGGGACCTACACGGACTGGGGCAAGAGGCCCGAGGAGCGGACGGAGCGGTTCGCGGACGAGGAGTCGTAGCGCCGGGCCCGCGCGGAACCGCCGCGGGCCGGAGCCGCACGGCGGCAGACGCCGTACCCGCGGTCCGTACCCGCGGTCCGTACCCGCGGTCCGTACCCGCGGTCCGGACCGCGCTCACTGCTCGACGAGCCGGTCGTACTGCGTCGTGGTGTGCCGCAGGTGCGCCACCAGTTCCTCGCCCACCTGCGGTTCGGGGGCGTCGGCGGGCACGAAGAGGATCGAGACCTGCATGTGCGGCGGTTCCGCGAACCAGCGCTGCTTGCCGCCGTGGACGAACGGCGAGAGGTTCCGGTTGACCGTGGCCAGCCCGGCCCGCGCCACGCCCTTCGCGCGCGGCATCACGCCGTGCAGCGCCTTCGGCGCCTCAAGGCCCACGCCGTGCGAGGTGCCGCCCGCGGCGACGACGAGCCAGCCGTCCGAGGTCGCCTTCTGCTGCCGGTAGCCGAAACGCTCGCCCTTCGCGACCCGCGTCACGTCGAGGATCGTCCCGCGGTACTGGGTGGCCTCGTGGTCACCGAGCCAGAGCAGGGTCCCGATCCGCGCGCGGAACTTCGTCTGCGGGAACTGCTGGCTCAGCCGGGCCAGTTCCTCCGCCTTGACGTGGCTCACGTACATCGTGTGGAGCGGCAGCCGTGCCCCGCGCAGCGCGTCCATCCACGCGATGACCTCCTCCACCGCGTCCGTACCGTCCGTGCGGTCGAGCGGCAGGTGGATCGCGAAGCCCTCCAGGCGCACGTCGTCGATCGCGGTGCCGAGGGCCTGGAGGTCGCTCCGGGTCACGCCGTGCCGCTTCATCGAGGACATGACCTCGACCATCACGCGCGCGCCCACCAGGGCCCGGACGCCGTCCACCGAGGAGACGGAGCGGATGACGCGGTCCGGGAGCGGCACCGGCTCCTCCCCGCGCCGGAACGGGGTGAGGACCAGCAGGTCGCCGCTGAACCAGTCCTTGATCCGCGCGGCCTCGTACGTGGTGCCGACGGCGAGCATGTCGGAGCCGAACCGGGTCGCCTCCTCGGCGAGCCGCTCGTGGCCGAAACCGTAGCCATTGCCCTTGCAGACCGGGACGATCCCGGGGAACTGTTCGAGGACGTGCTTGTGGTGTGCCCGCCAGCGCGTGGAGTCGACGTAGAGCGTGAGCGCCATGGCCGGTCCCGGACCTTTCTTCTAGCTGTGTGGTGCAGGTGGGGGGAGTCGTGCCGCGGGGGAAACCGGCGGGGGACCGGCGCGGCGACGCGGCGAAGGGGGATCAGCGCCGCGACATGTAGAGGTCGAGCGCCTTGTGCAGCAGCTTGTTGAGCGGGAAGTCCCACTCCCCGAGGTACTCCGCGGCCTCTCCCCCGGTACCCACCTTGAACTGGATGAGGCCGAAGAGGTGGTCGTTCTCGTCGAGCGAGTCGCTGATGCCGCGCAGGTCGTAGACGCTCGCGCCGAGCGCGTAGGCATCGCGCAGCATCGCCCACTGCATCGCGTTCGACGGGCGCACCTCACGCCCGATGTTGTCCGAGGCGCCGTACGAGTACCAGACGTGCCCGCCGACGACGAGCATCGTGGCCGCCGAGAGGTTCACCCCGTTGTGGCGCGCGAAGTACAGGCGCATCCGGTTGGGGTCCTCGCTGTTCAGCGCCTGCCACATGCGCTCGAAGTACGGCTGCGGGCGGGGCCGGAACTTGTCGCGGAGCGCGGTGATCTCGTAGAGGCGCTGCCACTCGCCGAGGTCGTGGTAGCCGCCCCGGACGACCTCCACGCCGGCCTTCTCGGCCTTCTTGATGTTGCGCCGCCACAACTGGTTGAAGCCCTTGTGGACCTCCTCCAGCGAGCGCCCCGCGAGCGGCACCTGGAAGACGTAGCGGGGCTGGACGTCGCCGAAGCCGGCGCCGCCGTCCTCGCCCTGCTGCCAGCCCATCCGGCGCAGCTTGTCGGCGACCTCGAAGGCGCGCGGCTCGATGACGTCCGCCTCGATGTCGCGCAGCCGCTTCACGTCCGGGTCCTGGATGCCCTGCTTGATCGTCGGCGCCTTCCACCGCCGGATGACGACCGGCGGGCCCATCTTCACCGAGAAGGCGCCCTGCTTCTTGAGGTGCGTCAGCATCGGCTGGAGCCACTCGTCGAGGTTCGGCGCGTACCAGTTGATGACCGGGCCCTCGGGCAGGTAGGCGAGGTAACGCTTGATCTTGGGGAGCTGCCGGTAGAGGACGAGCCCGGCGCCGACGAGCTGCCCGGTCTTCTCGTCGATCCAGCCGAGGCTCTCGGAGCGCCACTCCGACTTCACGTCTGCCCAGGCGGGGACCTGCATGTGGCTGGCCGCGGGCAGGCTCTGGATGAAGGCCAGATGGTGCTCGCGGCTGATGGTCCTCAGGGTCAGGCTCATTCGGGGCGCTCCTCGGGCTGGTGTGTCCCCATCGGTACAGGGCTCCGGCTCTCGCGCCGAAGCCTACTGCGCCTGTCCGGGGCGCTCACTGGGCCGTACCGCTCGCCGGGGCGGGTGCGGAAGCGGTGATATGGCCAGGCGGGGACTCCGACAGGGCGGCGCGCGCTGCTCCAGCCGGGCGACGCGGAGAAGGGACGGGTCCGTCCGTAGCGGGCAGAGCAGGGCTTTTCATGCGGAGACGGGGCGCTCTACGTCGTACGGGAAGCGGGGACGGCGGTGCTGCGGACGGAGGCGTGGTGGGCGGGACGGCGGTACGCGAGCGGGGTGGACGTCGTTCGTGGCGGCAGCCCCGCGGCCCGTGGCGCCGGGGCTCCGCCGCTGGTGAGCGGGCGGATTCCGGCGCCACGGGCCGTTCGGCTCGGGCGGTGGGTCGCGGTGCGGTGGCCGCTGGTGGTGCTCAGCCGCCGATCACGCCGCCGAAGAGGCCGCCGTGGGCCATGCCGACGAGGAGGCCGACTCCCGCGGCGCCCATGCCGATGATCAGGCCGAAGCGTTCCCGGGTGGTGACGGAGATGTACTGCCCCCAGCCACCGACCGCGAGGCCGACGAGCCCCGCCCAGGAGCTGAGCAGGTGGAAGCTGTGGAAGAAGGACGAGATGAAGGCCAGGAACCCCAGCACGAGTGTGAGTGCGGTGAGGGTGTTCTGGAGGGGGTGTGGCCGTCCGTCTCCGGAGACGAGCGAGTTCGCAGAGGGCTGATGTGCGGACGGGGGACGTATTGCCTGTGCCATCGGGCACCTCCTGACGGGACCGGTGCCCTGTAGCGCCGGTCACATCCGTTCTGTACAGATTGCGTCCCCTCGCGGCCGGATTTCAACCGGAAGCCGGTGTGCGGGTACTGTGTACCGTCTGCGCCGGTGTCTGTCCGGTCACCCGAACGGGTCCTCCTCCTCGGCGGAGGGCGCGTTGTCAGTGGGGCCCAGTACCGTCGCTACGCATGAACAACCCTCCTGCCACGGATTGTCCGTGGCCGCTGAGTCCGAAGGAGGTGGGTTACCTATGCGTCACTACGAGGTGATGGTGATCCTCGACCCCGATCTGGAAGAGCGCTCTGTCGCTCCCCTGATCGAGAGCTTCCTCTCCGTGGTCCGTGAGGCCGACGGAAAGGTCGAGAAGGTCGACACCTGGGGCCGTCGTCGTCTGTCCTACGAGATCAACAAGAAGCCCGAGGGGATCTACTCGGTCATCGACCTCCAGGCCGAGCCCGCGGTCATCAAGGAGCTCGACCGTCAGATGAATCTGAACGAGTCGGTCCTCCGGACCAAGGTCCTCCGTCCCGAGACCCACTGAGCGCTCTGGCTCAGGGACTCGCGGACGTCGAGTAGCCACGTACCCGCCAGAGCACATTCCGCCGAGAGGTACATCCCATGGCAGGCGAGACCGTCATCACGGTCGTCGGCAATCTTGTCGACGACCCGGAGCTGCGCTTCACCCAGTCCGGTGCGGCCGTCGCGAAGTTCCGCGTCGCGTCCACCCCGCGCACCTTCGACCGGCAGACCAACGAGTGGAAGGACGGCGAAAGCCTCTTCCTCACGTGCTCGGTCTGGCGGCAGGCCGCGGAGAACGTCGCGGAGTCGCTTCAGCGCGGCACCCGCGTCATCGTTCAGGGCCGGTTGAAGCAGCGGTCCTACGAGGACCGTGAAGGCATCAAGCGCACGGTCTACGAGCTGGACGTCGACGAGGTCGGCGCCAGCCTGCGCAATGCCACCGCCAAGGTCACCAAGACCAGCGGCGGGGGCGGGCGCGGCGGCCAGGGAGGCTACGGCGGAGGCCCGCAGGACGGCGGCTGGGGATCGAACCCCGGCGGCGGTCAGCAGCAGCCCCAGCAGGGCGGCGGCGGTGCACCCGCCGGCGACCCCTGGGCCACCGGTGCTCCCTCCGGCGGAGGGCAGCAGGGCGGCGGCGGCTGGGGCGGGAACTCCGGCGGCGGCTACTCGGACGAGCCCCCCTTCTAGGGCCTTCGGGTCCTGGGGTGGGCCTTCCCACTTCTTGATCACACAGGAGAAACACCATGGCGAAGCCGCCTGTGCGCAAGCCTAAGAAGAAGGTCTGCGCATTCTGCAAGGACAAGGTCACGTACGTGGACTACAAGGACACGAACATGCTGCGGAAGTACATTTCCGACCGCGGCAAGATCCGTGCCCGCCGCGTGACCGGCAACTGCACCCAGCACCAGCGCGATGTCGCCACGGCCGTGAAGAACAGCCGTGAGATGGCGCTGCTGCCCTACACGTCCACCGCGCGCTGAGAGAGGGTGACCATCGCATGAAGATCATCCTCACGAACGAGGTCTCCGGTCTCGGTGGCCCCGGCGAGGTCGTCGACGTCAAGGACGGGTACGCCCGTAACTACCTGGTCCCGCGTGGTTTCGCGATCCGCTGGACCAAGGGTGGCGAGAAGGACGTCGCGCAGATTCGTCGCGCGCGCAAGATCCACGAGATCGCCACGATCGAGCAGGCCAACCAGATCAAGGCCGAGCTGGAGGGTGTCAAGGTCCGCCTTGCGACCCGCTCCGGCGAAGCCGGCCGTCTGTTCGGCTCCGTGACCCCCGCCGACATCGCCTCGGCGATCAAGGCCGCGGGTGGCCCGAACGTGGACAAGCGCCGCATCGAGCTGACGACGCCGATCAAGTCGCTCGGCGCCCACGAGGCGTCCGTGCGTCTGCACCCCGAGGTGGCCGCCAAGGTCAACATCGAGGTCGTCTCCGCCTGAGCGTCTCGCTGACGCTGAAGCAGCGAAGGGGCCGCACCACTTGTGGGTGCGGCCCCTTCGGCGTGTCCGCGGGGTACTCAGCGGTCGGGGTGCTTACTGGTACGGGCTGGGGGCGGGTGCTTGTCGTAGGGCTGGGGCGGCGTGGACGTGCACGGCGGATGTTTCACGTGAAACATCCGGCTCCAGCGGTTTCGCGGTGTTCCACGTGAAACATCCCCGCGGGCTCAGCGGCTCGCCCCTGTGACGACCCAGCGTCCCGAGCGGGAGCGCAGCCAGAGGGTGAGCATCCGGACCACCATCATGAGGGCCATCGCTCCCCACAGCGCCGTGAGCCCGCCGCCCCACACCGGGACGAGAAGGGCCACCGGCGTGAAGACGGCGAGGGTGAGGATCATCGCGACGGCGAGATACCGCCCGTCGCCCGCGCCCATCAGTACCCCGTCGAGTACGTAGACGATCCCGCAGACCGGCTGGACGAAGGCGACGACGAGCAGGGCCGGGAAGGCGGCGTCATGGACGACGGAGTCCCCCGAGAAGAGCGGGATGTACAGCGGGCGGCCCGCGATGACGAGCGCGCCGAGGACGACGCCGGAGGCGATGCCCCAGTGGACCATCCTGCGGCACACATTCCTGGCGCCCTCGGCGTCATCGGCGCCGAGGTAGCGCCCGATGATCGCCTGTCCCGCGATGGCGATGGCGTCGAGGGCGAAGGAGAGCAGACTCCACAGGGACAGCACGATCTGGTGCGCGGCGATGTCCGCGTCCCCGAGCCGCGCCGCGACGGCCGTGGCGATCATGAGGATCGCGCGCAGCGAGAGGGTGCGGACGAGGAGCGGCGCCCCGGCGCGGGCACTGTTGTGTATCCCCGCGAGGTCGGGGCGCAGCGAGGCGCCATGGCGGCGGGCACCCCGTACGACGACGTAGAGGTAGACGAGCGCCATGCCGCACTGGGCGATGACCGTGCCCCAGGCGGAGCCGGCGATGCCGAGGCCCGCTCCGTAGACGAGGACGGCGTTGAGCACGCCGTTCGCGAGGAAGCCGCCTACGGCGACGTAGAGCGGTGTCCGGGTGTCCTGGAGGCCGCGGAGTACGCCGGTCGCCGCGAGAACGATCAGCATGGCCGGGATGCCCAGGGCGGAGATGCGCAGGTAGGTCGTGGCATACGGGGCCGCGGTGCCGGAGGCGCCGAAGATGTCGACGAGCCAGGGGGCGGCGGGTACGGCGAAGGCGACGACGAGGAGCCCGAGGACCAGGGCCAGCCAGATACCGTCGATGCCCTGCCGCAGCGCGGCGGCGAGATGCCCCGCGCCGACGCGCCGGGAGACGGCTGCCGTCGTCGCGTAAGCGAGGAAGACGAAGACGCTGACCGCCGTGGTGAGCAGGGCGGAGGCGACACCGAGGCCGGCGAGTTGCGGGGTGCCGAGATGGCCGACGATGGCGCTGTCCACCATGACGAAGAGCGGTTCCGCGACCAGGGAGCCGAACGCCGGGAGGGCGAGAGCGATGATCTCGCGGTCGTGCCGGCGCAGGGCGGTGCGGGACTGCTCGGGAGGGCGGGTCATGGATTAAATCTAATCTTCCACAGGTAAGAGACGCAAAGCCCTGCGACCCTTACGGATCGCCGGGGCGAGCTTGCTCGGAGGTGTCCGGTTTCGTGATCTTGGGCCACACGGGAAATTTTTTCTTCCCCACAGGCGGTGGATGAGGAAACCCCAGGTCACATCAGGTGCTCGGGTGAGGGCTCGGGCTTGTGCACAGAGCTTTCCACCGGCTCATGCACAGGTTCGGGCAAGTTCTCCACAGCTCTGGGCTGGTTATCCACAGTGCCTGTGGATAACCAGATTGGCTGACGGTGCCGACGGGCCTAACGTTATGCGGCGCCCACCGTGCGGCGGCGCGTGGAACGGCACGGCAAGGTCCGTTCCACGGATGTGAGGAGGAGGCCCGGTGAGCATTTCCGAGCCCTTGGACGATCCCTGGGCCGAGAGCGGGCCCGGTGACCGACTGCCCTCATCCCGCAGGCGCCGCGAGGACGACGACCGGGGCGGCCGGGCCGACGGGCACGGCGGGCGCGGGGACCAGGCCCGCGGCGGTCAGGGACGGGGCGAGCAGGGGCGCGGCGAGCGCCACGACCGGGGTCAGGAGGGCGGCGACTGGGACGGCCCGGCCGCCTTCGAGCGCGTACCCCCGCAGGACCTCGACGCCGAGCAGTCGGTGCTCGGCGGCATGCTGCTCTCCAAGGACGCCATCGCCGACGTCGTCGAGATCCTCAAGGGCTCCGACTTCTACCGGCCCGCGCACGAGGTCGTCTACCAGGCGATTCTCGACCTGTACGCGAAGGGCGAGCCCGCCGACCCGATCACGGTGGCCGCGGAGCTGACCCGGCGCGGGGAGATCACGAAGGTCGGCGGAGCCCCGTACCTGCACACCCTCGTGCAGACGGTGCCGACGGCGGCCAACGCGGAGTACTACGCCGAGATCGTCCACGAGCGCGCCGTGCTGCGCCGTCTGGTCGAGGCGGGCACGCGCATCACGCAGATGGGATACGCGGCGGACGGCGACGTCGACGAGATCGTCAACAACGCGCAGGCTGAGGTCTTCAAGGTCACCGAGCAGCGCACGAGCGAGGACTACCTTCCGCTCGGCGACATCATGGAAGGCGCGCTCGACGAGATCGAGGCGATCGGCTCCCGCAGCGGCGAGATGACCGGCGTCCCGACGGGCTTCGCGGACTTCGACGCGCTGACCAACGGCCTGCACCCCGGACAGATGGTCGTCATCGCGGCCCGTCCCGCGATGGGCAAGTCCACGCTCGCCCTCGACTTCGCCCGCGCGGCATCGATCAAGAACAACCTCCCGAGCGTCATCTTCTCGCTCGAAATGGGCCGCAACGAGATCGCGATGCGTCTCCTGTCGGCTGAGGCGCGCGTTGCCCTGCACCACATGCGCTCCGGCACGATGACCGACGAGGACTGGACCCGTCTCGCGCGCCGGATGCCGGAGGTCTCGGCGGCGCCGCTCTACATCGACGACTCGCCGAACCTGTCGATGATGGAGATCCGCGCGAAGTGCCGACGGCTCAAGCAGCGCAACGACCTCAAGCTCGTCGTGATCGACTACCTCCAGCTCATGCAGTCGGGCGGCAAGGGCCGCGCCGAGAGCCGCCAGCAGGAGGTCTCGGACATGTCCCGAAACCTGAAGCTGCTCGCGAAGGAACTGGAGATCCCGGTGATCGCGCTCTCGCAGCTCAACCGTGGACCCGAACAACGCACCGACAAGAAGCCGATGGTCTCCGACCTGCGTGAATCGGGATCGATCGAACAGGACGCGGACATGGTCATCCTGCTGCACCGCGAGGACGCCTACGAGAAGGAGTCCCCCCGCGCCGGCGAGGCCGACCTGATCGTCGCGAAGCACCGCAACGGCCCGACCGCAACGATCACGGTCGGCTTCCAGGGCCACTACTCGCGGTTCGTGGACATGGCTCAGGTGTGACGAACGCCCCGTCGATGAGGACCGGCACGGTGGTGGTCGCGTCGAGGTCGGTGGCGAGGGTGATGTCGTAGCCGCTCGCCCGGAGTTCGCGGCCCGAGGCGCAATTCGCGACGGTGGCGGTCAGGTCCGAGGTGTGGGCGAAGGCCGTGGCGGCGAGTGCGGCCTCCGGCGACAAGCCGCCACCGCCTGCGCGGCGCAGGGCGGAGATCACGGCTCCGGCGCCGAGGAGGTCTTCGAGCGCGGGCCTGAGGCTGCCGTCCGGCCAGCGCTCGCCGGACGCCACCACCAGGACGGGTCGCTCGGGCGTACCCCAGCCGCACTCCACCAGTCGGCGGCCGACCGCGCCCGCGTTGCGCAACGAACCCGCGATGACCGGTCCGTCCCCGGCCGCCGCGGCGATGGTGGAGCCGTTGGGGGACGGGAGCACCAGACGCGGGGTGAAGGGCGCGCGACGCAGTGCGGCCGGTGACAGCGACCACGGGGACGCCTCGGTGGCCCTGCTCCGGCCCACGGCCGGCCGGGCGTCGACCTTTCCGGCGAAGGCTTCGGCCGTCTCGTCCCGCCAGCGGTACGGGAAGACACGGGTGCCCGCCTCCACCGCGACCGACACCGACGTGGTGAACGACAGGACGTCGACCACCACGAGACACGCTGCCTCCCCCGCGAGAAGCCCCGCGCCGACCGGCCCCCACTCGAACCGCACCCCATGACCTGCCTGCGTGAACCACTCGCTCATGGGCGGAGATCGTGCCAGACCGGCCCGGCCGCCCGGCTCCCGGGCGCGGTCGCTGCGCAGCGCTACGAACCGCTGCGGAGGAGCGCGGGCCGCACACGAGCGGTACGGGCCACCCGCCGTGCCGCCCCGAGGACAACGCTCCTGACGTGACATCGGGGAAACTGCCCGCATGAGCGAACTCATTCTGATGGCCGATCCACGCGTGGCCGCGATACCCCTGCGCGAGTGCGGGGAACCGCTCGTCGATGTGCGCGTGGGCGGCGAACTGCTCGTCGACACGCGGAAGGAGGGGGCATCGACGGGAGCGTTCGCGCACCTGCGCGCGGGCGTGCTGGAACGGCTGCTCGCGGCGCAGCGCCGCCTGCCCGAGGGCCTGCGGCTGCTCTACGTCGAGGGCTACCGGCCGCCCGCTCTCCAGCGGAGCTACTTCGAGGAGTACGCGGACGAACTGCGCGCCGCGCACCCCGAGTGGTCCGCCGAGCGGATCAGGGCCGCCGCGAGCCGGTACGTCTCGCCGCCGGAGATCGCCCCGCACAGCGCCGGAGCCGCCGTGGACGTCACGCTCGCGGACGCCGGGGGCCGCGAACTCGACCTCGGTACCCGCATGAACGCGAGCCCGGAGGAGAGCGACGGGGCCTGCTACACGGGCGCGGAGAACATCGGCACGGAGGCGAGAGCGCACCGGGCGCTCCTGGGCGAGGCCCTGCGCGGTGCCGGATTCGTCAACTACCCGACCGAGTGGTGGCACTGGTCCTACGGCGATCGCTACTGGGCTCTCGCGACGGGCGCGGAGGCGGGGCTGTACGCGGCGGTGGAGCGCACGGGTTCGGCCTGAGCGTCCCGTGGGAAAGCGGCGCGGGCGGACCCCTGCGCGTCCCCGGCGCGCTCCTCAGCCGAGGACGAGGGGCAGGCGTACCGGGGCGGCGGCGCGTTCGTCGGGAGTCGGGGTGCGGCGCCCCGTACCGACGAGCAGTGCCTCGCGGTCCGAGAAGGAGGGCGGGAAGGGTGCGCCGGCGATGCGGCCGAGGAGCGCGCGGGAGCGCGCGAGGCACGCGGCCGGGGGCGGGGCGGCGTGCGGGAGGTGGGCGGTGAGGTCGAGGTGGTGGAGGGTCCACTCCAGGACGTACGCCGACAGGTAGTCGGCCGCCGTGAGGACCTGTCCCTGCGTGCCGACACGGGCCTCCGGTACGGCGAGACGGGCCGCGCGACCCGCTGCCGAACCGACGTCGTCCAGGTGGAACTTGAGCAGTGCGGGGTCCTCGTAGGCCGCCGCGAGGCGGACGGTCAGCGCGTCGAGCGGGTCCGTGCCGTCCGGCGGCGTCTCGCCCACCTGCCAGTACGTCACGGCGTCGCGTGTCGGAGCGCCCCGCTCGGGCGTGGCCAGGGTGATGAGGACGTCCTGGGCGTCGATGACGAGGTGACAGACGAGGTCTCGTACGCGCCAGCCCGTGCAGCCGCTGGGCCGGGCGAAGTCCTCGTCGCGGAGCCCGGCGACCGTGTCGAGAAGGGACGTGAGGGCCTGGGAGAAGAGATCCACCCCGGCAGGCTACGCGGCGCGCGAGGCTCCCTCAGGAAGCGAGATCGCGGATGTGCGGGACGGTGCGGGTGAGCGCGAGGACGCCCGCGGCGATCAGCGCGACGCCGAGCAGTTCGGGCAGGACGAGCCAGCCCAGGTGAAGGCGCTCCTGGAAGACGAGGACGCCGAGCAGAAGGCTGACCGTGGCGTCGCCGATCGTGAGGGCGGGCTGCGAGGCGGCGAGTGTGCCCGCTTGCAGGGCGTTCTCCAGCAGGAGGAGGGCCGCCATGCCGGTGAGCGCGAAGCCGTAGGTCTGCCAGGAGGTGAAGAAGGCGCCTGGGCCGTCGTCGGCGAAGGTGCGGGTCGCCGACTTGAGGAGCGCGGCGGTCAGCGCGTTGCCCACGGCCGCCGCGAAGCCGAGCACGGTGGCGCGCAGCAGCGAGGAACGGGCGCGGCGTGCGATGAGGACCATGAACCCCATCGCCGCGAGACACAGGGCCACGGCCGGAATCCAGCGCGCGGCGGAGGCCTGGCTGGTACCGCCGTGCGGAGCCGCGCAGCCGAGCAGCAGCACGAGGCCCGCGACGACGCTCGCGATCGCGTACCAGCCGGTCACCGGCATCTTGCGGTGCAGCAACGGCAGCCCGATGAGCAGCGCGAACGGCAGTTCCAGGATGAAGACGGGCTGGACGAGCGCGAGCGGTCCGTTCGTGAGCGCGAGCGCCTGGAAGAACGCGGCGCCGATGACACCACCGATGCCGAGGAGCCAGGCCGGCCGGTGGGCGAGGGCGAGGACGAGGCGCAAGCCGCCGCCCTGCGGCTGGTTGGCGGCGGCCTTGCGCTGGAAGGCGGTTCCCATCGCATTGCTCGCGGCGCCGAGGACGGCGAAGACGACAGCCAGGATGATCACAGTGGGTGCCTCCCCTCCCCTGCCGTGCGTCTCCCGGACGCTTCGGGTACGTCCGCCCTACGAAGGACGGGCGCATGGGGGAGCGGCCCTGGGCCGAAACGGGCTGGTGACGCGTATCGGCCGCCGATTAGCGTGCGAGGCATGACTTCCATCGACGAGGCCGGCAGGGCCGGCGGAGTATCCGGCGAAGAGCCCGGCGCGGCGTCCAGCGCGCTCCTGGACGGGACGCGGCGGGCACTGCTGCGCAAGATCGCGGTGGCGCAGGCCGAGCAGCGGGTGCCGTCCGTCGTGGCCGCGGTGACGCGAGGCGGACGGCAGGTATGGAGCGGGGCGCGCAGTTGTGTCGACGGCCATGCCCCCGACGACCAGGTGCAGTACCGCATCGGCTCGATCACCAAGACCTTCACCGCGGTGCTCGTGCTGCGCCTGCGTGAGGAGGGTCTGCTCGAACTGGGCCACCCGGTGGAGCGGTACGTGCCGGAGGCCGGCCTCGGCCCGGAGGTCACGATCCGCCAACTCCTCGCCCACACCGGCGGGCTGGCCGCCGAAACCCCGCCGCCCTGGTGGGAGCGGACGCCGGGGAGTCTGCGTCCGCGGCTCACCGACGTGCTGGGCGCGGAGCCCTTCCGCCACGAACCCGGGGTGCTGTACCACTACTCCAACCCGGGATTCACCGTCCTCGGCGCGCTCGTCGCCGCTGTGCGGGGGACGACGTGGGAGGAGGCGCTGCGTACGGAGATCCTGGAGCCGCTCGGCCTGCGGCGGACCGGTGTACGCCCTGAGGCGCCGAGCGCCGGCGGCTGGGCCGTGCATCCGTGGGCCGATCTGCTCCAGGAGGAGAAGGTGGAGGACCTGGGGCTCATGGCTCCGGCGGGTCAGCTCTGGTCCACGGCCGCCGATCTCGCCCGCTTCGCCGACTTCCTGCTGCGCGGGGACGACGAGGTGCTGAGTATCGACGCGGTACGTGAGCTGCGCGTTCCCACGGCCCCCGGCGACGGGGACAGCGGATACGGACTCGGCACCCAGCTTCTGCACCGCGGGGGCCGGGAGCTGGCCGGGCACACGGGCTCCGTGCCGGGATTCACGGCCGGGCTGTGGATCTGCGAGGAGGAGGATCTCGGCGCCGTGGTCCTGGGCAACGCCACCTCGCAGCTCAGCTCGGGGACGCTCGCCGCCGAACTGCTCGAACTCGTGGCGGAGGCCGAGCCGCGCATCCCCGAGCCGTGGAAGCCGCTGCCACGCGTGGACGGAGAGCTGCTGGCGCTGACGGGCCTGTGGTACTGGGGGAGTGACCCGGTCGCGGTACGTCTCCGGGCGGGTAGCGGACTGGAACTCGGGCCGGTCAAGGGCGGGCGGCAGTCGCGTTTCGTGCCTGCGGACGACGGGAGCTGGGTGGGGCTCGACGGCTACTACGCGGGCGAGGTGCTGAGCGTCGTACGGGGACCGGAGGGCGAGGTGAGCCACCTCGACCTGGGTTCCTTCGTCTTCACGCGGGAGCCGTACGCCGAGGGCGGCCCCACGCCGGGCGGAGTGGTGGCGGAGGGCTGGCGGGGGCTGCCGGGCTGAGAGCGAGGGATGTTTCACGTGAAACATGGGCTGACCGCCCCCTTCAGGGGCGATGTTTCACGTGAAACATTGCCTCGCGCATCTCGCTCGTCCTGTCCGGCGGGACCGCGGTGTTTCACGTGAAACATCCTGTGTGCCTGGCCCGCGATGTTTCACGTGAAACATGTGGGTCGGTGCAGGCTCAGAGCGTGAGCTTGAAGCCCACGTGGGAGTCGACGAAGCCGAGCCGCTTGTAGAAGCGGTGGGCGTCGGTGCGGGTGGCGTCCGAGGTGAGCTGGACCAGGTTCGCGCCCTGGCGGCGGGACTCCTCGATGGCCCAGGTGATGAGCTCGGTGCCGAGTCCTCCTCCGCGGGCGTCGGCGGACACGCGTACCGCCTCGATGATCGTGCGGGTGGTGCCCTGGCGGGACAGGCCGTGCAGCACGCTGAGCTGGAGCGTGCCCACGATCTCCCCGTCGCTCTCGGCCACGACGAGGTGCTGGTTCTTGTCCTCGTGGATACGGGCGAACGCCTCGTGGTACGGGGTGAGGTCGTCCGGGGACTCGCGCTGTGCGCCGAGGGGGTCGTCCGCGAGCATCGCGACGATCGCGCTGATGTCGTCGCGTGTGGCACGGCGTATGTGAAGGGTGCTCATGGCCGTGATCCTAGGCTCGACCTCCCTGGGACCTCCCGTTCCTGGCCTTGACCGGAGGGACGGCTCAGACCGATCGGCCGAGAAGGCGGGGCGAGGCGTCCAGCTGTTCCATGGCGGTGACGAGCGGGGCGAGTTGCGGGTCGAGGGCGGCCTCGTCGAGTGCGGCGCGCAAGGCGGCGTCATTGGTCGGACGGGCCTCCTCCAGGAGCACCCGGCCCGATTCGCTCACATCGGTGTAGATGCCGCGCCGGTCGGTGGGGCAGAGGTAGCGGGCCAGCAGGCCCCGGTCCTCCAGGCGCGTCACGAGGCGGGTCGTCGCGGACTGGCTCAGCACGACGGCCTCTGCGACCTGCCGCATCTGGAGGTGTCCGCCATCGCCGTCGTGCTGCCGGCTGAGGACGTCGAGGAGGGAGTACTCCCGCACGCTGAGGTGGTGTGCCGCCTGGAGCGCGCGTTCGATGCGCGACTCGATCCGGCTGTGCAGCAGCGAGAGGGCGGACCAGCTGTGTGCGAGCGCTGTGAGAGCGGGGTCGGTCGCCGTCATCGTTCTCTCCTCCGTCCGTCTCGGGTGTCCCAGCGTAGGGCAGAACTGAAATAGCCACTGGTTGCGACTATACGGCGCCTGCAAATATTCCAGCCGAGCCGAGCCGAGCCGAGCCGAGCCGAGCCGAGCCGAGCCGAGCCGAGCCGAGACCCGAGCCGAGACCCGAGCCCAAGCCTGCTCAGGGCCCGCCTGAACCTGGGCCCTCCAGCCAGGGCCCCTCCCGGACCGCCGCCCGCCCCCGCTCAGCCCGTCGCCGTGCTCAGCGGTGCGTACCGCTGGAGCCGGTTCCCGGGCAGCGCGGGTGTGCCGCGCAGCATCACACGGCTGTGGAGTACGGGGCGCAGCCCGTGATCGATGAGCCAGCCGCGCAGTTCCTCCTGATGGCTCTCCAGCACGAGGCGTACCGGCGTAAGCACCTCGTGGACGAGGTCGGCCACCAGGGCTTGGGCGAGGAGCGGCTCGCGGGCGACGAGAGGGCCGAGGAGAGCGGCGTGGGGCTCAGTGCGGAGGGCGGCGAAGCCCAGGATCTGGCCCTCGGCGTCCTCGGCGAGACTCATCCGGTCCGCGAAGGCGGGGAGCCGGGCGAGCAGCGGCGTACGGTCCAGACCGAAGATCTCCCGGTCCACGTCGAGCAGGGCACGTAGATCCCCGGCGGTCGCCCGCCTGACCCGTACCCCCGGGACCGCGTCGGCACCGGCGAAGCGGCCTTCCAGTGTCTCCGCGTGCGCCGCCGCGCGGAAGCCGAGGTCCTCGTAGAGCGGGATGCGCTCCTCGCTCGCGTAGAGAGCGAGGGCTTCGACAGGCTCCTGGGCGATCACTTCGCTGAGCAGGCGACGGCCGAGCCCCTGGCCCGCGTGGTCGCGGCTCACGAGCAGCATGCTGAGCACGGTGAGGCCGGGGCGCTCCGCAGGCCCGTAACGGTGGCTGACGCAGACGGCGCGGAGCCCGCTGCGGGTGTCGTCGATGCCGTAACCGGTGCCCGCGGTCAGGAGCAAGGTCCACAGCCGTCGGTCGGGATACCAGCCTCTGTTCTCTGCCAGCTCCAGGCAGTGCGGGAGATCGTGCAGGGTCAGCCTGCGGAGAGCCAGAGCGGCGGACGGCGGAGGAGTGGGCAGCACGCGCTCAGGCTTACCGACGTCAGGGGCGTGCGTCCACCCTCTTTTCGGACTACGGGCCTGTTCCACGATGAGGGATGTTTCACGTGGAACATCGTGTGACGTGGGAACGACGTGCGGATGCTCGTCGGATGACTCACGAGGGGCGGTGCTCTGCGAGGCCGGCCCCGAGTCGGCCCAGAGCCGCGCCGAGTCAGCCGAGAACCGCTTTGAGTCAGCCGAGATCCGCGTCGAGGAGGGCGAGGACCCCCTCGATATTGCCGTCGAGGTAGTGCCGCAGGGAGAGCGGGACGAGGTGGACGGAGGCGATGCCGACGCGGGTGAAGGGGATACGGACGATCTCGTAGGTTCCACAGGGCTGTTCCATCTCGGGTCCGTGCCGCTGCTCCAGATCCATGGAGACGAGGCGGCAGACGAAGAAGTACTGGACCTTGACCCCGGTGGCGCCGCCGTCCGCGCCGATGTGTTCCACCGTGTCCACGAAACACGGCACGACATCGGTGATCTTCGCGCCCAGCTCCTCGTGGACCTCCCGGTGCAGGGCTTCGATGACGGTGGCGTCCTCCGGCTCCACGCCGCCGCCCGGGGTGACCCAGTAGGGGTCGACACCGGGTTTGACGCGCTTGATGAGGACAAGATCCTCGCCGTCGAGCAGGACGGCACGAGCGGTGCGCTTGACCACGGGGCGAACGGTCATGGAGGGAATGTGGCCCGAGTTGTTTCACGTGAAACATGCGCGCCCCGAGCGCTTGGGAGGCCGTCGTGCGGAGCGGAGCGCGCTCCGGGGTGTGTTCAGCCCCAGTCCGCCGCCGCGCGGAGCAGGCGGTCGTGGGCGCGGGAGAGGTGGGGCAGCGCGAGGGTGCCGGTACGGGCGACGAGGAAGTACGTACGGAGCGGAGCCACCGCCGGATCGAGCAGGAGCCGGAGCCGTCCCTCGGCGAGGGCGGGCGCGCAGAGGTAGCGCGGCAGGACCGCGAGGCCCGCACCGGCGAGGACACAGCCGAGTACCGCCCGCAGGTCGGGAACGATCACCGCGCCGGGCCCCGGGGGCAGCGCGTCGAAGGCGGCGGTCCAGTAGCGCGCGACGAGCGGCAGCGATTCGTGGCAGTCGACGAAGGGGAGCGGCTGAGCACGGGCTGAAGCAGGCTTGTGGGCCTCGCCGTTGAGCCGCTCGACGGGAAGCCGGTCCGCCCAGGCCGGTGCGGCGACGAGGACGAGTTCCTCGTCGCAGAGCGCGGTGGCGGTGAGCAGGCCACCCCGTGGCCGGACGGTGCTGATCGCGAGGTCGTGATGCCCGGCGGCGAGCCCTTCGAGGCTCTCCTGCGCGGTGCCGAACGCGGCCCGGATACCGAAGTCGGGGTTCTCGCCCTTGTCGAGACCGCTCAGCGCGGGCAGGGCGCGTTCGGCGAGGAATTCCGGAGGCCCCGCGAGGTGGAGGGTACGGGCGTGCCCGTCGCTCGTGGCGACGCCGCCCTCCGCGATCTCGACGAGGGCGTCGAGGTACGGGGCGGCCTTGTGCGCCAGTTCCTCACCGAGGGACGTGGGCGTCACCCCGCGCGCCTGACGCAGGAAGAGCGGGCGCCCCACCTGGCGCTCCAGGGCCCTTATCTGTGAGGTCACCGCGGGCTGCGAGAGGCCGAGCAGCGAGGCGGCACGAGTGAAGGAGCCGGCACGGTGCACGGCGACGAAGGTGCGCAACAGGCCGAGATCCATCGCGACTGCCCCCTCCGGTGGTCGCGGGCCCGGCGTACCCGGGCGGTCAACGATAAATCTGGCGATACCCCGCCGCCTCTACAGTGATTGGACATGTACAGGCAGTCAACTAGCCTTGGCCGAGCGGTCCTTCGCGGAATCCGTGAGTGGTCCGAGCCACGAGGGGGGAGGCTCGGACCACCCGCGCGCCTTTCCGCCCGCTCAGCCCTCGCTCGCGTCGAGCGCCCGCAGTACGTCGGCCACGAGGTCCTCGGTGTCCTCGGCGCCCGCCGAGAAGCGGATGAAGCCCTCGGCGACCGCGTCCCCGCCCCAGCGCCGGCGCCGCTCGGCGGTGGACCGCACGCTTCCGAAGCTCGTGGCGTCCTCGACGAGCCGGGCGGCGGCCAGGAAGCGCTCGGCGTGCTCGCGCGAGGGCAGCGTGAAGCCCAGGACGGTCCCGTACCGCAGCATCTGCGCCGTGGCGAGCTTGTGCGCGGGGTCCTCGGGGAACCCGGGATAGCGCAGGCCGCTCACCTCCGGGCGGGCGCGCAGCGCCTCCGCGACGGCGAGCGCGTTGGCGTTCTGCCGGTCGAGCCGCAGGTGGAGCGTCGCGAGCGAGCGGTGGGCGAGCCAGGTCTCCATGGGCCCGGGGATGGCGCCGATGATCTTGCGCCAGCGCCGTACGTCCTCCAGGAGAGCCGGGTCGCGCGTCGTGACGTGGCCGAGGAGTACATCGCCGTGGCCGGTGAGGGCCTTGGTGTCGGAGGCGACCGAGAAGTCGGCGCCGAGGTCCAGCGGGCGCTGGCCGAGCGGCGTCGAGAGGGTGTTGTCGACTCCGACGAGCGCGCCCCTGTCGTGCGCGGCGGCCACGAGACGCCGGATGTCGCAGACGTCGAGGCCGGGGTTCGAGGGCGACTCGATCCACAGCAGTCGCGCGCCGTCGAGCGCGTCGAGCTGGGCGTCGTCGCCGGTGGGGGCGGTGCGCACGGTCACGCCGTACGCGGTGAGCTGTTCGCGGACCAGGGGCAGGACCTGGTACCCGTCGGAGGGGAGGACCACGGTGTCGCCGGCCCGTAGCTGGGAGAAGAGCACCGCGGAGATCGCGGCCATCCCCGAGGGGAAGAGCAGCGTCCCCGCCTCCGCCTCGGGCGCCTCCAGCGCGCTGATGGCGCTTTCGAGGTGGGTCCAGGTCGGGTTGCCGTCGCGCCCGTACGTATAGGGTCCGGCCACCTCGCCCGGCAGGTGGAAGTGGGCGGCGAAGACCGGGCCCGGCATGGTCGGTTCGTTCGGTGCCGCTTCCGGCAGCCCCGCGCGCACTGCCCTCGTTCCGTCGCCAGTCATGCTGCGCCTCTTCTCGTCCGCTGCCGCTCGCGGCCGTTCGTGGGGCCGTGACCGGGGTGGTTGTCACCTCTCCCGCACCGCGCTGTGCCGGGCCCCCAGGATGGGGTACGCGGCCGCCCGTCCGTAAGGCGGCCCTGGTGAAGGCGGCGCGCGGCGGCGGGGTCCCCTGCCACCGGCTCTCAGGCGCGCTCGGCGGGGCGGCCGTCGGGCAGGGCGAGCGAGACGGCCCAGGAGACGACGGCGACGACGAGCCCGCCGAGGACGGCCGTCCAGAAGCCGCTGACGTGGAAGGGCACATCGATGAGATCGCAGATCCATGACGTGAGCAGCAGCATGAGGGCGTTCACGACGAGGGTGAGGAGCCCGAGCGTCAGGATCAGCAGCGGGAGGGTCACCAACTGCACGAGGGGTTTCACCAGCACGTTCACGACGCCGAAGACCAGTGCGACGATAATCAGCGTGAGCGCCCTGTGGCCGGTGTTGTGGCCGGTGAGGGTGATGCCGTCGAGCAGCCATACGGCCACCGCGAGGGCCGCCGCGTTGGCGAGAGTCCTGAACACGAAGGTCTTCATGGGCCGATCGTGACAGACGGGGCCGGGACCGGCGGTACGGGAGCGGCGAAGGGGTGGAGGAAGTCGATGAAGGCATTCCGGCTGGACGAGCTGGACCTCGAACGGTCCGTGAACGACGGCGCGTACTTGCAGTTCCTGCGCGAGCGGAACATGTCCGTCGGGCTGTACGCGCTCGACGCGGGGGCCGCCGACACCCAGCAGCCGCACCGGCAGGACGAGGTCTACCTCGTGGTGAGCGGACGGGCCGCGCTCACCGTCGGGCAGGAGACCACGGAGGTCGCGCGCGGGAGCGTCGTCTACGTACCCGCCGGGACCCCGCACCGCTTCCACCACATCAGCGAGGACTTGCGGGTCCTCGTCGTCTTCTCACCGCCGGAGGGCTGAGGAGGCGCAGGGGGCGGGCACCTGGGAGGCCGCGCGCCCCCGAGGGTGACCCTGAGAGGGAAAGCCCTGTTCAGAGGGGTTTTTCTCAGGGTTTCCGGGGATATTGGGCTCTCTTCCTCAGGGGTACGAATCAGGGATAAGCCAGGGTTGCCGCGGGCCCCTCCGCCGGGTTTTCCGGCCTAGCATCGAAGCAGGCCGGGCGGGACCCGGAACCGGTTGAAGCGAGGGAGCAGGGATGGGTATGCGGGAGATAGTCACGGACTTGCCGTGGTGGGTGAAGTGGGTGGCCGTCCCGCTCATCGCGCTGGCGATCTTCGGTGGGGTGATCGTCTCGATTCTGAGCGTGGTGGTCGGCCTGCTCTTCAAGGCGCTCGTCTTTGTCGTCGTGGTCGCGGCGCTCGTCTTCGTCGTGCGCAAGTTCAAGGAGTCGGCGGGGCCAGGAAGCCAGCGCTGACCGAGGGTGCCTCTGCCGGTCGGCGCCGCGCCCGTCGCGTGGCCACCGGCGGGGGAAGTCCGCGTCCCGGAGTTGACGGGGAGCCCCCCGAATGGGCGCTATCGGCCACCAACTCCGTTCGGGAGGAACGTCGTTGCCCTCTGTTGATACGTAGCTCAGCGTGACGCTTGGGCCGTTGCTGTCGCCGCCCGGGGCCGGTGTGTTCGTATGGTCCGTGCGGGCCGAAAGGGTGAACGTGGGGGAATCCCCGCGTGCCTTGCATGTGCGGACCGCCTGGGGGCAGCCGGAATACGGGTGATCGGTGGCGGGGATTCCACGAACCGCCCGACCGAAAACGGCTCGGACGGATTTTCCCGCACGTTTCTTCCCGCAATCAGCAACGGCGGGATCACGCGCTGTGATGTGATGTGTTCACTGAGCTAGGTGTCAGGAGTGTCAGGGGATTTGCCCCTGGCAAGGTGACGGCAATCGACGGGGTTGGCGATGCGCGAGTCCGTACAGGCAGAGGTCATGATGAGCTTCCTCGTTTCCGAGGAGCTCTCGTTCCGTATCCCCGTCGAGCTTCGCTACGAGGCCGCCGATCCCTACGCGGTACGGCTTACCTTCCACCTGCCCGGTGATGCCCCGGTCTCGTGGACGTTCGGGCGCGAGCTGCTCGCGGACGGGATCGACGAGGCGTGCGGCGACGGCGATGTGCGGGTCTCGCCCGTCGAGCCGGAGCCCCTGCTCGACGGGGAGGGACCCGGGGAGCTGCACATCAGGCTCCAGGTCGGTACCGACCAGGCGCTCTTCCGGGTGGGCATGGCGCCGATCGTCGCCTTCCTCGACCGGACCGACCGCCTCGTCCCGCTGGGCGAGGAGCGTGCCTGCGCCGACTTCGAGAGCCACCTCGACGACGCCCTGCACCGCATCCTCGCGGAGGAGCCGAGCGCGGGCTGAGGCAGCCTGCCTCCGGGCGCCCGCGGCGGGTGTCCGCCTCCCGTGCTCGCCGCAGTCCGGCCGACCGCCTGTCGTGCTCGCGGCGCCCGTCGGCTGCCCCGTGCTCCGCGTGCCTCTCGCGGCCCGCCCCTCAGCGTTTCCTGCGGCGTCCGCCGCCTTTGAGCAGCCGCCCCATGGGCGCGGGGCCGGGCATCTCAGGGCGGGACGGCACGCCCTGAGTGCCGGGCGACGGCGGGTGCGGCACACGGTCCGCCGAGACCACGAGGGTCGCGAGCGCCGTCGTGACCGGCACCGAGGCGACCAGGCCGATCGAGCCGACGAGCGTCCGCACGATCTCCTCGCTGACGAGTTCGCTCGTCGCGACCGACCCCACGTCGCTGCGCGCGAGCGAGAAGAGCAGCAGGAGCGGCAGCGCGGCCCCCGCGTAGGCGAGGACCAGGGTGTTGACCACCGAGGCGATGTGGTCGCGGCCGATCCTGAGCCCGGCGCGGTACAGCGCGCGCCGCGTCATGCCCGGGTCGGCCTGGTGCAGCTCCCAGACGGCCGAGGTCTGCGTGACCGTCACGTCGTCGAGCACGCCGAGCGAGCCGATGAGCACTCCCGCGAGGAGCAGCCCGCTCATGTCGATGTGTGGGTAGAGGCCGTGGATGAGGCCCGTGTTGTCGTCGGTGTTGCCGGTGAGCGCCGCCCAGCCGATGAAGAGCGAACCCAGTACCCCGATGAGCAGAAGCGAGGTGAGGGTGCCGAGCACCGCGACGGAGGTGCGCGCGCTGAGGCCGTGGCACAGGTAGAGGGCGATCAGCATGATCGCACTGGCGCCGACCACCGCTACGACGAGCGGGTTCGACCCCTCCAGGATCGCGGGCAGGATGAAGAAGGTCAGCACCAGGAAGCTCACCGCGAGCGCCACGAGTGCCATGAGACCCCGCAGCCTCCCCACCGCCACGACGACGAGCGCGAAGACCGCGGCGAGCAGGACCATCGGCGGGGTGCGGCCCACATCCGTGACGGAGTACTGGAGTTGACGCGGTGCGTCGGGCGCGTAGGCGAGAACGACCTTCTCGCCGGCGTGGAGCCGGCGCGAGGCGTCGGGACGGATCAGCTCGGGGTAGCGGTGCCCCTTGTCCTTCCCCTCGGTGACCTCGACCGTCGCCTGCTCGCAGACGCCCGCCGCGTGCTCCCCCAAAGCCCCGCCGGCTCCCGCGCCGGTCCCCGCGTCGGCTCCCCCGCCGGTCCCCCCGTCGGCTCCCGCGCCGGTCCCCGCATCGGCTGCCCCGCCCGATGACGTCGACGCGCCCGCGCCGCCGGGTGCCGTCGTCCCCGTACCGCCGGAGGACGGGTCGTCAGGGTCGCTGCCGCCGCTCCCCTGACCCGAACCCCCGCCCCCGGCAGCGTCGTTGCAGCCGACGTGCTCGATCCCGGTGACCTTGCCGCTGACGGTCTGCCGGTCGAAGCCGACACCCGTCCGCTCGTGCGTCCCCGGAGCCCCGGGCCACAGGAGCACCAGTCCGGCGACGACGGCGGCGGCGAAGGGGACCAAAACGGCCGCGATGACCGTCCGCAGCCGCCGCGAGCCGGGGGTCGCCGGACCGTGGTGGTGGCTGTGCTCGTGGCCCGGCGAAAGGTGGCCCTCCGAGGACGGGGGAGACGGGGGAGACGGTGGGGGTGCCTGAGGCGTGGGAGGTGGCGTCGTCACCGGCCGATCATCGCAAGAACCGCGGAGGCCCTCTGGCCAGCACGCCAGGACGGGCGCTAGCGTGGGACGCGATTTGTCCCCGCGGGAGCTCGGAGCACCGGGCTGAGAGGGCGCTGATCTCCTCGTACGACCGCACGCGCGGCCGGAGGACGAAACGCTGCGCCGACCGCTGAACCTGTTACCGGGTAATGCCGGCGTAGGGAGTAGGTCTCATGACCACATCGGACGCGCACACCCCTGCCTCCGCACAGCAGCACGACACCACCGGACCCGCTCGCGCCCTCGGCGCGCACAAGGCGTACATCGAGGGCGAACGGGCGGGGCTGCGGGTGCCCGTGCGGAGGGTGCACCTGAGCGACGGCCGCGCGCTGACGCTGTACGACACCTCGGGCCCGTACACCGATCCGTCTGTCACCACGGACGTACGGCGCGGGCTCGGCACACCGCGCGCACCGTGGATCGCGGCGCGCGGCGACACCGAGACGTATCCGGGCCGCGCGGTGCGGCCCGAGGACGACGGCCCGCAGCACACCGTCCCGCGGGGTGGCGCGGGCCGGCTCGACGCGGTCTTCCCCGGGCGCCCGCGCCGTCCGCGTCGCGCCCGCTCGGCGGCGCCGGTGACGCAACTCGCGTACGCCCGGCGGGGCGAGATTACGCCGGAGATGGAGTACGCCGCGCTGCGCGAGGGCGTCGCCCCCGAGGTCGTACGTGAGGAACTGGCCGCCGGACGGGCCGTACTGCCCGCGAACATCAACCACCCCGAGAGCGAGCCGATGGTCATCGGCAAGCGGTTCCTCGTGAAGATCAACGCGAACATCGGCAACTCGGCGGTCACCTCCTCGATCGAGGAGGAGGTCGAGAAGATGACGTGGGCGACGCGCTGGGGCGCCGACACCGTCATGGACCTCTCGACAGGCCGCGACATCCACACCACCCGGGAGTGGATTCTGCGCAACTCCCCCGTCCCCATCGGCACCGTGCCGCTCTACCAGGCGCTGGAGAAGACCGGCGGGAAGGCGGAGGAGCTGAGCTGGGAGCTGTACCGCGACACGATCGTGGAGCAGGCCGAACAGGGGGTCGACTACATGACCGTGCACGCGGGGGTGCGGCTGGCGTACGTCCCGCTCACCGCGCGCCGGACCACCGGCATCGTCTCGCGCGGCGGCTCCATCATGGCGGCGTGGTGCCTCGCACACCACCAGGAGTCGTTCCTGTACGAGCACTTCGAGGAGCTGTGCGAGATCCTCGCGGCGTACGACGTGACGTTCTCGCTCGGGGACGGGCTGCGGCCCGGCTCCGTCGCGGACGCCAACGACGAGGCGCAGTTCGCCGAGCTGCGCACGCTCGGCGAACTCACCGCCGTGGCGCGAGAGTACGGCGTGCAGACGATGGTCGAAGGGCCTGGGCACGTCCCGATGCACAAGATCAAGGAGAACGTGGAGCTTCAGCAGGAGCTGTGCGACGGAGCGCCGTTCTACACGCTCGGGCCGCTCACCACGGACGTCGCGCCGGGCTACGACCACATCACCTCCGGCATCGGCGCCGCGATGATCGCGTGGTGGGGCACCGCGATGCTCTGCTACGTGACGCCTAAGGAACACCTCGGGCTCCCTGACAGGGACGACGTGAAGACGGGGGTCATCACGTACAAGATCGCCGCCCACGCCGCCGATCTCGCCAAGGGCCACCCGGGGGCGCAGGAGTGGGACGACGCGCTCTCGCAGGCGCGCTTCGACTTCCGGTGGGAGGACCAGTTCAACCTGTCGCTCGATCCGGAGACGGCGCGGTCCTTCCACGACGAGACGTTGCCCGCCGAACCGGCGAAGACCGCGCACTTCTGCTCCATGTGCGGGCCCAAGTTCTGCTCGATGCGGATCAGCCGGGACATCAGCGAGCGCTTCGGCGCGGAGGACGGTACGGAGCTGAGCCAGGAGGCGATCGCGGCCGGGATGATGGAGAAGTCACGGGAGTTCGCGGCTTCGGGGAACCGGGTGTATCTGCCGCTGGCGGAGTGAGGTTGGCGCCGGCCGGGGGAGTTCGTTGCAGGCTGGGGCCTTCGCAGTCTGGAGACCGTCGCGGCTGGGTGAGTGGCGGGCTCCGGCCGGGCGGTGACCGGCGCGCGGTGCCTGGCGGGTGGTGACGGGCGGGTGGTGACGGGTCATTCCGGAGCGTTCGGAGCGGTTCCGGACCCACTTCGCTGTCCGGTCGCGGGTTTTCTCCGGTGGGGAGCGGCAACCCGCAGGCCATGACTGGAGAGAACCCGCAGACCAAGCACTCCCGCGACGCCGTGGCCGCTTCGGCCTCCGCGCCCGGGACCGAGGATGCCCCGGTGGCGGCGACGGCGTCGGAGAAGGCCGATGCGGCGCTCTCCGCGGCCGGGGCGAAGACGGAACAGGCCGCCGAGGCGGCGCGAGAACGTGCGCGCGCCGCCGGAGTGGCGGGCAAGCGTGTGGAAGCGAAGGCGAGGACGGGCGTGGACGCCGGGCGGCGCAAGGTCTCCGAAGTCTCGGAGAAGGCCGTCGCGTCGGCGGGTACGGCGTGGGGCACGGTCCGCGAGCACAAGGTGGCCGTGACCAGCGCGGGCGCGGGGCTCCTGACCGTGGCCACGGCCTCGTTCCTCGCGGGACGGAAGTCCGGGGTACGGGCGGTGGGGCCGCTCACGCGGCTGACCGGCGGGAAGCTGTAGCGCGGGGGACTCCCCTCTGGGCCCGATGTTTCACGTGAAACACCGCAATGGATGTTTCACGTGAAACATCGGGCTTCTCTGCGTGCGGGGGCGGGGCGGGTGCGTGGGCAGGCTGGCGCCGGGTGCGTAGGGGTACGCGGGTGGTGCCGGGCCGGCGCCGGGGGCGGAGGGAGCCGAGACGCCTGTGCGCTGGTGGCGGCTTGCGGCGGGTTGCGACGGCTTGCGATGTTTCACGTGAAACATCGCTCACTCCGGGCGGTGCTCCGGGCCGCCGAAGTCGGGGCTGCTGAAATCGGGGCTGGAGTAGCGGGGGCGGGAGGCCGCCTCGCCGTCCGCCTCGGGGCCGCTGAAGCCGGGGCGGTGGTAGCCGAGGCGCGGCATACGGGACGGGCCGCTTCGGCTGTGCACGGGGTCGTCCTGCTCAGGAGCCTCCTCGCCCGGTGGGCTTTGCCCGTCGCGTTCCAGGAGATCCGCGTGCTCCTGGAGAAAAGGCAGGAAGCCCTTCTCCAGGAGGGCGTGCTGCCAGTCGGCGAGGGCCCGGTGTATTTCCGCGGTTTCCGGATCGGGTTCGGCGGTGCGCGGGCGGCGCGGGTCGGCGGGGAGCGCGGTGGCACCGTTGCGCAGGGCGGCGAGGAGCAGGGCGACCCCGGCGATGAGGATGGCGGCGGCCGCGAGGACGGCGAAGATCCAGCCCGCGGTGAGCAGGGCGTCGCCGATGACGTGCTCGCTGTCCACGAGCCGCAGCAAGTAGCCGATGAGCAGCAGGACGACGGCGGCGACCCCGGCGAGCACCGGGGTGAGCGCGGCGACCACGGCGACGGCCCCGGCGCCCGAAGCCTCGGTCACCTCGCCGAGCGCCGCGGCGAGTCCTCCGCCCTCCTGCGCCCGCACCGGCACCTCGGCTTGGCCGGTATCCCCGGCCGTGCGTATCCGCAGGTCCTCGCGCACTCTGACGTAGTGCCGGTACTCGGGTGCGGCGGTGGCCGCGATGAGACCTGCCGAGCCGAGCGCCAGGGCCTTCAGCCGTGTGGCGGGGAGCTGCCCGTCGGGGTCCGGTGCGGCGGGCCGCGGTACGGCCTGGCGCAGGGCCTCGTCGAGGACCCGCTCGAACTCCGGGTGGTCTTCGGGCAGCAAGTGCGGAGCGCTGTTCATGTGCATCCCCCGATGCTCCGTAGGGCCAAGGCGCCCGCTGGGTGCGGGCAGAGGGCGGAAGCGGAGGAGAGCCTGCTACGGATAAGGCGATGGTAGGCCGGGGACGGCGCAGGGTAACAGGGTGTTTCCGGAAATTGACCGGTCGTACGGGGGGACGCGGCGGCACGTGCGCCCCCCGCACGCCGGGTGGCGCGCCCGTCCGGGCAGGCGGGGAGGGGCGTACGGGCGGCGGGCGTGCTCGTGCGCGGTGCGGGGCGGGATCGCCCGCG
>NZ_JAAGLR010000688.1 GCF_010548245.1 Streptomyces sp. SID11385
CGGGGCCTCCTCGTCACCCTGCGTGTACACCGTGTCCGGCGGCACGACCAGACGGCCCTGCGCCGCCCCCGTCGTGTCCGCCGCCTCCCACGCCCCCGCACCCGCGACCGGCTCGGCGGGCCGCACGCCACCCGCGCCGGAACCGGCCGGACCGGAACCGGCCGGACCGCCCGGCGAAGCCTCCTTCCGCCCGCCCGGAATGCCCAGCTGGTCCGCCGCCTCCTGCAACCACTCCGGCGGCGACAGCAGGAACGACGTCTGGTTCAGGTCGATCCGCTCCGGCGGCTCCGGCGGCGCCTCCTCCGCCACCACGCCGTACTCCTCCTCGTACCGCCGGATCACCTCCGCCACCGGCAGCTCCGGCCACAACGTCACCGCACGCCCGTCCCGCGCGATCACGACCCGCTGCCCGCCCCCGTCCGAAGGCCCCGCCTCCGCACGGTCCTCCGCCCACACCACGAACCCGAGCCCGAACTCCCGCACCCGCACCTCACGGTGCTGATAGCGCGGCACGTCCCCGTTGATCCAGCGCTCCCCGCGCTCCTGCGCCTGCGCGAACGTCACCACGTCACTCACTCCCCCACCGGGACCACACGCGCGAACCCACCGTCCACCATCAACCGCGCCACCGTCTCCAGCTCCGGCGGACTCCCCGCCAGCCTGGAGAGGAACGCGTCGAAATCCGCCCCGCACGGCAGCAGCAACTCCCGCACCCGCGCGGCCACATCGAGCCCGTCCCGGTCCCGCGCGTCGTCGTACGGGCAGAACCACACCGAACCCGGCGCCTCGCCCCGCACCTTCACCACCAGCACCCCGCCCTGCACGAAAGCCACCCCCAGGTAGTCCTTCGTCACGTGATCGCGCAGGCACTTGTTGATGTACGCGAGGTCGTTGACCGCCGCCTCCTCACGCACCGTGAAGAACGGCTGATCCACCAGCAGCCCCAGCTCCGCGTCGAGCGCCACCCCGACCGGCGCGCAGCCGCCGCCCGCCTTCAGGAACGAGCGGTACGCACCCGGCAGCCGGTACCCCAAGTCCTCCTCCAGCGCCAGCACCTGCCGCTCCTCGACCGCCACCAGCTCCCGCGGCAGGCCGAAATGCGCCGGCTTCGTCTGCTGGAGCGGACGCGTCCCGCGCCGCCCGTGCTCCACCCGCGCCGTCGCCAGACCCCCGTGGTGCCGCAGCAACGCCTTCACCTCCACGGGCACGAGTTCGAGCCGCCGCGAATCCGCCACGTGGTGCCACGTCCAGCCGTGCGGAGTCGCCACCGGGGACAGGCCCTCCCACAACGCGTCGCCCGAGGCCGCCATCGCCGCGTTCGCCGACACGTAGTCCGTCAGCCGCAACTCGTCCACGCCGAAACCCGACGGCGGCTCCGCGATCTCCACAGCCGCCCGCGCGTACGGCGTGAACACCGGCCTCCCGCCGCCGTCCACCGCGACACCCGCCGGATACCGCGCCGCCCGCACCGGGTCCGGGAAACGCACCGACTGCCCCGCGTACGCCGCGTTCGGCGGCACGAGGCCCGAAGAAGCTGCCCGCACGGGGAAACCCTGCGCGGGCGCCCCCTCACCGAGCCGACCTGTCGTCATTGCGGTAGCCCCCTGCACGCTCGCCGACACCAACACTGACACCAATGGACACCAACCGGACACCACACCCGCTCGCCACCCCGCGGGCCCCACCGCGACCTCGCGCACCGCGCCGCGAGCGGTCGCCCCAGCCTAAGCGGTGGGCCCCGCGCGCTCACAGGGCCGACGACCCTACGAGGCCGCGCGACCGGCGGCACCGGGCCGCGCCACCCCCGTAACGGGCCCGCACCACCCCCGGTACGGAGCCCGCGCCACCCCCGACCCCGAGGCCCGCACCACCCTCGGCACCCGGCCGGTGCTACCCGCGGTACGAGCCCCGCCCCACCCGCGCCGAACCGTTCCCGCGCCCACCACGTGCGAAGCTGTAACCCCGGCAGGACACCCCCACCACCACCCGGACGCGCACGTTTGGCAGGCTGTCAGCGCTCTCCAGGGCCGGCCAGGGCACACCACGGTCCACCCGGGAGAACGACACGGGGGAAGGTACGGAGGGGAAGGCACCGCCATGCACACCGCACAACCAGGCCCCGAGGCCACCGCGCACACCGCCCCCGAGGCCGTCACGCCCGGCCCCCGCGCCCCGCGCCCCTCCTCCCTCCTCCCCGCCCACGACCCCCGCGTCGACTGGAGCCACGACGGCAACCGGCCACCCGCCCTGCGCCACCGCCGCGACGGCATCCTCCCCGCCGTCGCCGCCGCCCTCTCCGTACGCGGCACCACCCTCACCGGCACCGGCGCCCGCGGCGAACAACCCCCCGCCCTGCACCCCCTCGTCCAGGACTTCCTCGACAGCCTCACCAGCGACCGCCGCGAACGCTTCACCGGACGCTGCGCCGAAGCCGTCCTCCTCTCCCGCCACCTCACCGAGGCCGACGCCACCCGCACCGCCCGCTCCAAACGCGCCGCCCGCCGCCCCATGACCCCCGGCGAAGCCCGCAAAGCACTCAAAGGCGCCAAACTCACCACCCGGCACATCCGCGAGGACGGCGACCCCCTCCACGGCGCCTTCGCCCCGCCCTGCCGCTCCTGCACCGCCCTCGCCGAACACTTCGGCGTCAGCGTCATCGACCCCACCCTCCAGGACTGAACCCGGACCGGCGAAACCCATGAAGAACCCGCCCCACCCCCTCGAAGAACTCACCCGCCTCGAAGGACTCGACGCCCTCGGCGAAGCCCCCACCGGACGCTTCCCCGAAGCCGCCGACACCGCCCTGCGCACCGCCGGCTGGACCCCAGGGCGCTGGGACATCGCCCAGGCCGAGATCTGGGCCGACACCCTGCGCGCCCACACCTCACCGGCCGGACACGAACACCACGTCTCCCCCGCCGCCGTCGAAGCCTGGGCCGAATTCGGCGGCCTCACCCCGCACCCCACCGCCAAGGGCCGCCACCTCGCCCCCGCGAGCCTCGACCTCGACCCCCTCCACGGCCTCCACCTCGCCCGCACCCTCGGCGACCTCGGCCACGCCCTCGGCACCCACCTGTGCCCCCTCGGCCTCGACACCAGCACCCACGCCGCCCTCGCCATCGACGACGAAGGCCGCGTCTACGCCCTCGACCACACCGGCGACTGGTACCTCGGCGCCGACATCGACCAGGGCCTCGCCACCCTCCTGACCGGCACGGCGCCCGAACGCCTCACCTCCCCCGCCACCGACGACTGAACCCGCCCCCTCACTCCCCCACCGGCAGCACCGCCGACACCCGGAAACCCCCCGCGTCCGTCGGCCCCGCCACGAACACCCCGCCCAGCGCCAGCACCCGCTCCCGCATCCCCACGAGCCCGTTCCCCCCGCTCGGCAGATGCGCGTCCACCCCGCCCTCCGGCGGCGGACCGTTCTCCACCTGCATCGCGACCTCCCCCGCCCGCCGCGCCAGCCGCACCCGCGTCGCCGCACCCGCCGCATGCTTGTGCGCGTTCGTCAACGCCTCCTGCACCACCCGGTACGCCGTCCGCTCCACCCGCGCCCCGTACCCCGAACCCTCCCCCTCCACCGACAACTCCACCGTCATCCCCGCCGCCCGCGACTGCCCCACCAACTCGTCCAGCTCCGCCAGCGAAGGCCCCTGCTCCTCCTCCACGAGCACCGACGCACGCGGCTCCGGCACCGTCACCACCGGCTCCGCCGCCCGCGCCACCGGCACCCCCGACGACGCCCGCATCACCCCGAGCATCTCCCGCAACTCCGTCAACGCCTGCCGCCCCATGTCCCCCACGAGCGCCGCGTTCTTCGCCGCCTTCTCCGGGTCCTTCAGCGCGACCGCCTGCAAAGCCGTCGAATGCACCACCATCAGGCTCACCCGGTGCGCCACCACGTCGTGCATCTCGCGCGCGATCCGCCGCCGCTCCTCACCCCGCGCCCACTCCGCACGCTCCTCCGCCCGCTCCGCGAGCAACTGAAGCTCCCGTTCGAGGGAATCCGCGCGCTCCCGCAGACTCTCCATCAGCCGCCGCCGCGCCCCGACGTAGAGACCGAGCAGAACCGGCGGCGCGGTCGTCCCCAGCGCCATCAGCACCGCCATCGACGGCGTGAACCACGGCGTCATCGCCGAGCCGTTCCCCTCCACGTGCTGCCCCATGCGCACGAGCGAGACGACGAGCGAACCCAGCCCCGACATCGACGCGAGCACGGCCGTGATCCGGCGCGGGACGTCCGAGGCGGCGAGCGTGTAGAGCCCCACGAAGCCGAGGACCATCCCCATCTCGGCGGGCGAGACCGCCAGCGCCACGAGCACGACGGCCACGGGCCACCGCCGCCGCAGCACGAGCACGGAACCGACCACGAGCCCGAGCACCACCCCCAGCAGCGCGCCGAGCCCCACCCGGTCCGTGAACACCGCCCCCTCGACGCAGCACTCCAGCGCCGAGACGCCCGCGAGGCCCACATCGAGCACGGCACTCCGCCGCCGCTGCCACCACCACGGCCCCCCGGCCGCCCGGTGCTCTTCCCCCGTCGTGGTCATGGCCCCCAGCGTACGGGCGATCCGTCCCGAATCCCGGGGGAGTGCGGCACCCCACAACGCGCCACCGGCGCGCCGCGCACACCCCCCACCCTTCACCCGATCAGGCGAAACCCCTCCGAACCGTGCCGGAACCTGTGATTCCGCCATGAAGATCGTCCCCATGGTCGCGGCACGCACAGACGCACGAGACAGAGCCCGAGAACTTCGCCTGAAGGGGTGGACCTACGACCAGATCGTGGAGGAGGTGGGCTGCGCGAAGAGTTCGGTGTCGCTGTGGGTGAGGGACTTGCCGAGGCCGGCGCGCGACATGAACGCGCACATGGACCACATGCGGTCCGTGCGGCTTCGGTCGCTGGCCGAAGCCGAGAAGGAACACCGGGACGCGATCACGAAGGCCCGCGCGGCAGCCGAAGCACTGTCCGACGAACAGCTGCAGACGGCAGGGGTCGCGCTGTACTGGGCGGAGGGCATGAAGGACAAAGGGCGCGCCAGTCGTCGCGCGATCCAGTTCACCAACAGCGACCCGAACGTCATCCTCGTCTTTCTGCGCTGGCTGGAACTGCACGAGGTCGCACGAGACCGCTGGCACCTCCATCTGGCGATCCACGAGACCGCCGACGCCGAGGGTGCGAAGACTTTCTGGGCGGAACTGACCGGGGTCCCCGCCGAGGAGTTCACCCGCACCACCATCAAGCGCCACAACCCACTGACCAACCGCCAGAACACCGGCGACAACTATCGCGGCTGCCTCGTCGTCTACGTGACGAAAAGCAATGATTTGTACCGTCGCATGGAGCGGGCCTGGTACGGCATAGTAGGGGGCGCACAAAGGCGGGTAGTCGAAATGTCCGATTCACCCCCTATGTAGTCCCCTGTGGTGTAATTGGCAGCACTGAGGCTTTTGGTGCCTTATGTCCGGGTTCGAGTCCTGGCGGGGGAGCAGGTTCGAATAACTCCCCGCAACACCCCGAGGCCCTGACCACCCCAGGTCAGGGCCTTCTCCGCGTTCCCCCGCACACCCCCCGGTATTGTTCCGGTGTCATCCGCACCGAAGCCGAAGGGCCCGCTCGTGAGTGCCACCAATCGCCCGGCAGCCGTCGTCGTCCTCGCAGCGGGTGAGGGCACCCGCATGAAGTCCGCCACGCCCAAGGTCCTGCACCGCCTCGCCGGCCGCACCCTCGTCGGCCACGTGCTCCAGGCCGCGGGCGAGCTGGAGCCCAAGGAGGTCGTGGTCGTCGTCGGGCACGGCCGCGAGCAGGTCACCGCGCACCTCGCGGAGAGCGACGCGGCGGTCCGTACCGCCGTGCAGGAGGAGCAGCGCGGCACGGGCCACGCCGTCCGCACCGCGCTCGCCGAGCTGGGCGGCGCCGTCGAGGGCACGGTCGTCGTGCTGTGCGGCGACACCCCGCTCCTCACCGCCGCCACGCTGGACGCCCTGTGCCGTACGCACACCTCCGACGGCAACGCCGTCACCGTCCTCACCGCCGAGATGCCCGACGCGAGCGGCTACGGGCGCATCGTGCGGGACGGCTCGGGCGCCGTGACCGCGATCGTGGAGCACAAGGACGCGAGCTCCGAGGAGCTGGCGATCCGCGAGATCAACTCGGGGGTCTTCGCCTTCGACGGGCGGCTGCTGGCCGAGGCGCTGGGGCAGGTCCGTACGGACAACGCGCAGGGCGAGGAGTACCTGACCGATGTCCTGGGCATTCTGCGCGGGGCGGGCCACCGCGTCGGCGCGGCGCTCGCGGGTGATCACCGGGAGATCGCGGGGATCAACAACCGGGTGCAGCTCGCGCAGGCGGGCCGGGTGCTCAACGAGAGGCTGCTTGAGGCGGCGATGCTGGGGGGCGTGACGGTGATCGACCCGGCGAGCGTCTTCGTGGACGTGACGGTGGGGTTCGGGCGGGACGTGGTCCTGCACCCGGGGACGCAGTTGCTGGGTGCGACGCGGGTCGAGGACGGTGCCGAGGTGGGGCCGAACTCGCGGCTGACGGACACGGTCGTGGGTGCGGGCGCGCGGGTGGACAACACGGTGGCGGTCGGGGCGGAGATCGGCGCCGAGGCGAGTGTGGGGCCGTTCGCGTACCTGCGGCCGGGGACGCGGCTGGGGACGGGCGCGAAGGCGGGGACGTACGTGGAGATGAAGAACGCGACCGTGGGCGCGGGGACGAAGGTGCCGCACCTGTCGTACGTGGGGGACGCGACGATCGGTGATCACACGAACATCGGGGCGGCGAGTGTCTTCGTGAACTACGACGGGGTGAACAAGCACCACACGACGATCGGCTCTCACTGCCGTACCGGTTCGGACAATATGTTTGTGGCACCGGTCACGATCGGGGACGGCGTGTACACGGCGGCGGGTTCGGTGATCACGAAGGACGTGCCGTCGGGTGCGCTCGCCGTGGCCCGTGGCCAGCAAAGGAATATCGAGGGCTGGGTGGCCCGTAAGCGTCCTGGGAGCGCGGCGGCGAAGGCCGCTGAGGACTCTTCCCAGGGGTCGGAAGGCGAAAGCTGACCGAAAACAGGTGCGTCCTTCACGGCGTACCGTGATAGATGCACGCGATTCGGCTGGCTCGTTGGTTCTGGGTGTCGTGATGGGGTCCGGGATGCCCGACGGGTGCAGCAGCGATAGAACTCGTCCGAGGAGACAAGTGCTGTGACCGGAATCAAGACGACCGGCGAGAAGAAGCTCATGTTCTTCTCCGGCCGCGCCCACCCGGAGCTGGCGGAGGAAGTGGCGCACCAGCTGGGTGTCGGCATAGTTCCGACCAAGGCCTTCGATTTCGCCAACGGCGAGATCTACGTGCGGTTCCGTGAGTCCGCGCGCGGTGCGGACTGCTTCGTGATCCAGAGCCACACGGCTCCGATCAACAAGTGGATCATGGAGCAGCTGATCATGGTGGACGCGCTGAAGCGGGCTTCCGCGCGTTCCATCACCGTGATCGTGCCGTTCTACGGTTACGCGCGGCAGGACAAGAAGCATCGGGGTCGTGAACCGATCTCGGCGCGTCTGATGGCGGACCTGCTGAAGACGGCGGGGGCGACGCGGATTCTCACCGTGGATCTGCACACGGACCAGATCCAGGGTTTCTTCGACGGCCCGGTGGACCACCTGTTCGCGCTGCCGATCCTGGCGGACTACGTGGGTGCGAAGGTGGACCGTTCGAAGCTGACGATCGTGTCCCCGGACGCGGGCCGGGTGCGGGTCGCGGACCGGTGGTGCGACCGGCTGGGGGCGCCGCTGGCGATCGTGCACAAGCGGCGTGACAAGGACGTCGCGAACCAGGTGACGGTGCACGAGGTCGTCGGTGACGTGAAGGATCGTGTGTGTGTCCTGGTGGACGACATGATCGACACGGGCGGGACGATCTGCGCGGCGGCGGACGCGCTGTACGCGCACGGTGCGGCGGACGTCATCGTGACGGCGACGCACGGGGTGCTGTCGGGTCCGGCGGCGGACCGGCTGAAGAACTCGAAGGTGAGTGAGTTCGTGCTGACGAACACGCTGCCGACGCCGGGTGAGCTGGAGCTGGACAAGATCACGGTGCTGTCGATCGCGCCGACGATCGCGCGTGCGGTGCGTGAGGTGTTCGAGGACGGTTCGGTGACGAGCCTGTTCGAGGAGGAGCCGGTGGGCTGAGGCCCCTGGTGGCCGGTGGGCGGAGGCCCCCGGTGCGGTGTGATGGTTGGTGCCGAACGGTGTGCAGGAACGGTTCTGCACGCGCGTGGTGATCGATTTCTGGGGCGGCCCCCTGGCCGGGTAGACTCGCGAGAGTTGCTCGGCGAGGGAGGCCGCCCCGGTCCGTTTTCGGACGTACGGGTTCCGGCGCTCCGTTATCGACGCGCTCTTCGTAGCAGGCCGTTCGTGGCCGGGTGACCGCCCCTGTGAACCGTCTGTTGAGGAGAAGAGCCATGGCCGAGGTCAAGCTCGCCGTAGAGACCCGTACCGAGTTCGGCAAGGGTGCGGCCCGCCGCATCCGCCGCGAGAGCAAGGTGCCCGCCGTCGTCTACGGGCACGGCGCCGAGCCCGTCCACGTGACCGTCCCCGGTCACGAGCTGATGATGGCCCTGAAGACCTCGAACGTGCTGCTCGCCATCGAGCTGAACGGCAAGAACGAGCTGGTCATCCCGAAGGCCGTGCAGCGCGACCCGCTGAAGGGCTTCCTGGAGCACGTCGACCTCCTCCTCGTGAAGCGCGGCGAGAAGGTCCAGGTCGAGGTCCCCGTGCTCGCCGAGGGCGACCTGGCCCCGGGCCAGTTCCTCCTGGAGTACGTCCTCAACTCGCTCCCCGTCGAGGCCGAGGCCACCCACATCCCCGAGCAGCTGACCGTCTCGGTCGCCGGTCTGGAGGCGGGTGCCTCGATCGAGGCGAAGGACATCAAGCTCCCCAACGGTGTCTCGCTCGCCGTCGAGCCCGACGCGGTCGTCATCCAGGTCCTGGCCGCGCAGGCCGAGGAGGCCCCGGCCGAGGGTGCCGCCGAGGAGGGCGCGTCCGAGGAGGGCTGAGCCCTCGCGGGGGCCCGCGGGCTCTCACGGATCGTTGTGGCGGGGTGGTGCGTCCGGTGGGCGTGCCACCCCGCCGTCGTACGTACGAACAGCGGTGGAGGACGCAATGGCAGCGAGCACGGGCGCGGACGAGAACGCGCCGTGGCTGGTGGCGGGGCTCGGCAATCCGGGCCCCGAGTACGCGGGCAACCGGCACAACGTGGGGTTCATGGTCGCCGATCTCCTCGCGGCGCGCGTGGGCGGGCGCTTCAAGCGTGCGGCGCGGGCGCAGGCGCAGGTGGTGGAGGGGCGGCTGGGGGTGCCGGGGGTGTCGAGTACGCGGGTGGTGATCGCGAAGCCGCTCTCGTACATGAATCTCTCGGGCGGTCCGGTGACGGCGTTGCGCGATTTCTACAAGGTGCCGCTGGAGCGGGTGGTGGCGGTGCACGACGAGCTGGACATCGACTACGGGGTGCTGCGGCTGAAGCTGGGGGGCGGGGACAACGGGCACAACGGGCTGAAGTCGATGACGAAGGCGATGGGCCCGGCGTACCACCGGGTGCGGTTCGGGATCGGGCGTCCGCCGGGGCGGATGCAGGTCGCGGATTTCGTGCTGAAGGACTTCTCGTCGAGCGAGCGCAAGGAGCTGGACTACTTCGTGGACCGGGCGGCGGACGCGGTGGAGGCGCTGGTGACGCAGGGGCTGGAGCGGGCGCAGGGCTCGTACCACTCCTGAGGGTCTGTCACGGATGCGGGTACGGGGCCGGCCCCGGCGACGTGGTGTCGCCGGGGCCGGTTTCCGTGTGCGGGGCGGGGGCGGGCCCGTGTGCGGGGCGGGCCCGTACCCGTGTGCGCGCTCGTGCCTGATGCGCGCTCGTGCCCGTATGTCCCCGCTCAGCCCGTGTTCTTGAGTCCCGCGGCCACGCCGTTGACGGTGAGGAGGAGGGCGCGGGCGAGGAGGGGGTCGGGTTCCTCGCCGGCCTCGGCGGCGTCGCGCTGGCGCTTGAGGAGGGTGACCTGGAGGTAGGAGATCGGGTCGAGGTAGGCGTCGCGGATGTTGAAGGTCTGCTGGAGGGGCTTGTTGGAGTCGAGGAGCTGTTCGCCGCCGGTGATCTTGAGGACTTCGGCGACGGTGAGGTCGTGTTCGGCCTTGATGAGGTCGAAGATGTGCTTCAGCTCGTCGGGGACGAGGGTGTCGACGTAGTGCTGGGCGATCCGCAGGTCCGTCTTGGCCAGCGTCATCTCGACGTTGGAGAGGAAGTTGCGGAAGAAGTGCCAGTGCTCGTGCATCTCGTCGAGCACGCCGTCGAGTCCGGCTTCGCGCAGGGCCTTGAGGCCGGAGCCGACGCCGTACCAGCCGGGGACGATCTGGCGGGACTGGGTCCAGCCGAAGACCCAGGGGATGGCGCGCAGTCCGTCGAGGCCGCCGCTGGAGTCGGGGCGGCGCGAGGGGCGGGAGCCGAGGTGGAGGTCGCCGAGCTGGTCGACGGGGGTGGAGGCGAGGAAGTAGGCGGAGAGGTCGGGGTCGGAGACGAGGTTGCGGTAGGTGGTGTGGGCGGCCTCGGAGACGAGGTCCATGGCCGCGTCCCAGCGGGCGAGTGCCTCGTCGGACTGGCGCGGTGCGGTGTGCAGGGCGCTGGCCTGGAGGGTGGCGGCGACGGTGAGTTCGAGGTTCTCGCGGGCAAGGGAGGGGACGAGGTACTTGTCGGAGATGACCTCGCCCTGTTCGGTGACCTTGATCTCGCCTTCGAGGGTGCCCCAGGGCTGGGCGAGGATCGCGTCGTGGCTGGGGCCGCCGCCGCGGCCGACGGTGCCGCCGCGGCCGTGGAAGAGGCGCAGGCGTACGCCGTGGCGGTGGGCGACGTCGCGCAGGCGGCGCTGGGCGCGGTGGATCTCCCACTGGCTGGTGGTGATGCCGCCGAACTTGGAGGAGTCCGAGTATCCGAGCATGACCTCCTGGACGTCGCCGCGCAGGGAGACGAGGCGGCGGTAGGAGGGGTCGGAGAGCATGTCGTCGAGGATGGTGTCGGCGGCGCGCAGTTCGTCGGTGGTCTCCAGGAGGGGGACGATGCCGATCTTGGCCCAGCCGGAGTGGAGGTCCATGAGGCCGGCCTCGCGGGCGAGGACGGCGGCGGCGAAGACGTCGTCGGCGCCCTGGCACATGGAGATGATGTAGGACTCGATGACTTCGGGGCCGAAGACGTCGAGGGCGCGGTGGATGGTGTGGAAGACGCCGAGGGTCTTCTCGCCGGCCGCGTCGAGCGGTGCGGGGGTGGGGGCGAGGGGGCGGCGCGAGCGGAGTTCCTTGGCGAGGAGCTTGGCGCGGTACTCGCGGGGCATGTCGGCGTAGCGCCAGGATTCCTCGCCGAGGCGGTCGAAGAGCTGGCCGAGGGCGTGGTGGTGGGCGTCGGCGTGTTCGCGGACGTCCATGGTGGCGAGCTGGAGGCCGAAGGCGGCGAGGGTGCGGATGATGCGGCTGAGGCGGCCGTCGGCGAAGAGGCCGCCGCGGTGGGCGCGCAGGGAGTCCTGGACGAGGGCGAGGTCGGTGAGGAGTTCGCTGGTGCCGAGGTAGTCGCGGCCGGGCTCGTGGGGGGTGCCCTTGGCGAGGCGGTTCTTGGTGTTCTCCAGCTTCTGGCGGACGCAGGTGACCTTGAGCCGGTAGGGCTCCTCGGCGTTGAGGCGCTTGTAGCGGGGGCTGATCTCGGGCAGGTGCGCGAGGTCGTTCTCCAGGGATGCGGTGAGTTCCTCGGTGACGCCGGTGTAGCGGATGGAGTTGGAGAGGAGGCCGCGGAGGTAGTCGATCTGTTCGAGGGCGTCGTTTATGCCGTGTTCGTGCTGGAGGATCAGGACGTCCCAGGTGACCTGCGGGGTGACGTTGGGGTTGCCGTCGCGGTCGCCGCCGATCCAGGTGCCGAAGGTGAGGGGGCGGGTGTCGTCGGGGATCTTGACGCCGATGCGTTCGAGTTCGGCGCTGAGGTCTTCGAGGACGTCGCCCACGGCGTCGGCGTGGAGTTCGTCGAGGTAGTAGATGGCGTTGCGGGCCTCGTCGGCGGGTTCGGGGCGGACGACGCGGAGTTCGTCGGTCTGCCACACGAGGTCGATGTTCTCGGCGAGGCGGGTGTCGACGCGGCGGCGGTCGGTGGGGTTGGCCGAGGTGTCGAGGAGTTCGGCGACGCGGCGGAGCTTGTTGAGGACGCTGCGGCGGGCGGCCTCGGTGGGGTGCGCGGTGAAGACGGGGCGGACGTTGAGGTGGGCGACTGTCTCGCGCAGGTGTTCGGGGTCGGCGTCCTTGAGGCGGTCGGCGGTCCGGGCGAGGAGGCTGCCTTCCTCGGCGCGCCGTTCGCGCAGTTCGCGTCCGCGGTGGACCTGTTCGGCGATGTTCGCGAGGTGGAAGTACGTGGAGAAGGCGCGCACGAGCTGCGCCGCGGTCTCCAGTTCGGTTTCGCCGAGCAGGCGCGCCGCGGCTTCGCCGTCGCTGCGGGTGAGGTGGCGTACGCGTTCGACGAGTTCGAGGAGTTCGGGGCCTTCCTGGCGGACGAGGGTCTCGCCGAGGAGGTCGCCGAGCCTGCGGATGTCGGCGCGCAGTTCCGGCGCGGCTGCCGGGGCGGGAAGACGGTGGTCGTCGGCACTGCTCACAGGTGCGGCTCCTTGCAGTGTGGTGGCTGAAGAGGAGGGAACCCGGGCGGTGGGGCCCGGGCGGGTTTCCGAGCGGACCGCGCTGTCCGACCGTCCCCACAATAGGTGGCGCGGGGGTAGCACGGGCGTTCGGCCTCTTGCCGGAGCGCTGCGCGCTGCCATACTTACGTCACCGTAGGTTACGTATCCGTAGGAGCGGAGCTGTGCGGGGCCGCGCCGTGGCGTGGTGCCGTGAGTCTGCCGTCGCTCGGGCGTATCTACGTGTACGGGTCTACGGAACGGGATCTTCCCGGTCGCACGGCTTCCCACACGCACGATCTCGTCACACGGTTCACGCCGTGGGTAGACGTAGGGACGGACCGTGTGCCGGCTCCCGGCGGACGGCCTTCGGACAGACAATCCTCGACAGACGCAAGGGGCTCATATGACCTCGACCGCATCGCCCGCCGAGGCGGGGACGGAAGAGAAGCCGGGCGCCGCTCCGGTGGCGACGATGGGGGGTGACCGCAAGGGTTCGGTGGAGCAGTTCGCGCTGCTGGCCTTCATCGTGGTGCCGTTCGCGGCGGTGGTGGCGGCGGTGCCGCTGGCCTGGGGCTGGGGGCTGAGCTGGCTCGATGTGGGCCTGATGGTCTTCTTCTACTTCCTGGGCTGCCACGGGATCACGATCGGGTTCCACCGGTACTTCACGCACGGTTCGTTCAAGGCGAAGCGGTGGGTGCGGGTGGCGCTGGCGATCGCGGGGTCCATGGCGGTGGAGGGGCCGGTGGTGCGCTGGGTGGCGGATCACCGCAAGCACCACAAGTTCTCCGACGCGGAGGGCGATCCGCACTCGCCGTGGCGGTACGGGGAGACGCTGCCGGCCCTGATGAAGGGGCTGTGGTGGGCGCACCTGGGGTGGATGTTCGACGAGGAGCAGACGCCGCAGCACAAGTACGCGCCCGATCTGGTGAAGGACCCGGCGATCCGCCGGGTGTCGCGGCAGTTCGCGCTGTGGACGCTGGTCTCGCTGCTCACGCCGCCGCTGGTCGGGGGTCTGGTGACGTGGTCGTGGTGGGGGGCGTTCACGGCCTTCTTCTGGGGCTCGCTCGTGCGGGTCGCGCTG
Organism: Streptomyces sp. SID11385; assembly: GCF_010548245.1. Classification (GTDB taxonomy): domain Bacteria; phylum Actinomycetota; class Actinomycetes; order Streptomycetales; family Streptomycetaceae; genus Streptomyces. Next base: position 13,783 of record NZ_JAAGLR010000688.1, read on the forward strand.
CTGCACCACGTGACGTGGTCGATCAACTCGATCTGTCACGCGGTGGGCAAGCGGCCGTTCCGTTCGCGGGACCGTTCGGGGAACGTGTGGTGGCTGGCGGTGCTGTCGTGCGGGGAGTCGTGGCACAACCTGCACCACGCGGACCCGACCTCGGCGCGGCACGGCGTGGAGCGGGGTCAGATCGACTCCTCGGCGCGCATCATCCGCTGGATGGAGCAGCTGGGCTGGGTGCACGACGTGCGCTGGCCCTCGGCGGAACGCATTCGCTCCCGCCGCAGGGACAAGGCGGCCGAACCGGCATGATGGGGCCGTGGCGACGGATGCGGTCTCAGGGGTCTCTGGTGGTTCTTCGGGTACGGAGAAGTCACGGCGCTCGCGCCGTACCCGTATGACGGGTGCGCAACGCAGGGAGCAGTTGCTCGACATCGGGCGCACGCTCTTCGCGGCGAAGGGCTTCGAGGGGACGTCGGTGGAGGAGATCGCGGCGAAGGCCGGGGTCTCCAAGCCGGTGGTCTACGAGCACTTCGGTGGCAAGGAGGGGCTGTACGCGGTCGTGGTGGACCGCGAGATGCGGCAGCTCCTGGACATGGTGACGGGTGCCCTGACCGCGGGGCACCCCAGGGAGCTGCTCGAACAGGCGGCTTTCGCGCTCCTGGACTACATCGAGACGTACACGGACGGTTTCCGCATCCTGGTCCGTGATTCCCCGGTGGCCCAGTCGACGGGCACGTTCGCGTCGCTGATCAGCGATATCGCGACGCAGGTCGAGGACATCCTGGGCAGCGAGTTCAAGAGCCGCGGTTTCGATCAGAAGCTGGCGCCGCTGTACGCGCAGGCGCTGGTGGGGATGGTCGCGCTGACGGGCCAGTGGTGGCTGGACGCCCGCAAGCCGAAGAAGGCGGAGGTCGCGGCGCACCTGGTCAACCTGGCGTGGCACGGGCTGGACGGGCTGGAGCAGAAGCCGAGGCTGATAGGGCATCGGCGGCAGTGAGTCTCTTCCGGGTGCGGTCGGCGGGGGGGGTGGGGGCCTGGGGCCGGGTGGCTGGGTGCGGGGGTCGGGGCCTTGGGCCAGGTGCCCGGGGGCTGGGGGCGTCAGCTTCGGGGCGTTGATCACTCTTTGTGCTGACGCACGGGCAAAGTGCCCGGTACGGTGATCCCAGCGCTCCAGACTCGCGTCCATGGGAGGAACGATGACCGCCGAATCCCCGCAGGACGCTGGTTACCGCTGGCCGGTACCGCCCCCGGGTGGGTGGACCGTGGAGGACCTTTTCACGCTGCCTGATCTCCCGCCGCACACCGAGTTGCTCGACGGGAGCCTGATCTTCGTGAGTCCGCAGCGAGACCCGCACTCCGTGATGATCGACCTGCTGGTCGCGGGACTGCGCCGAACGGCACCGCCGAAACTACGGGTACGCAGGGAGATGACCGTCGTCCTGGACGAGGGCAACGGCCCCGTACCGGACGTGATCGTCTTGCACGCCGAGGTCGTGTCCCGGGAGAGGACGCGGTACGAGGCCACGGACGTCGTCCTGGCCATCGAGGTGATCTCCCCGGAGTCGCGACGCCGCGACGAGCAGTACAAGCCGCGCAAGTACGCGGCCTCCGGCATCCCGCATTTCTGGCTGGTCGAGATGCCCACGGACGACACTCACCCCGTGGTGCGTACGTACGAGCTGGACCCGGTGTCGGACACGTACAGCCTGACCGGCATCCACCACAAGCGCCTTCAGGTCCCGGCGCCTTTCGACGTCGATCTCGACATCACCTGGGACGCTGTGGACTCCCTGTAAGGGGCTCCAGGAACTCCAGCCTGTTGCCCACCGGGTCCTCGGCGTAGAAGCGGCGGTGGCTCGGGAGGTTGTCGTCCCAGGTGACGGGGATGCCGTGGTCGGTGAGGCGGGCGGCGAAGGCGTCGATGGCGGTGACGCGGAGGCCGGGGTGGGCCTTGCGGGCGGGGCGGAAGTCCGCCTCGATGCCGAGGTGGAGTTGTACGGGCCCGGTGCCGAACCAGCAGCCGCCGCGTGCGGCGAGGACGGAGGGCTTGGGGAGTTCGGTGAGACCGAGGGCGTCGACGTAGAAGGCGCGGAGGCGGTCCTCACTGCCGGGCGGGGCCGCCAGCTGAACGTGGTCGAGGGCCGTGATCATGCTCGTACTCCCTGGTCAGGCCGCGTGGGCGACGGCGAAGAGGCGGCGGAAGGGGAAGACGGTCCCGTGCGGCCCCGCCGGGTAGGCGGCGCGGAGGGCGTCGCGGTAGGTGGTGAGGAAGTCGGCGTGGGCCTCGGGGTGGGGGGCGAGGGCGTCGAGGACGGGGCGCAGTCCGGTGCCCTTGACCCAGTCGAGTACGGGGTCCTCGCCGGTGAGGAGGTGGAGGTACGTGGTCTCCCAGACGTCCGCGGCGAGGCCGAGCGCGGTGAGCCGGGCGAGGTAGTCGGCGGGTTCGGCGACGGCGTCGCCGTGGCGCAGTACGCCGTCCAGGAGCGGACGGAAGCGGGGCAGGGCGGCGGTCTCGCGCATGAGGACGTGGCTCGGCGCGCCGAAGTTGCCGGGGACCTGGAAGGCGAGGGTGCCGCCGGGGTGGAGGGCCTCGGCCCAGGCGGGGAGCAGGTCGAGGTGGCCCGGGACCCATTGGAGGGCGGCGTTGGAGACGATGAGGTCGTAGCCGCGGTCGGGATGCCAGTCGGTGAGGTCGGCCGCGGCGAAGTCGAGGGTGCCGCCGCCGTCGAGGGGCCCGGCGTACTCGGCGCGGGCCCGGTCGAGCATGGCGGGCGAGTTGTCGAGTCCGGTGATGCGGGCGGCGGGCCAGCGGGCGGCGAGCAGCGCGGTGACGTTCCCGGCCCCGCAGCCGAGGTCCACGACGCGGGGCCGCTCGGTGGCCGGGTCGGGTACGCGGGCGAGCAGTTCGGCGAAGGGCCGGGTGCGGTGGTCGGCGTGGCGCAGGTACTGGGCGGGGTCCCAGGTGGGCGCGAGGGGCATGACGTACTCCTGACGCGGGCCGGTCAGAGGGCCGGGACGGCGAGCGCTTCGATCTCCACGCGGAAGGCGGGGTGCACGAGGGCGGTGACCTGGACGAGGCTGGAGGCGGGCGGGCGCGCGGGGTCCTGGTGCGCGTCGCGGACCGCGCGCAGGGCGGGGAGGTCGCGGGCGAGATCGGTGAGGAAGAAGGTGTATTTGACGACGTGCGCGAGGTCGGAGCCGGCCGCTTCGAGGGCAGTGGCGAGGTTCGCGTACACCTGCCGGACCTGCGCCTCCGTATCGTTCTCGCCGACGAGGTTGCCCTCGGCGTCGAGGGGGACCTGACCGGAGACCACGACGAGCGGCCCCGGTACGGCGACGGCGTGGCTGTAGCCGTTGACGGGCGGGGAGCCCTCGGGGCGTACGTGGTGCTGCGGCACGGTGGTACCTCCTGGGCGGGGATCGTGTGCTGTCATCATGAAGCCGAGTTATCTCGACGTCAAGAGACTTCACGTCGAGCGACCCTCTACACTGGGGGCATGGAGGACGAGGTCGACCGGCTGGTCGCGGCCTGGCGCCGGGAGCGCCCGGACCTCGACGTGGAGCCGCTGGAGGTGCTCAGCCGCGTCAGCAGGCTGGCGCGTCATCTGGACCGGGCCCGCAGGCTCGCCTTCGCGGAGCTGCATCTGGAGACGTGGGAGTTCGACGTGCTCACGGCGCTGCGGCGCGCCGGGCAGCCGTACCAGCTCTCGCCGGGCCAGCTGCTCACGCAGACGCTCGTCACCTCGGGCACGATGACGAACCGCATCGACCGCCTCACGAAGAAGGACCTCGTCGAGCGCCTCCCCGACCCGAGCGACCGCCGCGGCGTCCTGGTCCGCCTTACCCCTTCGGGCCGCGAAGTCGCCGACGCCGCCCTCGCCGGTCTCCTGGCCCAGGAACGCTCCCTCCTCTCCGAACTGAGCCGCACCCAGCGCCAGGACCTGGCCGACCTCCTGCGGCAGCTCACGGCACCGTTCGACAACACGCCGAACTGACGAGATTACGAGGCGACGAGCTGACGGAGCGGTGGGCTGCCAGGGTGCGGACCGACAGACCCTGGCCCGGACTTCGGGAACGGTCCTCACTCGAAAGTGTGAGGGGTTTTTCGGGTTTGGTGGAGTTATCCACAGATTTGCGGTTCTGGTCGGGAGGGCGGTCGGGGAGCCGGAAGAATTGATGGCAGCGGGTGGCCCACCTCCCCTTTGGGAGGGTGGGGTCTGTGTGCGGGGGCCTGGTCGACTGCGCCCCCCTCCCCCCCTCACCCCACCCGCTGATCCACCGGCCCCACCCCCGCCCTCCGCGCCAGCGCCACCGCCGCCAGCGTGGAGTGGACGCCCAGCTTGCCGAGGACGTTCTGCATGTGGGTGCGGACCGTGTGCGGGGAGAGGTAGAGGCGGTCGGCGACCGCCTTGCGGCCCAGGCCAGCGACCATGCAGCGCAGCACCTCGCGTTCGCGCGGGGTCAGGGACTCCACCAGGCGCTCCGACTCGGTGCGGTGGCGGCGGGCCGCCGTCAGTTCGCGCAGGACGCCGGTGAGCAGGGCCGGCGGAAGGTGCGTCTCGTCGCGCAGCACCCCCCGTACGACCGTGAGCAGCCGGGAGAGCGAGCAGTCCTTCGCGACCCAGCCGCTCGCCCCCGCCAGCAGGGCCAGCGCCGCACGGCGCGGGTCGTCGCGCTCGGCGAGGACCACCGTACGCACCCCGGGCTGCGTCGCGCGTAAGCCGCCCACCAGGGAGATCCCGTCGAGCGGCTCCTCCGCGGCGGGCGCGTCCTGCGGGCGGGCCTGCCGGGGGACCGGGCTGACGCCGAGGTCGGCGTCGACGAGGACGACGTCGAAGGGGCGTTTCTCGGTCGCCGCGCGTTCCAGGCTGCGCAGCGCCGCCGGGCCGCTGCCCGCCGCGCCCACGTCGACGTCCGGCTCCGCCGCCAGCGCGGCGGCGAGCGACTCCGCGAAGATCCGGTGGTCGTCGACGACCAGCACCCTCGTACGCATCACGGCCTCCCCCTCCCTCCGTCCCTCGACGGAGGTGACCCCGCCTCAGAGTACGGACGCGGGCACTTCCCAGGAGAGGATTTCCCCGATTCCCGCCCGAAACACCCCTCCCCGGGAGAGACCGGCGGGACAGCGGTGGCACACCGCCCCGCCACGCACGAGCGACGCACCACCGCCACGCGCCCCAGCCCCGCCGGACAGCCAGGCGCCACCGCCACCCGCAATGGCCCCCACGGGCTCACCGCACCCGCCGCGCCCCCTCGCTCGGCACCGCCGAGAACACGCGTGGCTCGCGGTGGCCCGCCTCCGCGAAGGCCCGGGCGACCTCCGCCTTCACCGGCTCCACGAGGCCCGCGTCGACCAGGACGATCGCCGAGCCGCCGAAGCCGCCGCCCGTCATGCGGGCGCCGAGGGCCCCGGCCCGTACCGCGGTCTCCACGACCAGGTCGAGTTCGGGGGCCGAGACGCGCAGGTCGTCGCGGAGCGAGCGGTGGCCCTCCGTGAGGATCTGGCCGACGGCGCGGATCTCGCCCGCGTCGAGGAGTCGCGCGACGGTCTCGACGCGCTCGTCCTCCGTGACGACGTGCCGCACGTAGCGGCGCACGCGCTCGTCCTCGAGCTTTTCGAGGGCCTGCGGCAGCGTCTCGAAGGGCACGTCCCGCAGTTGGCCGACGCCGAGCAGCCGCGCCCCCTCCTCGCAGCCCGCGCGCCGTTCCGCGTACGCGCCGTCGCCGAGCGCGTGCTGCACACGGGTGTCGAAGACGAGCAGGTCGAGGCCGTGCGCGGACAGGTCGAAGGGGACCTGGCGGGCGCTCAGGTCGCGGGTGTCCATGTGGAGTACGTGCCCGGCCGTGCAGCGTGCCGAGGCCGTCTGGTCCATGATCCCGGTCGGTACGCCGACGAAGTCGTTCTCCGCGCGCTGCCCGACCCGGGCGATCTCCGCGCGGTCGATGCCGAAGGAGAAGAGGTCGTTGAGCGCGAGGGTCGTGACGACTTCGAGCGCGGCCGAGGAGGAGAGCCCGGCACCCGTGGGCACGGTCGAGGCGAGGTGGATGTCCGCGCCGCCGACGTCGTAACCGGAGGTGCGCAGAACCCAGACGCAGCCGGTCAGGTAGCCGGCCCAGCCGGTGTCGGCGGCGGGCGCGAGCGTCGCGAGGTCGAGGCGGAGCGCGGGGCCCTCCATGTCGGCCGAGTGGACGCGCAGCACCCCGTCCGTACGGGTACGGACCGCGGCGACCGCCGTGTGCGGGAGCGCGAGCGGCATGACGAAGCCGCCGTTGAAGTCGGTGTACTCGCCGATGAGGTTGACGCGGCCGGGGGCCGCCCAGATGCCCTCGGGCTCGCTCCCGTACAGCTCGCGGAAACCGGCCGCGACCTCGTCGGCGTGCGCGAGCGCGGTGTCCTGCGGCGCGGCGGTGTCCCGCGAAGGCGCGGGGCCGTTGCCCTGGCCGGGGATGAGGTCGCTCATCGGGCTGCCTCCGCGAGTCGCTGGGCGAAGGCCCAGGCATCGGCGACGATGCCGGTCAGGTCGGTACGGGAGGGCTGCCAGCCGAGTGCCTGCCTGGCGCGTTCCGCCGAGGCGACCAGGACGGCCGGGTCGCCCGCGCGGCGCGGCGCGCTCTCGGTGGGGATCTCGTGCCCGGTGACCTTGCGGGCCGCCTCGATGACCTCGCGCACCGAGAAGCCCGTGCCGTTGCCGAGGTTGCAGATCAGGTGCGTGCTCCCGGCGGCGGCCTTGAGGGCGAGGAGGTGGGCCTCGGCGAGGTCGGCGACGTGGATGTAGTCGCGGACGCACGTGCCGTCCGGGGTCGCGTAGTCCTCGCCGAAGACGGAGACGGCGGCGCGGCGGCCCTGGGCGACCTGGAGGACGATCGGGATGAGGTGCGACTCGGGGTCGTGGCGCTCGCCGAAGTCGCCGTAGGCGCCGGCGACGTTGAAGTAGCGCAGCGAGACGGCGGCGAGGCCGTGGGCGCGGCACTCGTCGGCGATCATGTGGTCCACGGCGAGTTTCGTGTTGCCGTAGGGGCTCGTGGGGATCGTCGGGTCGGTCTCGACGATCGGGGTGTTCACGGGTTCGCCGTACGTCGCCGCCGTCGAGGAGAAGACGAGGCGGCCGATGCCCTTGGCGCGCATCGCGTCGAGGAGGGCGCGGGTGCCGCCGACGTTGTTGCCCCAGTACTTCTCGGGCTTCTCGACGCTCTCGCCGACCTGGGATGAGGCGGCGAAGTGGAGGACGCCGTCGATGCCGTCCGGCAGGAGGGTCGCGGCGTCCTGGATGCGGCCCTCGATGAACGCCGCGCCCTCGGGGACCGCCGCGCGGAAGCCCGTGGAGAGGTCGTCGAGGACCGTGACGCGGTGCCCGGCGCGCAGCAGGTGCGCCGTGACGACGCTGCCGACGTAACCGGCCCCGCCCGTGACGAGGTAGTGGCCGCTCATGCGCGCCCGTCCTTGTGAAGTCGCTGACCGCAGCTCACGCGTGCGCCACCTCTCGCAGTCGCTCGGCCGCCTTCTCCGGCGGCACGTCGTTGATGAAGACGCTCATGCCGGACTCGGAGCCGGCGAGGTACTTCAGCTTGTCCACGGTCCTGCGGATCGTGAACAGCTCCAGGTGCAGCCCGAAGTCCGCCCGTTCCAGCGGTTCGCCCGCCCCTGTGCTGTACGCGGCGTACTCCTCGGGGGTGAGGAAGGGCGCCTGGTGCCAGCCGGAAATATACGGGGTGCGTCCGGCGTCGGGCCCGAAGAGGCGGTCGAAGCGGCGCAGCAGGTCCAGGTAGACGACGGGCCATTCGGCGCGCTGCGCCTCGTCGAGTTCGGTGAGGTCGGCGACGCGGCGGTGCGGGTAGAGGTGCACCTCGTACGGCCAGTGCGCGGCGTGGGGGACGAAGGCGGTCCAGTGCGCGCCCTCGATCACGACGCGTTCGGAGGCCGCGCGTTCCTCGGCGAGGACGTGGTCGAAGAGGTTCCCGCCTCCGGTGGCGGCCTTGTGCGCGGCGGCCGAGCGGAGCATGAGGGCGGTACGGGGGGTGGTGAAGGGGTAGCCGTAGATCTGCCCGTGCGGGTGGGCGAGGGTCACGCCGATCTCCTCGCCCCTGTTCTCGAAGGGGAAGACCTGGCGCACGGCCGGGTGGCGGGAGAGGGCGTCGGTGCGGTCGGTCCACGCGTCGAGGACGAGGCGGGCGCGGGTCTCGTCGAGGTCGGCGAAGGAGGCGTGGTGGTCGGAGGTGAAGCACACGACCTCGCAGCGGCCGGTGGGCCCGGAGAGCGAGGGGAAGCGGTTCTCGAAGACGACGACGTCGTAATCGGAGTCCGGGATCTCGGTCAGGTGCTCGCCGCCGCGCGTCGGGTCGAGCGGGCACAGCTCGGCCGGTGGGTGGTACGTACGGCCCTGGCGGTGCGAGGCGATCGCGACGGCGTCGCCGAGGAGCGGGTCGCGGCGTACCTCGGAGGCGGTGCTGATCGGGTCGAGCGGGCGCTTGTCGACGGCGTCGCGCAGCGCGTCGGTCGAGTCGAGGTCGTAGTAGATCAGCTCGCGGCCGTCGGCGAGCCGGGTCGGGGTCTTCTTCAAGGCAACCGTTCTTTCTGGCGAATCGCCGCACGCGGGTGGGGCGCCGCCGCGTCGTCCGTCGCACCGTCACCTCGTAACGAACATAATTCAACATAACAAACCACGTCTACGGGCAGGCACTACGCCACGGTCGAGGGCCCCTGCGCCATACAGGGGCCAATCGCCGCCAAGAGAACATCACGATCGAACAAAGAACACCACATGTGGAGTTCGTGGCGCGCGAGCGCGGGCACGCGCACCGCCGTACGAAGCACCATCCCCCACCGTCCCCACCGCCCCTCTCGCCCCTTCCCCCTCATCCCCAACGCACAAAGCGAGTTCCCCCCATGTACCTTGCGGACGGGCTCAGACTCCCGACCAACTGGCTGGACTACACGATCCTCGCGCTGTACTTCGTCGTCGTCCTCGGCATCGGTTTCGCCGCGCGACGCAGCGTGAAGACGAGCCTCGACTTCTTCCTCTCCGGGCGCTCCCTGCCCGCGTGGGTGACCGGTCTCGCCTTCGTCGCGGCGAACCTCGGCGCCACGGAGATCCTCGGCATGGCGGCGAACGGCGCGCAGTACGGCGTCTACACCGTGCACTGGTACTGGATCGGGGCCGTCCCCGCGATGGTCTTTTTGGGCCTCGTGATGATGCCCTTCTACTACAACTCGAAGGTCCGCTCGGTGCCGGAGTTCCTCCTGCACCGCTTCGGCAAGTCCTCGCACCTGCTGTCGTCGATCATCTTCGCGGTGTCCGCGGTGCTCATCGCGGGCGTCAACCTGTACGCGATGGCGATCGTGCTCGAAGCGCTGCTCGGCTGGCCGCAGTGGGTGGCGATCGTCGTCGCCGCCGCGTTCGTCCTCGTCTACATCACGGTCGGCGGGCTCTCCTCGGCGATCTACAACGAGGTGCTGCAGTTCTTCGTGATCCTCGCCGCGCTCATCCCGCTCACCATCGTGGGCCTCAAGCGCGTCGGCGGCTGGGGCGGCATCACGGACAAGCTGGACGCCTCGAAGGGGGACAGTTTCCTCTCGGCCTGGCAGAACACCGGGATCGGCTCGGACAACCCGCTGGGCGCGAACTGGCTGACGATCGTCCTCGGTCTCGGTTTCGTGATGGGCTTCGGGTACTGGACGACGAACTTCGCCGAGGTGCAGCGGGCGCTCTCCGCGAAGAACCTCTCGGCCGCCAAGCGCACTCCGCTCATCGCGGCCTTCCCGAAGATCTTCATCCCCGCGATCGTCGTGATCCCGGGTCTCATCGCGCTCATCCTGGAGCCGTCGATCGGCAAGCAGGGCGGGAAGTTCGAGTTCAACGACGCGATCCCGCTGCTCATGCGCGACCTGCTGCCCAACGGCGTGCTCGGCATCGCTGTGACCGGGCTGCTCGCCGCGTTCATGGCCGGGATGGCGGCGAACATCTCCTCGTTCAACACGGTCTTCACGACGGACATCTGGCAGCCGTACATCAAGCCGAACATGCCCGACGCGCACTACCTGAAGGTCGGGCGGGTCATCACGGCCGTCGGTGTCGTGATCGGCATCGGGACGGCGTTCATCGCCTCCGGCTTCAGCAACATCATGAACTACCTCCAGACGCTGTTCTCCTTCTTCAACGTCCCGCTGTTCGTGGTGTTCATCATCGGGATGTTCTGGAAGCGGACGACCGGCCCGGCCGGGTTCTGGGGGCTGCTCTCGGGGACCGTCGCCGCGATGATCAACTACTTCTGGTTCTACAAGCAGGGCGTCATCGGCATCCCGAGCGACCAGGGGGCGAACTTCGTCTCCTCCATCGTCGCCTTCGTGGTCGGCGCGGTCGTCATGGTCGTCGTGACGATGGTGACGAAGCCGAAGCCCGCCGCGGAACTGCAAGGGCTCGTGTACGGGACGAAGTCGCCCGGTGCCGAGGAACCGCCCGCCGAGGGCGACGACGCCTGGTACCGCAAGCCGGCGCTGCTCGGCTGGGGCGCGCTGATCCTCGCGGCCCTGTGCTACGTCCCGTTCTCCCTGTGAGCCCCTTCGAGCCCTCCCCGTCTGACCCGGCAAGGACGACACGACCATGAGCGACCACAGCAACCCCAGAGACGACGACAACACCCCCGGCGCACCGCACGACGCCCGGAAGCCGGCGAACCTCGACGACATCGAGGCCGTCGAGCGGCTGGAGCGCGAATCCGCCACCGCGAGCCGCCTCTTCGACGTGCGGCTCATCATCGGCGGTCTCTTCACGGTCTACGGGATCATCGTCACGATCACCGGCATCACCGCCTCGGACGCCGACCTCGCCAAGGCGCAGGACATCAACATCAACCTGTGGACGGGCCTCGGCATGCTCGTCCTCGGGCTGCTGTTCCTGGCCTGGATGCTGTGGCGCCCGCAGACGCCGCCGCCCGTCGAGGAGATCGTCGAGGACCTCAACCGCGAGGAGTAGCGGGGCCCGACGAGGGGCCGTCCCGGCCGGGTGCGCCCGGCGGGGACGGCCCCTTTCCGCTGCCCGCCGTACCGCCGGGCCCCCGCGAGCGGCCGTCGTCAGCCCGCGTCCGTGTTCCGGGGGCCGAGGAGGGGCAGGGCGTGGTCGAGGAGGCCGGTGCGGGCGGCGAGGGCGGCGGCTTCGAGGCGGGAGCCGACGCCGAGTTTCATCAGTACGCGCTGGACGTGGGTGCGGGCCGTGGAGGGGGCGATGTGCATGCCCGCCGCGATGAGCCGGGTGTCCTCGCCCTCCGCGACCCGCGCCAGGACCTCGACCTCGCGGCGGGTCAGCAGGTGCAGGAGGCGTCTGCCCTCGTCGTCGGGCTCGGCCTCCGGGTGGAGCAGGGCGTCGAAGGCGCCCTGGAGGAGCCCCGGGGCCACCGCCGCCTCGCCCGCGCGGGCCTTCATGATGGCGCGCTCGACGCCTTCGATGCGCTCGTCGTGCCGTACGTAGCCGCACGCCCCGGCCGCGAACGCCGCCGCGATGCCGCGCGGGCTCGGCACCGGTCCGAGGACGAGCACCGCCGTCTGCGGGCGCTCCCTGCGGATCTTCACGACCGGGTCGAAGGCGCCCGGCTCGGCCGGGGCCGCCGTGCCGAGCAGGCACACCTCCGGCGCCCGGCTGACGACGAGGTCGGCGGCGCCCGCCGCGGGGGCCGCGGCGGCGAGCACCCGGTGCCCGCGCAGTTTCAGCGCGGAGGCGAGCGCCTCCGCGAGCAAGCGGTGGTCGTCGACCACCATGAGCCGCACTCCCATGGGCATCCCCCGCGTCCCCCCGTGTCCCCGCCTCGTCCCGGCCCCGCCCCCGCCGGGGCTGTCCCCCGGCCGGTCCGTCGTGCACCGGAAGCTACACGGATGTTCGACCTGGCGCGCCCCCTCCGGTGAAGAAGTGCCCCGTAATGCTGAAATCCCCCGGTTTTCGGGGGTGTTGCGTGTGGACGAGCGGGTTGTGCGGACGCGGAGGAGGAGCGCGTACGGGGCGGGGGCGCCCTTGCGCGCGCCCCCGCCCGCCTCAGCCGGCCTCAGCCCGCCTCAGCCCTTCGTGCCGAAGGACAGCGCCAGGTACGGGATGCCGTCGTCGGCGTCGACCGGTTCCTTCTTCTCCTCGGGCATGGTCTGGCCGAGGTACAGGCGGCCGTCGCCGAAGACGATCTCCGAGAAGTCGTGCAGGAACTTGTGGACGGTGTTGCCGCTCCGCTCGTCGTCCGGGGTCTTCAGCAGCACCTGGCTCTTCATCGTCCTCGTGTCGACCGAGACGACCTCGCTGCCCTGGTCGTAGGGGCCGGTCCGGTAGGCGAGCAGCCGGGGGCCGTCCATGCGCAGCGGGCGCAGCTCCCAGTCCTCGCCCGCGTCGAGGCGCTGGCCGGTGAGCTTGCCGGTGGCCAGGTCGAAGGCGACGATCTCGTTGGTGGTGGAGTACCCCTCCCGCTTGCCCTGGTGCTCCTCGGTCGGCACATAGAGCCGGTCGCCGCCGACCGCGAAGTTGCCGCACCCGGAGACGGCCGTCGCCTCGCACGAGGCGCCGTACGTCTTCGCGTCGGCGGGCCAGCGCGCGCGGAGCTTGCCGGTGCGCCCGTCGATCGAGAAGAAGTCCGAGACGCCGGAGCCGTCCTCGGCCGCCTCGTTGACGTCCGCGCCGACGACGAGCGGGCTGACCGAGAGGATGTGCGCGAAGCCGATGCCGGGCGGCATCTTGTACTCGGCGGCGACCGAGCCGTCCTTCGGGTCGAGCTTCTGGACGAACAACTGGTCCTGGTCGGTGTTGATCGTGCACTTGCGGATCACCGCGAGGCCGCCGCTGCCGCCCTGGTAGCCGACGTCGTAGCACTCGTCGCCCGGCTTCGGGGACCACACCTGGTCGCCCGACTTCAGGTCCCAGCCGTAGCCGCCGCGCGTGCCGCCCGCCGCGACGGTGCCACCGCCCACGGTCACCTCGGTGAAGATCGCGCTGCCCTGGCCCGAGCCGACGCCCTTCGTCCACAGCGCCTTGCCGGTGCGCAGGTCGACCACGGTGATCTTGTCGCACTGGCCCACGTCGTCCTGCGTGGGCCGCACGCTCTTGTGCAGGACGGCGGTGAGCCCCTCGTCGCTCTGGAACCCGCTCGCCGCGCACACGGGCCCCGGCAGCTTCAGGTTCCACAGGCGGTTTCCGGCCACGGCGTCGTAGCCGTTGATCTCGGAGAGCCCCGTCTTCGCGTACACCTTGCCGGTGAGCCAGGAACCGGGCAGTTCGTAGACCTTGGAGTTCGCCCCGGTGTAGATCATCGGCACGGAGAAGAGCTGCGTGGCCGCCGGGTCGGCGGGGGCCTTCTCCTTCGCGGGGCCGGCGGCGGGGTCGTCCGTGCCGGTGCCGCCGTCCTTGCCGTCCTTCTTGTCGTCCTTGTCCTTCGCGACCGGCGTCTCGTCCGTGCCGGAGTTCGCGTACCAGACGCCGCCGCCGACGATGAGCGCGATGACGAGCACGGTCGTCCCGATGATCCAGAACACCGGCCCGGGACGGCGGTTCCCCGGCCCGGTGGGCGGCTGACCGGCGCCGTGTCCCTGCTGGGTGTACGGGGCGGTCCCGTACGGGGGCGCGGGGTGCGGGTAGCCGTAGGCGGCCTGACCGCCGCCCTGGGCGGGGCCGGGGTGCGGGGCACCGTAGGCGGGCGGGGGCGGGGCGGCCTGCGGGGTGCCGTAGGCGGGGGCGGGGGGTGTGGGAGACGGCGGCGGCGGGGGCGGCGGGCCGAAACCGGCGCTCGCCGCGGGTGGGCCGAAACCGGGCGGGGTGTCCCGCGGGGGCTCGCCACCGGACGGCTCGTGCGGGGGCCGGGGCGGTGGCTGGGGCGGCTGAGTCATCAGCGCTACCTCGTGGCGGGCTCGCGCCCCCCGTCCGGCTCCCCCGCCGTTCCGTGGGTGATCACCCCGCGGAACGGAGCGGATCGGGACGCGCTCCCCCGCGGTCCTTGGTCGGTCGGGCGGGGACCTCTTTCTACCACCGCCCGCCCCTGCCGCACCCGGCCCCCGCTCCCCCGTGCCCAAGGCAGAACCGGCGCGTGATGCTCCCGTGACCGGCCCGCGCCGCCCGGGCCGCTACTCGGCGAGTTCGAGCCAGCGCAGTTCCAGCTCGTCCTTCTCGCCGACGAGGGCGCGGAGTTCGGCGTCGAGCCCGGCGACCTTCTCGAAGTCCGTGGCGTGCGTCGCGATCCGCTCGTGCAGCTTCGCCTCCTCGGTGGCGATCCGGTCGAGGCGCCGCTCGATGCGCTGGAGCTCCTTCTGCCGCTCGCGGTCCTCCTTCGCGGAGGTCGCGGCGGGCTTGGGGGCGGCGCTCGCGGGGGCGGCGGCCTGCGCCTGCTGCTCGCGGGCGCGACGGCGTTCCACGTACTCGTCGATGCCGCGCGGCAGCATCCGCAGCGCGCGGTCGCCGAGGAGCGCGAAGACGCGGTCGGTGGTGCGCTCGACGAAGAAGCGGTCGTGGCTGATGACGACCATCGAGCCGGGCCAGCCGTCGAGGAGGTCTTCGAGCTGGGTCAGGGTCTCGATGTCGAGGTCGTTGGTGGGCTCGTCGAGGAAGAGGACGTTGGGCTCGTCCATGAGGAGGCGCAGGATCTGGAGGCGGCGGCGCTCACCGCCGGAGAGGTCGCCGACCGGCGTCCACTGCTTCTCCTTGCCGAAGCCGAAGGTCTCGCAGAGCTGCCCGGCGGTCAGCTCCCGCCCCTTGCCGAGGTCGACCCGCTCCCGCACCTGCTGCACGGCCTCCAGCACCCGCAGATTCGGGTCGAGTTCGGCGACCTCCTGGGAGAGGTAGGCGAGCTTGACGGTCCTGCCGACCTTGATCCGGCCCTTCTCCGGCTGCTCCTCGCCGTCGCCGCGCGAGGCGGCGGCCATGGCGCGCAGCAGCGTCGTCTTGCCCGCGCCGTTGACGCCGACGAGCCCCACGCGGTCGCCGGGACCGAGCTGCCAGGTGAGGTGCTCGATGAGCGTCTTGGGCCCGGCGGAGACGGTCACGTCCTCCAGGTCGAAGACCGTCTTGCCGAGCCGCGCGGACGCGAAGCGCATCAGCTCGCTGTTGTCGCGGGGCGGCGGCACGTCGGCGATCAGCTCGTTGGCGGCCTCGATGCGGAAACGGGGCTTGCTGGTACGGGCCGGGGCGCCGCGCCGCAGCCAGGCCAGCTCCTTGCGGACGAGGTTCTGCCGCTTGGTCTCCTCGGTCGCGGCCCGCCGCTCGCGCTCGGCGCGCGCGAAGACGTAGTCGCTGTAGCCGCCCTCGTACTCGTAGACGTCGCCGCGCTGCACGTCCCACATGCGGGTGCAGACCTGGTCGAGGAACCAGCGGTCGTGCGTCACGCAGACGAGCGCGGACCGGCGGCTCGCGAGGTGGGCCGCGAGCCAGGCGATGCCCTCGATGTCGAGGTGGTTGGTGGGCTCGTCGAGGACGAGGAGGTCCTGCTCGTCGATGAGGAGCTTGGCGAGCGCGATCCGGCGCCGCTCACCACCGGAGAGCGGGCCGATCACCGTGTCGAGCCCGTCCGCGAAACCGGGCAGGTCCAGGCCGCCGAAGAGCCCCGTGAGCACGTCGCGGATCTTCGCGTTCCCCGCCCACTCGTGGTCGGCGAGATCCCCGATCACCTCGTGCCGCACGGTCGCCGCCGGGTCGAGCGAGTCGTGCTGGGTGAGCACGCCGAGCCGCAGCCCGCCGCTGTGCGTCACCCGCCCGGTGTCGGCCTCCTCCAGCTTGGCGAGCATCCGGATGAGAGTGGTCTTCCCGTCGCCGTTGCGCCCCACGACGCCGATGCGGTCCCCCTCGTTGACCCCGAGGGAGACCCCGTCGAGCAGCGCCCTGGTCCCGTAGACCTTGCTGACCGCCTCGACGTTGACCAGATTGACCGCCATCCACACAACTCCCGCTCGCGCTCCCCCGGCCTCGGCACGGGCCTCGGGGGCAGGAGTCCCAGGGTAGTCGGGAGGCGGGGAAAGGATTTTCCGTGGGGCGGCGCGGAGGAGGAATCGGGCGCGCCGTGCGGAGCGCCCTCTTACTGCGCCACCACCGCCGCCCCCGGTGCCGGGGCCGTCGTCACGCGGGCCGTGCGGCAGTGGGAGGTCAGGGCGCGCGCGATCGTGCGGGCGCTGTCGGGGTCCGGGGCGAGGAAGGCCGTGGTGGGGCCCGAGCCGGAGACGAGGGCGGCGAGGGCACCTGCCTCCGTACCGGCGTCCAGCGTGCGGCGCAGGGCGGGGAAGAGGTCGAGCGCGGCGGCCTGGAGGTCGTTGTGGACGGCGGCCGCGAGGGCCTTCGGGTCGCCGCTCGCGAGCGCCTCGATCACCGCCGGGTCGGCCTCGGGCCGCGGGATCGTACGGCCCTCGGCCGCGGCGAGGCGGTCGTACGCGCGGTAGACGGCCGGGGTCGAGAGGCCGCCGTCCGCCTGCGCGAAGACCCAGTGGAAGGTGCCGCCGACCGCGAGCGGGGTCAGCCGCTCGCCGCGCCCCGTGCCGAGCGCCGCGCCACCCACGTAGCTGAACGGCACGTCGCTGCCCAGCTCCGCGCAGATCGCGAGGAGTTCGTCCCTGCTCGCGCCCGTGCGCCACAGCGTCTCGCAGGCGAGCAGCGCGCCCGCGGCGTCCGCGCTGCCGCCCGCCATGCCGCCCGCGACGGGGATGTCCTTCGCGATGTGCAGGTGGACGTCGGCGGGGCGGCCCGCGCGCTCCGCGAGGGCGAGGGCGGCGCGGGCGGCGAGGTTGCTCTCGTCCAGGGGCACCTGGTCGGCGCCGGGGCCCTCGCAGGTGAGGCGCAGGCGCTCGGCGGGGGTCGCGGTCACCTCGTCGTACAGGCCGACCGCGAGGAAGATGTTCGCGAGGTCGTGGAAGCCGTCGGGGCGGGCGGGACCGACCGCGAGCTGGACGTTGACCTTGGCGGGAACGCGGACGGTGACGGCGGCGGGGCTCACGCGGGGGTCTCCTTGTCGGGCTGGTCGGCCTGTCCGGGCTGGTCGGCCTGCCCGGGCTGATCGGCCTGGCCGGGCTGTCCGGGCTGTCCGGGCTGTCCGGGCTGCGGCTTGTGCTCGGCGATACGGGCGAACTCCTCGACGGTCAGCGACTCGCCGCGCGCCTGCGGGGACACCCCGGCCGCGCGCAGCGCCTCCTCGGCCGCGGCGGCCGAACCCGCCCAGCCCGCGAGCGCGGCCCGCAGCCCCTTGCGGCGCTGCGCGAACGCCGCGTCCACGACGGCGAAGACCTCGCGGCGGCTCGCGCTCGTCGTCAGCGGCTCCTCGCGCCGTACGAGCGAGACGAGCCCGGAGTCGACGTTCGGCGCGGGCCAGAAGACGCTGCGCCCGATCGATCCGGCGCGCTTGACGTGCGCGTACCAGGCCGCCTTGACCGAGGGCACCCCGTACACGCGCGAGCCGGGCGGGGCCGCAAGCCGGTCGGCGACCTCGGCCTGGACCATCACAAGGGTCCGCTCGACGCTCGGAAAGTGCTCCAGCATGTGCAGGAGGACGGGGACGGCGACGTTGTACGGGAGGTTCGCGACGAGCGCCGTGGGCGCGGGGCCCGGCAGCTCGCGGACGCGCAGCGCGTCGGAGTGCACGAGCCGGAAATGCGCGGCCTTCTCGGGCAGGCGGGCGGCGACGGTCGCGGGGAGAGCCGCGGCGAGGGTGTCGTCGATCTCGACGGCCGTGACGTCGGCGGCGACTTCGAGCAGCGCGAGCGTGAGCGAACCGAGCCCGGGACCGACCTCGACGACGGTGTCCGTCTCCCGCACCTCGGCGGTGCGGACGATGCGGCGCACGGTGTTGGCGTCGATGACGAAGTTCTGCCCGCGCTGCTTGGTGGGACGTACGTCGAGCGCGGCGGCCAGCTCACGGATGTCGGCCGGGCCGAGCAGGGGGTCGGTGCGAGTCACCCGGCAAGGGTACGTGGCCCCCGCAGGGGAGAACGATCGGTCGGCGGGGGCGCGGAGGCGCTGAGGCGCGGGCAGGGACGCCTGACGCGGGCGTGGCGGCTACGAGGGGCTTCCGGTCCCGCGCAGGCGCGCCGCGTCGCGGGCCGGGGGCAGGCCGAAGGCGGTGCGGTACTCGCGGCTGAACTGCGTCGCGCTCACGTATCCGACCTCCCGCGCCACCTGCGCCGCCGTCGCGTCCCCGGCGGCGAGGCGGCGGCGGGCGGCCTGGAGGCGCACGTACTTCTGGTACCTGAGCGGGCTCATCCCGGTGGCGGCCTTGAAGTGCCGGTGCAGACCGGCGGGGCTCATGCGGGCGACGGCGGCGATCGCGTCGATGCCGAGGGGTTCCGCGTACCGCTCGCAGATCCAGCGCGCGGCCCGGCGCACCCGTTGCGTCGGCGAGTCCGCGAGCGCGCCCGCGCGGAGCACGGGGCCGAGGGGGCCGCGCAGCAGCCGGTAGAGGATCTCGCCCTCGACGCGGGGAGCGAGCGCGCGGATGTCCTCCGGGGAGTCGAGGAGGGTCACGAAGCGGGTCACGGCGTCCACGAGTTCGGGTGCCATGGGCGCGGTGAGCTGCCCCGCGGGGGCGAGCGGGACGCCGGCCGATTCCTCGACCTCGACGAGCAGGTCCGCGAGCAGTCGTTCGTCCACGCGCAGGGTCACGGAGGAGTAGGGCGCTTCGACGACGGAGACCGAGACGGGGAGGTCGATGCTGTTGAGGAGCATCTCGCCCGCGCGGGCGATCCGGGTCCGCTCGCCCGCGGTGCTGCGCTTCGCCCCCGCCGAGACGAAGCAGATCATCGGCTCGTAGAGGAGGTCGACGGGCCCGACCGGCTCCTCGGTGACGGCGAGCGAGAGCCGGGGGACCGCGGTCTCCGTACCGCCTTCGGGGGCATGGCGGGCGACGGCGGCGGTGAGGCGGTGGAGGGCCGCTTCGGAGGGGGAGGGCGCGGCGGCACCCTCCCGTACGGCGTCGTCCGGCACGTACGCGCTCCTTTCCTGCCCGCTCAGCTCCTGACCGCTCAGCTCCGGCCCGCTCAGGTCCGGCCCGCTCAAGTGCGACCTGAGAGGATCAGGCAATGTTACGCGAGTGACGCCCCATGTTTCCCGGTGCGCGCGGTTCTAGCGTCGAGGCATGGCACAGCACGACGACACGACCAAGCTCCCCACCCGCACGCTCGGCGCGCAGGGTCTGCGCACCTCCGCGCTCGGCCTCGGCACGATGGGCATGACGATGGCCTACGGCGACACCGCGACGCCGGACGAGCGCGGCGCCATCGAGACGATCCACCGCGCCCACGACCTCGGCGTCACCTTCTTCGACACCGCCGAGCTGTACGGCATGGGCACGGGCAGCAACGAACAACTGCTCGGCCGCGCGGTGAGGGGCTTCCGCGAGGACGTCGTCCTCGCCACGAAGTTCGGCTTCGACCTGAGCGATCCCGCGCGGGCGGGCGTCGCGCTGGACAGCCGTCCCGCGCACATCCGCGAGGTGACGGAGAACAGCCTGCGGTACCTCGGCACCGACCACATCGATGTCCTGTACCAGCACCGGGTGGACCCGGACGTGCCCATGGAGGAGGTGGCGGGCACGGTCGGGGAGCTGATCGCGGAAGGCAAGGTGCGGTTCTTCGGGCTGAGCGAGGCGGGACCGCGGACCATCCGCAGGGCGCACGCCGTGCAGCCGGTCTCGGTGCTCCAGACCGAGTACTCGCTCTTCGAGCGGGAGGTCGAGACGGCGGTCCTGCCGGTGGTGCGCGAACTGGGCATCGGCTTCGTACCGTACTCGCCGCTCGGCCGCGGTTTCCTCACCTCGGCGGTCCAGCCGGCCGCCGCCTACCCGGCGGACGACATGCGCGCGACGGACCCGCGCTGGCAGCCCGGCAACTACGAGAAGAACCTGGACGCCGTACGGCAGCTGACCGCGCTCGCGGGCGAGAAGGGCATCACCGTCACGCAGCTCGCCCTCGCGTGGCTTCTGGCGCAGGGCGAGGACATCGTCCCCATCCCCGGCACGCGCAGCCCGCGGCGCCTGGCGGAGAACGTGGCCGCCGCCTCGGTCGTCCTCACCCCGCAGGACCTCGCCCGCATCCAGGAGATCCTGCCGCACGGCTCGGCGGGGTCGCGTTACGGGGAGGAGATCATGCCGCAGTGGGACTGAGCGGGGCGAGGGCCTGAGGGCCCGGCCGCACGGGGACGGGCCGGGTGCGCGCGGAGGGGCGCCCCCGGCCCGTAGGCGTTCCGGCTCAGGCCGCGCGGAGGCGGAGGAGACCGCTGGGACGGGCCGGGTGCGCGCGGAGGGGCGCCCCCGGCCCGTACGCGCTCCGGCTCAGGCCGCGCGGAGGCGGACGAGTCCGGCCGCCGTGGGGGCGAAGCCGCAGGCCTTCTCGTAGAAGGGGCGCAAGTGTTCCTCGTAGTCGACGTGGAGCCAGTCGCAGCCCGCCGCG
>NZ_JAAGLR010000022.1 GCF_010548245.1 Streptomyces sp. SID11385
TGCGCGCCGAGGCGGCGGGCGCCCGCGAACTCGCGCTCGCCGAGGCGGCCGGAGCGCGTGAACTCGCGCTCGCGGAGGCCGAGGGCACGCGCGAGAAGGCACTCGCGGAGGCCGCGGGCGCGCAGGAGAAGGCGAGCGCGGAGGCCGCGGCCGTCGAGAAGAAGCTCAAGGCGGAGGCGGCGGGGCTCACCGACAAGGCGGCGGCGATGGCGGCGCTCGACGAGGCCTCGCGCGGCCACGAGGAGTACCGGCTCCGCCTGGAGGCGGAGAAGGACATCCGCCTCGCGGGCCTGGAGGCGCAGCGGCACGTCGCCGAGTCGCAGGCCACGGTCCTCGCGACGGGTCTGGAGCACGCGAACGTCAGCATCGTCGGCGGCGAGGACGTGTTCTTCGACCGGCTCGTGCGCTCGGTCTCGCTCGGCAAGGGGCTCGACGGCTTCGTGCAGGGCTCCGAGACGGCCCGTACGCTCGCGGGCCCGTGGCTCGACGGTTCCGCCTCCTTCACCGAGGACCTGACCCGCGTCCTCGGCTCGGTCTCGACGGGCGACATCAAGAACCTGACCGTCTCGGCGCTGCTCACCAAGCTCATGGCGAGCGGCGGCGACCCGCGACTGGCCGAACTGACGGCGACGGCACGGAGCCTGGGCCTCGCGGACCTGCCGCTCGCGGGGTTGCTGGGCGGCGCGGGCGGCGGGACGGACCGCGGTGCGGGCGGTACGGGTACGGGGGCGACCCCCGCGCCCGCCACCGCAGCCCCCGCCCCCG
>NZ_JAAGLR010000059.1 GCF_010548245.1 Streptomyces sp. SID11385
CCCCGGCCCGCCGGGTCCACCCCTGGCCGCCGCGCTCGCCGCCGGGTACGCGCTGAGCGCGGGCCGGCCGTTCCTGCACGCGGCGCTCAACCCGTCCCCGCAGCTCACCGGGCGCGCCGTCGGCGGCGGCATCCGCGCCATGATCCCGCTGCAAGCGGCCCTCACGGCCCGTACCGGCGCCCTCGGCACCGCGCTCGCGACCACCGCGCTCGCGCCGCTCGCGAAGGCCCTCTCCAGGCGGGTGAACCCCACATGAGCGCCCTGCGATTCGGCTACGGCACCAACGGGCTCACCGACCTGCGGCTGCCCGAGGCCCTGCGCCTGCTCGCCGACCTCGGCTACGACGGCGTCGGCCTCACCCTCGACCACATGCACCTCGACCCGCTCGCCGAGGACCTGCCCGCCCGCACCGCCCGCGTCGGCGCGCTGCTGGCGGAGCTGGACCTCTCCGTCACCGTCGAGACCGGCGCCCGCTACGTCCTCGACCCGCGCGCCAAGCACGGCCCCTCGCTCCTCGACCCCGACCCGGACCGCCGCGCCCTGCGCACCGGACTGCTCCTGACCGCCGTGCGCGTGGCCGCCGAACTCGGCGCGCACGCCGTGCACTGCTTCAGCGGGGTGCTGCCCGGGGGCCAGGACGAAGGAGCGGCCTGGGACCGGCTGCTCGGCGCGCTCACGCCCGTACTCGAAGCGGCCGGGGCCGCCGGGGTGCCGCTCGCGATCGAGCCCGAGCCCGGGCACCTCGTCGGCGACCTGGCGGGCTTCCACCGGCTGCGCGGCCTCCTCGGCGACCCGGCGCCGCTCGGGCTCACGCTCGACCTCGGCCACTGCCAGTGCCTCGAACCGAAGCCGCCCGCCGACTGCGTCGCCGAGGCCGCGCCCTGGCTGCGGCATGTGCAGATCGAGGACATGCGCCGGGG
Organism: Streptomyces sp. SID11385; assembly: GCF_010548245.1. Classification (GTDB taxonomy): domain Bacteria; phylum Actinomycetota; class Actinomycetes; order Streptomycetales; family Streptomycetaceae; genus Streptomyces. The sequence goes on from NZ_JAAGLR010000059.1 coordinate 921, forward strand.
CGTCCACGAGCACCTGCCGTTCGGTGACGGCGAGATCGACTTCCCGCCCGTGCTCGCCGCGCTCGAAACCATCGGTTACCAGGGGCTCACCGTCGTCGAACTGCCCCGCCACTCGCACGCCGGGCCCGACCAGGCCGCGCGCTCCCTGCCGTTCCTGCGCGACGCCGCACGGCGTGGCGCGGGGGTCGCCGGCGTCGCTGGTGCCGCCGGAGTCGCCGAAGGAGGTATCCCCGCATGAGCGCCGACACCTGGCTCGCCACCGCGCTCGACCAGGCCGCGGACCCCGCGGCGACCGGGCCCGGCGGGCTCCCGCTGTGGGAGGTCAGGCTCGCCGAGGCCGGGCGCGCCTGCGGTCCCGAGC
>NZ_JAAGLR010000090.1 GCF_010548245.1 Streptomyces sp. SID11385
CGCCTCCGCCTCGCCCTCGCCGCCGACTACGCCCGCGTCGGCCGTACGAGCGAGGCCCGCGCCCACCTCGTCCGCGCCCGCGAGGCGGCCGAGGCGCTGACGGCGGGGCCTTACGCGGACGGGGTACGAGCGGCGATCATCCGGCTGGGGCAGCGGCTGGGGGCGTGACGGGCGGCGGAGCTGATGGCTCGCCGGTTCCCGCCCGGGCGCGGGGGAGCGGGCTAGCCTGGCCCGTCATGACAGCACCCGCGTCCGCCGACTGGCCGCCCGCCCCGATACCGACCGCCCGCCTCGTGCTCCGCGCCGCCGAGGCGCGGGACCGGGCGACGTGCGTCGAACTCTTCTCCTCGGAGGAGGTCGGCACCTACACGGGCGGAGCCCGACCGCGCGCGGAGCTGGAGGCGGCGATGCCCGAAGTGCCCGGACAGCGCCCGGGGTTCTTCGTGGTCACGGTGGCGGACGGGATGATCGGCGCGGTGACGCTCGACCGGCGCGAGGACGGGGCCACCGAGCTGGGGTACCTCTTCCTGCCCCGCGCGTGGGGCCGCGGTTACGCGACCGAGGCGTGCGCGGCGGCGCTCGGCTGGTGCGCGCTCGCGCGTCCCGGCGATCCGGTGGTGGTGACGATCCGGACGGCCAACACCCGCTCGATGCGCCTCGCGGCACGGCTCGGCTTCACCGAGGTGAAGCGGTTCCACGAGTGGGGCGCCGAGCAGTGGCGCGGTCAGCGGACGCCGGGGGCGGCGGCGGACTGAGCCCGTCCCGCCCACGTACCGTCCACCGGCGTGAGCGGGTCGTCCACCGGCGTGAGCGGGTCCGGGCGGGCGAGGACCCGCGCGAGCGGCGTCCCCTCGCGGGCGGCGA
>NZ_JAAGLR010000126.1 GCF_010548245.1 Streptomyces sp. SID11385
TCCGCGTCGCGGCGGAGTGCGCGAGGCGCAGCAGCGCGGGCAGGTCGCAGCCGGCCCGTACGTGCTCCGCGAGCGCGGCGACCGCGTCGACCGCCTCCGCGCGCCGCTCGGCCGCCGGGACGAGGCCGAGGTGCCGCGAGGGCGTGAACAGCTCCTTCGTGCGGCGCAGCACCCCGAGCACGGGCACGCCCGCCTCGTCGAGCGCGGCCCGCAGCAACTCCTCGTGCCGGTCCGAGCCGACCTTGTTGAGGATCACCCCGCCGATCCGCACCTCCGGGTCGAAGGACGCGAACCCGTGCACGAGCGCCGCGACCGAGCGCGACTGCGCCGAGGCGTCCACGACGAGCACGACGGGCGCCCCGAGCGCCTTCGCGACCTGCGCGGTCGAGGCCAGCTCGCCCTGCCCCGCGGCGCCGTCGTAGAGCCCCATGACGCCCTCGACCACGGCGAGGTCCGCGCCGCGCGCGCCGTGCGCGAAGAGCGGCAGGAGCGCGTCGGTGCCGCACAGGTACGCGTCGAGGTTGCGCCCGGGCCGTCCCGTCGCGAGCGCGTGGTAGCCGGGGTCGATGTAGTCGGGCCCCACCTTGTGCGGCGACACGGAGAGCCCGGCCGCGCGGAAGGCGGCCATGAGCCCGGTCGCGACGGTCGTCTTGCCGCTGTTGGAGGAGGGCGCGGCGAGGACGAGGCGCGGCGGGAGGGGCGCGCCCGGCGCGTCCGGCGGCGGGGTCGTGCTCACCACTCGATGCCCCGCTGCCCCTTCTGCCCCGCGTCCATCGGGTGCTTGATCTTCGTCATCTCGGTGACGAGGTCCGCCGCGTCGATCAGCTCCCGCGGCGCGTTGCGCCCCGTGACGACGACGTGCTGGTTGCCGGGGCGGGTCCGCAGGGTCTCGACGACCTCGGCGGTGTCGATCCAGCCCCAGTGCAGCGGGTACGCGAACTCGTCGAGCACGTACAGCCTGTACGTCTCGGCCGCGAGGTCCCGCTTGACCTGCTCCCAGCCCTCGCGGGCCTTGTCCTCGTTGGAGTCCTGGCCGTCGCGCTGGACCCAGGACCAGCCCTCGCCCATCTTGTGCCAGGCGACCGTGCCGCCCTCGCCCGAGGCGCCGAGGACGCGCAGCGCGTTCTCCTCGCCGACCTTCCACTTCGCCGACTTGACGAACTGGAACACCCCGATCGGCCAGCCCTGGTTCCAGGCCCGCAGCGCGAGCCCGAAGGCGGCCGTCGACTTGCCCTTGCCCGGGCCCGTGTGGACCGCGAGCAGCGGCCTGTTGCGGCGCTGGCGCGTCGTCATCCCGTCGTCCGGCACGACGGCCGGCTGTCCCTGCGGCATTACGCAGCCCTCCTTGTCGTGGCGGCGCCCTGTCCGCCCCGTACGTCCTTCACGAGCCCGGCGAGCGCGTCCGCGCGCAGCTCGTCGAGCGTCACCGCGCTCCCGCCGAGCCGCCCCGCGAGATCGCCCGCGAGCCCGAGCCGTACCGGCCCCGCCTCGCAGTCCACGACGACCGAGGCCGTCCCGTCCGCCGCGAGCAGCCCCGCCGCGCGCCGCGCGAGCGGCAGCG
>NZ_JAAGLR010000161.1 GCF_010548245.1 Streptomyces sp. SID11385
GGCGGGGGCGGTGGGGGCGCGGGCGGGTCCTCGTACGGGGCCGCGTCCGTGCCCGCCGGGAGGCGCACCGTGTCCTCGGGCCGCTCCTCGCCCTCCCCGGCGCCCGGCCGCACCGTCACCGGCAGCGCCGCGCTGTGCACAGGGACCCCGTGCTCGTTGGCGAGGGTGAGCCACAGGGTCAGGTCGCCGGTGAGGTCGCCGACGTCGAGGAGGAAACGCGCGGGGCCGTAGGTGCCGCCGAAGCGGTGCAGGACGAGGACCGGTTCGTCGAGCGCCGTGCACGTCAGGAAGGGCTCCCCGTCGAGGCCGACCGTGAAGGCGAACTCCTCCGCCGGGTAGGGCCAGTCGGCGGGGTCGGTGCCGTAGGGGCCGAGGAGGTCGACGGTGACGAGGTGGTGGCTGCCGGGCTCGGCCTCCTCGGGCCAGGCCACGAGCGGTTCGGTGATCAGCTCCGGGACGTACCGCTGCTCGCTCACCCCTCGCCCGCCTCCTCCGGCGCGGGCGCCCCCGCGTCCTGCCCGCGCAGGCCGAGGAGCCCGTGCGGGTGACCGTAGTGATGGAACATGTACGTGTACAGGAGCCGCCTGACCCGCCGTTGCCCGGGGACGTCGAAGGCGTCGCCGTCGTAGAGCGTCGGCAGGCGGCGCAGGTCGGGGAAGGCCGCGGTGACCTCGGCGCGGTGCCTGCGCAGGGCCTCGGCGAGCGAGAGCCGGGGCGCGGCGGCGAGCTGGGCCATGACCGCGTGCACCGTCTCGCGCGCCTCCTCGTCGTTGACCGGGCCCATCGCCACGACGCAGCCCGCCGCGCCCTTGCGCAGGAACAGCTCCGTGAAGCCGCGCAGCCGGCTCTCGCCCTGCGCGCTGTTGTCGACGGACCGGCCGGAGTGGCAGGCGTTGAGGTACACGACGGGGTGCTGTCCGGCGAGGGCGCGCATCGGGCGGGTGTTCAGCTCGCGCCACGTGGTGGTGCCGAGCCGCAGTTCGCCCAGGCGCGCGCCGTACGTGCCGTGGCAGGCGACGTAGACGAGGCCGGTCTCCTCGGCCGTGTCCTCCAACTGGTCGAGGAAGAGGGGGAAACGGGTGTGCGGGGTGTGCGCGAAGGGCCGGAACGCCTCGGCGTCGCCTCGCATGCCGGCCTCGGTGTAGCTGAGCACGCGGCCGGGCCGCGGCGGCACCGGCTCGGGCAGCCGCTCGCGCGGGTCCCGCACGATCCAGCGCGTCGTACGGAGCGTGGCACCGAGCAGCCGCGGGGGCGGCGGAGCGGCGGGCTCCGCTCGTCGCGCGTCCTCCGCGGTGGGGGGTGCCGGGCGGCCGGGGAGCCACAGGAGTTCCCAGGGGAGTTCGGAGCCCGTGTCGTCGCGGATGACGAGCCCGTGCCCGGGGCCGTGGGCGTCGGCGACGCGCGCGAGCCAGTCGGTGAGCCGCTCGTGGCGCGTGGACCACTCGGCGACGGCGAGGAGCAGTTCGGAGGGGTTCTCGCCCTCGGCGTGGAGCCGGGCGAGCGTCAGGTCGGGGGCGATCAGCCGCTCGGGGTGCGGGGGCAGGTCGAGCGGCGGGTGCGCGCCGCACCAGCACCAGGCCCGTACCCGGTACGAGGTCAGCTCCCCGCTCCGCTCGCGCTGGACGTGCACGAGGCTCAGCCCGGCCGGCAGCCGGTGCCGTACGTCGATCCCGACCGCACCGAGCCGTACGGGGCGCTTCGTCCTCGCGGCCTCGGCGACATGCCTGGCCACCTCCCCCGCCTGCCGGGGCAGGGGGTGCAGCCGGCGCAGCGCGGCCCGCATCGCCGGAGCGGGACGGTGCGCGTCGGGGAACTCCTCGCTCGTCACCGCGCCGCCTCCCCCGCCGTCGAGGCGGCCCGCACCGGCAGCGCGAGCCGGTCCGCGCGCAGTGCCTGGGCGAGCGCCGGGGTCAGGGCCGCCGCGTTCTCGGGGACGAGGAGGGTGACGCGGAGCCGGGTGCGGTCGAGTGCGGCGAGGCGCGCGGCCTGCGTCAGGCTGTCCCGTACCGCCCTGTCCCCCACCGGCCCGGAGGGGAAGCGGCCCGTGAGGCTGCTGTCGAGCGGGACGTTGGCGCGGGCGTCGCTCGCGACGACGAGCCACGCCTCCGCGAGCCTGCCG
>NZ_JAAGLR010000201.1 GCF_010548245.1 Streptomyces sp. SID11385
GGCGACGGGCGCGGGCAAGGGCGCGGCGGGCGGCGCGAAGGGCGCGGACGGACCGGCGGACGTACGCATCGTGACGGCGCCCTGAGCGACCCCGCGCGCCGCACGCGCCACGCGTCCCGGCCGATCCCCGCTCCCCATCCGCCCCGCCCGCCTCGCGGGCTCAGCCGTACGACACCTCGCCCTCGCGGGGGACGGCGAGGGCCCCTCGGAAGAGGTACCTGGAGTGGAGAACCGCAGGTCGGAGGCGGTGCGGGCGCCCTCGCCCCGGAGGCGCGGCAAGAGGCCGACAATACGACGCATTGCGAACTCTTTGCCCAGGCGTCCCGCAACCTTCGCCCCGCTCACGCGGTAGTCACGGCGTCCGGGGCCCCGGTGGGTCCCGTACGCATTCACTGATCCCCCGCGAAGGAGCACCATGTCCAAGCCCCTCACCCGCCGCCTCGCCGGTGCCGCGCTGCTGCT
>NZ_JAAGLR010000232.1 GCF_010548245.1 Streptomyces sp. SID11385
TGGGAGGCCGACCCCGCCTGGTGGGGCCCCTGGGCCACCGGCTGGTACGGCGAGGACCTCGCCCCCGCCCTCCTCACCGGCACCCCCCTCGCCGCGGACCAGCCCCACCACGCCCCGGCCTGAGCCCCCGCGCTCCGCGCGCGCCCGCCGTCCCCGTAGGCGCGACGACGCCCCGCGCTCCACCCCCGCCGCCCCGTACGCGCGACGATGCCCCCCTCGCCGTCCTCCGGCCGTACCGGAGGGCACCGAGAGGGGCACCGGGTGGGGCAGACACGCGTGGCGGGGGGCGACCGCCCTGTCAGGGCCTCGCGCCGCTCACGCGTTCTTGATCGCCGAGATCTCCAGCGTCAGCTTGATCTTGTCCGAGACGAGCACGCCGCCGGTCTCCAGGGCCGCGTTGTAGGTGAGGCCCCACTCCGAGCGCAGGATCTCCGCCGTGCCCTCGAAGCCGACGCGCTCGTTGCCGAAGGGGTCCTTCGCCGAGCCGTTGAACTCCAGGTCGATCGTGAGCGGCTTGGTCGTGCCGTGGATCGTGAGGTCGCCCCTGACGCGGTAGTCGTCGCCGCCGAGCGCCTCGGCGGAGGTGGAGCGGAAGGTCATCAGCGGGTGGTTCTCGACGTCGAAGAAGTCGGCGCTCTTGAGGTGGCCGTCACGGTCGGGCGCGCCCGTGTCGACGCTGTCGAGCTTGACGTCGAGCGAGGCGCTGGAACGGGAGGGATCGGCGCCGTCGAGGTGCAGCGTGCCCTCGAAGTCCTTGAAGGAGCCCTTGACGTTGGTGACCATGGCGTGGCGCGCCGAGAAGCCGAGCGCCGAGTGCACCGGGTCGATCGTGTAGTCGCCGGTCAGCGCGGCGAGGTCGGGGCTGACGGCGGCGGGCGCGGCGGCCTCGGGGGTGGCGTTCTCGTTCTTGCGGCCGAAGAGACCCATGGTTGCTCCTTGGGGAAAGAAGGGGGACGAACGTCATTGAAGGTTGAACATTCAACGACACGGCCGAGAGTAAACCCATCCCGTTCAAGTTTCAACAGTTAGTGCGTGGGCTCGCCCGGACACGGTCCATCCTCGTGGTGCGCGGCCCCCCGGCGCACCCGCCGTACGCCCGGCCGGGTGACCGCACAGGCCCTCTGGCGCCCCGCCCGCCCCGTACGGCACGATCACCCTGCTCCACCGCGCCACCCCCATGACCCGACGCGTGCACAGGAGACCGTCATGCCCGCCACCCCCCGCCTGCGCCCCCTCCTCGCCACCGGTGCCCTCCTCGGCGCCGCCCTCTTCGCCCCCGGCGTCGGCGCCCTCACCGCCGCCCCCGCCTTCGCGGTCGACAAGATCAGCCACGCCACCGCGACCTCCATGTTCAGCGCCTCCGGCATCACCTGGTCCTCCTCCGGCGGCTGCTCGGACCGCAACACCCCCACCTGCACGTCCTTCGACCAGCTCAACCTGGCCACCGCCCAGGGCGCCCAGACCCTCAAGTCCGCCTCGGGCTGTCCGCTCAACATCACCGGGGGCACCGAGACGGGCCACGCCTCGGGAACGTACTCGCACTGGAACGGCTACAAGCTCGACTTCGGCAAGAACACGTGTCTGACCAATTACGTGAAGAACACCTTCACGTACATCGGGCTGCGCGGCGACGGATACCCGCAGTGGCAGGCGGCCTCGGGCAACCTCTACGCCGACGAGGGCAGCCATTGGGACGTGACCTTCAAGACCTGCGGCGGCTGCTGAGCCGTACCGCGACGGGTACGGGAGGGACCGGACAAGACCCCGCCCCCTCCCGTACCCGCCTGTGGCGCATCTCTCGTACCAAGCCCCCGGCCCTCTCTTGTCGGACCCCGACAAGAGCCGCGCCCCTTTGTGCAGGGCCGGACCGTCCCGTCCCCGTGTTTCTGTGCAAGGACACCAGGAAATGCCGCGCGAGACTGTGCGGACCCGACGGACCCTTTGCCGCGCCCGATTTCGTATGGTCGCTACATGACCGTTTTGGACGAGACGCCGGACGCGACCCCGGACGAGCCCAAGGACGCCAAGGGCCGCGTGGCGGAACTGCTCGCGGTACGCGCCGAGGCGCTGCGTGGCCCCAGCGACCGGGCCACCGAGGCCCAGCACGCCAAGGGGAAGCTCACCGCGCGCGAGCGGATCGACCTGCTCCTCGACCCCGGCTCCTTCCACGAGGTCGAGCAGCTGCGGCGGCACCGCGCCACCGGCTTCGGCCTGGAGGCGAAGAAGCCCTACACCGACGGCGTGATCACCGGCTGGGGAACCGTCGACGGACGCACCGTCTTCGTCTACGCGCACGACTTCCGCATCTTCGGTGGCGCCCTCGGCGAGGCCCACGCCGCGAAGATCCACAACATCATGGACAAGGCCATCGCGGCCGGGGCCCCGCTCGTCTCGCTCAACGACGGCGCCGGTGCCCGTATCCAGGAAGGCGTCTCCGCGCTCGCGGGCTACGGCGGCATCTTCCAGCGCAACACCAAGGCGTCCGGCGTCATCCCGCAGATCTCCGTCATGCTCGGCCCCTGCGCGGGCGGCGCCGCCTACAGCCCGGCGCTCACCGACTTCGTCTTCATGGTCCGCGAGACCTCGCAGATGTTCATCACGGGCCCCGACGTCGTCAAGGCCGTCACCGGCGAGGAGATCACCCAGAACGGGCTCGGCGGCGCCGACGTGCACGCCGAGACCTCCGGCGTCTGCCACTTCGCGTACGACGACGAGGAGACCTGCCTCGCCGAGGTCCGCTACCTCCTCTCGCTGCTCCCGCAGAACAACCGCGAGAACCCCCCGGCCGCCGAGAGCGAGGACCCCGCGGACCGCCGCGGCGACGCCCTCCTCGACCTCGTCCCCGCCGACGGCAACCGCCCCTACGACATGCGCAAGGTCATCGAGGAGCTGGTCGACGACGGCGAGTTCCTGGAGGTCCACGAGCGCTGGGCGACCAACATCATCTGTGCCCTGAGCCGTCTCGACGGCCAGGTCGTCGGCATCATCGCCAACCAGCCGCAGTCCCTCGCGGGCGTCCTCGACATCGAGGCGAGCGAGAAGGCCGCGCGCTTCGTGCAGATGTGCGACGCCTTCAACATCCCGCTCCTCACCCTTCTGGACGTCCCCGGCTTCCTCCCGGGCGTCGACCAGGAGCACGGTGGGATCATCCGGCACGGCGCGAAGCTCCTCTACGCGTACTGCAACGCGACCGTCCCCCGGATCTCGCTGATCCTGCGGAAGGCGTACGGAGGTGCCTACATCGTCATGGACTCGCAGTCCATCGGTGCCGACCTCACCTACGCCTGGCCCACCAACGAGATCGCCGTCATGGGCGCCGAGGGCGCCGCGAACGTCATCTTCCGCCGCCAGATCGCCGCGGCCGACGACCCCGAGGTCATGCGGCAGAAGATGGTCAAGGAGTACAAGTCGGAGCTGATGCACCCGTACTACGCGGCCGAGCGCGGCCTCGTGGACGACGTCATCGACCCCGCCGAGACCCGCGAGGTGCTCATCGCCTCCTTCGCGATGCTCCGCACCAAGCACGCCGATCTCCCCTCGCGCAAGCACGGCAACCCGCCGCAGTGAGCGCCCGCGAGGCCACCCGCACCCCCTACGAAGCAGAACGGAACGACATGAGCGAGCCCGTCACCGTCGACCCCGGCCTCCTGCGCGTCGAGAAGGGCCACGCCGAGCCCGAGGAACTCGCGGCTCTGACCGCCGTGCTCCTCGCCCGCGCCGCCGAGACCGCCGCCGCGCCCACCACCGAGCGGTCCGTCCGCGCCGCCCGCGCCGGCTGGCGCCGCCTGGAGCGCGAGAACGGCTTCCACGCCCCGCACAGCTGGCGCTGAGCCCGCGGCGCGCCGCCGCGGAAGCCGCGCCGCCGCAAGGAACGCCGAAAGGGCCCGTACTCCCCGGGAGTACGGGCCCTTTCGCACGCGCTCGTTACCGCAGGCGGGCCATGAGGGCGTGTTCGACGAGGGTGATGAGGGCGGATTTGGCGTCGGCGCGGTGGCGGGCGTCGGTGGTGATGATGGGGGTGTCGGGGCCGATCTGGAGTGCTTCGCGTACTTCGTCGGGGGTGTAGGGCTGGTGTCCTTCGAAGCCGTTGAGGGCGATGACGAAGGGGAGGCCCGAGTTTTCGAAGTAGTCGACGGCGGGGAAGCAGTCGGCGAGGCGGCGGGTGTCGACGAGGACGATGGCGCCGATGGCGCCGCGGACGAGGTCGTCCCACATGAACCAGAAGCGGTCCTGTCCGGGGGTGCCGAACAGGTAGAGGATGAGGTCCTGGTCGAGGGTGATGCGGCCGAAGTCCATGGCGACGGTGGTGGTGGTCTTGTCGCCGGTGTGGGTGAGGTCGTCGATGCCGGCGCTCGCGCTGGTCATGACGGCTTCGGTGCGCAGCGGGTTGATCTCCGAGACGGCGCCGACGAAGGTCGTCTTGCCCACGCCGAAGCCGCCGGCGACCACGATTTTCGCGCTGGTGGTCGACCGTCCCGGTTCGCCACTAGAGCTTGCGAAGTCCACTGAGCACCCTTTCGAGCAGTGTCACGTCTGGCTGGCCGCCGGCGTTCTCGTCGCCGCCGGGCTGGTGGATCGCGACGAGACCGGCCTCCGCCAGGTCGGCGACGAGAATCCGGGCCACGCCGAGGGG
>NZ_JAAGLR010000269.1 GCF_010548245.1 Streptomyces sp. SID11385
CGCCGCCGCGCCCCGCCGTCCGTACGCGCCCGCCCCGCATCCGCAGCCCCTCGCTCCCCCGGGAGCCCGCGCCCCCACGCCCGGCCCATCCTGCCGCCCCGCACGGCCCGCTGTCCCGCGCGCGTACCGAATTGGCGTGCACGGGGGGCCTGTTGGGGCGGTGGGTGTGCCCCGGCGCACCCGGCGGTGTGCCTCAGTGGTCCGGATACGGCGACGGGCCCCGGCCGCCCTCGGCGGCTGGAGCCCGTTCAGCAGGAGCGCGACTGCTCAGGAACCCGAGGGAACCGAGTCGGTCGCCTCCGTCCACAGATCCTGCTCGGCGCGATCCGCCTGGATCTGGCGGTACACGAGGAGCCCGCCGATGGCGGCCAGTGCGACCAGGAGAAGCTTCTTCACCGCGCGACCTCGTCCTTCTTTGACGTTCAGGGACCTCTGTCGCCCGACTATACACACCGGCCCATACCACTCGGTGCCCCCTTCGGCACCCCGGACGACGGCTGTTCCCCGGTCCGTCACGGGGCCTCCGTCCGAGTGACGTTCATCAGAAGATCTGCGCGCCACGGGCGTCGCTCCCCCCTGTGACGCCGCCGGTACACATCATGAGGAAGTACGCAAATCGCCCAAGCTGAAAGTGAGCACACCGTGGCTGCCCAGACCTTCTCGACGCTGTGGAAGGCGCTCGTCGGCGCTTTCCTCGCGCTCTTCGCCTTCCTCGGCCTCGCGGCCGCCCCCGCCCAGGCCGCCGCCCCCGCGACCCCCGCCCCGCAGCCGCGCGACCTCCCCTGCGAGGAGAGCGGCCCGCAGGGCTTCGCCGTCGCGACGGCCCTCTTCGGGCCACCGCTCGTCCAGGGGCGCTCGCTGCCGCCCACGATGAAACAGCGGATCAGGGCCGAGCAGCACGGCTCCTCGCCCTCCTGCCGCCAGCTTCTCGTCCCGCTCGACCAGCCGTACGCCGCGGGCCCGGCCCCGCACTGCCCGCCGCCCGCGCGGCACTCGGCACACCCCGTACGACAGCCGCGGCCGTGTCCCCCGCCACGGCGACCGAGCCCACCACGACGGCCACCCCGGA
>NZ_JAAGLR010000300.1 GCF_010548245.1 Streptomyces sp. SID11385
CGGGGACGGGCCGCACCGCGCTGCTCGACGCGGTCGCCGCGGGCGCCGCCGGGCGCGGGGTGCGGGTGCTGCGGGCACGGTGCGCGCCGGACAAGGACGGCGAAGCGCTCGGGACCGTACGGCAGTTCCTCGGGCGGGGCCCGGAGGGCCGGCCGCCGTTCTACGGCGCGGACGCACAGGCCGAGTCCGACCGCTGCTGGGAGACCCTGCGCGCGTACGCCGAGCAGGGCCCCGTCCTCGTCACGGTGGACGACGTGCACCACGCCGACGGGGCCTCGCGCCGCTGGCTGGTCGGCGCGGCGGAGCGGATCGACACGCTGCCCGTACTCGTCGTGGCCACCGAACGCAGCCAGTACGACGTCGAGTTGCGCCCCGCCGGGCTCACCCACCGGCTCCCGCCCGACCTCGTCCGCACCCACACGCTCGCGCCGCTCGGCCAGGAGGCCGCCGAGGCGCTCGTGCGCGCGGCC
>NZ_JAAGLR010000329.1 GCF_010548245.1 Streptomyces sp. SID11385
GCCCACCGGAGCCGGAGCCGCCGCGCGCACCGGAGCCGGAGCCCGCGCTCTTGCCGGAGCCGCCCGGCCTGCCCGCGCCGCTCCCGGGCCGGCCGCCCGAGCGCTTGTCCTCGCTGCCGCCGTGCGCTCCCGGCACGTCGTAGCGGCGTTCCTCGGGACGGGGGCGTCCCGCCCTCTTCTGCTTGTCGTCGCGCTGGTTACCGGCTCCCCGGTGATTCCCGCGCCCGCTGTCCCTGCCGCTGCTTCGCATCAGTGTTCCGTCGGATCGAGGTGGTCGAGATGGTCGTCTTCGACGGCCCCGGTGTATCCGTGACCGTGCGCGGCGCCGTCGTCTTCGGCGTCCGGATCGAACGACGGCACACCTTCCAGTGTCTCAGCCTCGATGGCCTCCGCTTCCGGCAGGAAGGGCGCCAGCTCCGGAAGCTCGTCCAGGCCGCGCAGGCCCATCCGCTCCAGGAAGTAGTGCGTCGTCCGGTACAGGATCGCACCACTCTCGCGTTCCGTGCCCGCCTCCTCCACCAGCCCGCGCTGGAGCAGGGTGCGCATGACGCCGTCGCAGTTGACCCCGCGGACCGCCGAGACCCGCGCGCGGCTGACCGGCTGCCGGTAGGCGACGACCGCCAGCGTCTCCAGCGCCGCCTGCGTGAGCCGGGCCTGCAGCCCGTCGAGGACGAAGCTCTCGACGGCCGCCGCGTACGTCGCCCGCGAGTAGAACCGCCAGCCGCCTGCGACGAGCCGCAGCTCGAAACCGCGCCCCTGCGCCGTGTACTCGCCGGCCAGTGCCCGCAGCGCCCCCGCGACCTGCCGCACGGGCCGCTGGAGCACCTTGGCGAGGTGTTCCTCGGTCGCGGGCTCGTCGACGACCATGAGCACGGCCTCGAGCGCGGGCCGCAGGTCGAGGTCGGCGAGGTCGGGGACGAGGTCCTCGTCGTCGGTGGCGAACCGCGTGTCGATCGCCCGGCCGATGGCGTCCTGGCTCATGGGGTGTGCTCCTGGTCGAACTCGTCGGTGACGGCGGAGGCCGCGGCGTCCTCCTCGCCGCCGGTCCAGCGGACGGTGAGCGTACCGAGGGCCTCCTCCTGCTCCAGCGCCACCGCCTTCTCGCGGTACAGCTCCAGGAGCGCGAGGAAGCGGGCGACGACGGTGAGGGTGTCGTCGGTGTCGGCGACGAGGGCCCCGAAATCGGCCTCGCCCACCTCGCGAAGGCGCGCCACGAGCAACCCCGCCTGTTCCCGTACGGAGACGAGCGGGGCGTGGATGTGGTCCACGTACACGGCGGGTTCCGGCTTCGGCTGCATCGCCTTGACGGCGAGCCGCGCGAACCCTTCGGGCCCGATCCGGATCACGACGTCGGGCAGCAGTTCGGCGAAGCGGGGCTCCATCGCGACCGTACGGGGGAAGCGCCGTGCCTCGCGCGCGAGGCGCCCCGCGAAGATGTCCGCGACCTGCTTGTACGCCCGGTACTGCAACAGCCGCGCGAACAGCAGGTCCCGTGCCTCCAGGAGCGCGAGGTCCGCCTCGTCCTCGACCTCGGCGACGGGCAGCAGCCGGGCGGCCTTCAGGTCGAGCAGGGTCGCGGCGACGACGAGGAACTCGGTCGTCTGGTCGAGGTCCCAGGCGCTCCCCATGCCCCGGATGTGCGCCATGAACTCGTCCGTCACACGGGAGAGCGCGACCTCGGTGACGTCGAGCTTGTGCCGCGAGATGAGCTGGAGCAGCAGGTCGAAGGGCCCTTCGAAGTTGTCGAGCCGCAGCGTGAAGCCGCCCTTGGCGGGGGCGGGCGTGTGGGGGGACTCGGAGACGGCGGGGCTCCCGCCCGCCTCTTGGGAATCGGCCGGGGCGTCGGTCGGCGGCGAGGTGCGCGCGGGCTCCGCCGGGGGCGTACGCGCGTGCTCCGCCGGGTGCGCCGGGGACGGCTCCGGGGTCTGCGGCCGGGTCGCGGCGC
>NZ_JAAGLR010000364.1 GCF_010548245.1 Streptomyces sp. SID11385
CCGCGCGCCGCATCGCCCACCTTCGCGCCCCCGCCGCCCCTCCACGCGCGCCCCCACCCCGTCCTTCCGCCGCCGCCCCGCCCGCCGCCGCGGTTCGCGAACGTGGCACGCGCCACCGGCCATTGCCAGAGGGGGCAGGGCTCGGGCATGCTCCCTGGAACGCGTCGGCGGACCGCCTCGGGCGGGCCCTTCGGGGAGGAGTGAGGCCGTACCCTTGGGGGTATGCGCTGGGGAAGGCGATTCCCGGACAGTCGCACGGTCCGGTGATCGTGCCGCTCCCTGTTCCTCCCCGTGCGCCGCTTTCCCCGAGATTCCCCCTGATTCGTCTTCCCTGATTCCTTCTTCCGTCTTCCTTGTCACGAGGACTCACTCGCCGAGACACCGATGGCCGGTCACGAATTCCCCGAACCAGCGGACCGCAAGCGGCCCACCGCCGAAACGGCGGCCGATCCCCTCGCGCTGGAGGAAAACCGCCCGTCCTGCGATCCGGCCTTCCGGCACGGCGTCGTGGTCGGCTTCGACGGTTCCACCTCCAGTGAACGGGCTCTCTCCTATGCCGTGGGGCTCGCACTGCGCGCCGCCTCGGCGCTGATCATCGTCCACGTGGCCAACCGGCTGCCCACCACCGTGTGGGCGGGCTGCGAGCCACCCGTCTTCGTCGACGTCCCCGACCACCGCACCGAGGTCCTCGGCCTGGAGCTGGCCTGCGCCGACTTCCTCTCCGAGGTGCCCTGGGTCCTGGTGGAGCGGGGCGGCGACATCTGTCACGAACTGGAGGAGGTGGGCAAGGAGTACGAGGCGGACGCCATCGTCGTCGGTACGACGCACGGCGTCGTGGGCCGCATCTTCGGCTCCGTCTCGGGCCGCCTCGCCCGCCGCGCCCAGCGACCGGTGATCGTCATCCCCTGAGCGGGACGCGACACGGGACCACGGCAGGGGCGCCCCACGGCCTGGGGCGCCCCTCGCTCGTACGACTCGTGCTCCTCGTAGCTCGTACGACTCGTGCTCCTCGTACGAGCGAACCTCGTAGCCGCGCCCGCGCTGGAGCGAGCGCCGCCGGCTACTCCACCGTCACCGACTTCGCCAGGTTGCGCGGCTTGTCGATGTCGCGGCCCATCGCGAGGGCCGTGTGGTAGGCGAAGAGCTGGAGCGGGATGCCCATGAGGATCGGGTCGAGCTCGTCCTCGTTCTTGGGCACGACGTAGGTGTCGTCGGCCTTCTCCTGCTTCTGGTGGGCGACGGCGAGGACGCGGCCCGCGCGGGCCTTGATCTCCTCGATCGCGGCCCGGTTCTTCTCCAGGAGGTCGTCGTCGGGGACGATCGCGACGGTCGGCAGGGCGGGCTCGATGAGGGCGAGCGGGCCGTGCTTCAGCTCAGAGGCCGGGTACGCCTCGGCGTGCACGTAACTGACCTCCTTGAGCTTCAGGCTCGCCTCGCGCGCCACGGGGTAGCCGCGCACGCGCCCGATGAACATCATCGAGCGGGCGCCCGCGTACGCCTTCGCCAGCTCCTTGACCTCGTCCTCGCGCTCCAGGATCTCGGCGATCTGCCCGGGCAGCCGTCGCAGCCCTTCCAGGAGCCGCTTGCCGTCCGCGACGGAGAGGTCGCGGATGCGGCCGAGGTGCAGGGCAAGCAGCGCGAAGGCGACGGTCGTGTTGGTGAAGCACTTGGTCGAGACGACGCAGACCTCGGGGCCGGCGTGCACGTAGATCCCGCCGTCCGTCTCACGGGCGATCGCGGAGCCCACGACGTTGACGAAACCGAGCACCTTCGCGCCCTTGCGCTTCAGCTCCTGCACGGCCGCGAGGACGTCGTAGGTCTCGCCGGACTGCGAGACGGCGATGTAGAGCGTCTCGGGGTCGACGACGGGGTTGCGGTAGCGGAACTCGCTCGCGGGCTCGGCGTCGGCGGGGATGCGGGCGATCTCCTCGATGAGCTGCGCGCCGATCTGTCCCGCGTGGTACGAGGTGCCGCAGCCGAGGATCTTGATGCGCCGCACGGTGCGGGCGTCGCGCGCGTCGAGGTTCAGCCCGTCGAGGCGCACGGTCGAGAAGCGCTCGTCGATCCGGCCGCGCAGCACGCGGTCGACGGCCTCGGCCTGCTCGCTCATCTCCTTGTGCATGTACGTGTCGTGGCCGCCCATGTCGTACGACTCGGCCTCCCACTCCACCGTGGTCGTCTCCGGGTTCGTGCGCGAGCCCTCGGTGGTGTAGGTGCGGAAGTCGTCGGCGGTGAGAGTCGCCATCTCGCCGTCGTCGAGCGTGACGATCTGGCGGGTGTGGGCGACGAGGGCGGCGACG
Source organism: Streptomyces sp. SID11385 (assembly GCF_010548245.1). Lineage (GTDB taxonomy): Bacteria > Actinomycetota > Actinomycetes > Streptomycetales > Streptomycetaceae > Streptomyces. The sequence continues at coordinate 2,301 of NZ_JAAGLR010000364.1, forward strand.
TCGGAGGCGACGAACATCTCCTTGTCGCCGATGCCGAGCACGACGGGGGAGCCGTTGCGGGCCACGACGATGCGCTCGGGGAAGTCGGCGTGCAGCACCGCGATGCCGTACGTGCCCTCGATCTGGCCGAGCGCGGCGCGGACCCTGTCCTCCAGGGACTCGTGCGTGGCGCGGGCGATGAGGTGGGTGAGGACCTCGGTGTCGGTCTCGGAGGCGAAGACGACGCCGTCGGCGGTGAGGCGGGCGCGCAGTTCGTCGGCGTTGTCGATGATGCCGTTGTGCACGATGGCGACCTGCTCGGCCGGGTCGAGGTGGGGGTGCGCGTTGTGGTCGCTGGGGGCGCCGTGGGTCGCCCAGCGGGTGTGTGCGATGCCGGTCGTCCCGGCGAAGCGCTTGGGGATGCGCGCCTCCAGGTCGCGGACGCGGCCCTTGCCCTTGGCGAGCTTGAGGCCGGGGGCCTTCGCCTTCGGGCTGGTGATCACGACACCCGCCGAGTCGTAGCCCCGGTACTCCAGGCGCTGGAGCCCTTCGAGCAGGAGGGGGGCGACGTCGCGCCGGCCTACGTATCCCACGATTCCGCACATGTTGCTTTCGCCCCTTGGTGGTGGTGTCGGTGTTGGTGGTGGTGTTGTCGGTGGCTCTGGGTGGTGGGTTCGCGGCCGGTGGTGGGGGCCGGGCGGTGACGGTGCCGGTCGGCCGGTCGGTGGGTGCTGGGTGCCGGGTTGGTGGCCGGCTGGTTGGCGGTCGTCGGGTTCTCGGCTGTCGCGCTTTTCAGCCGTATCAGCCGTAGACGATGCGCCGGAGCTGTCGCAGGGAGAGCTGTGGCGGGGCCACCGCGCGGTGCGGCAGCTCCTCGGAGATCCGCTCGAAGATCGCCGGGTTGGTGAGGCCCTTGGCCTGGAGCTCGCGGTGCCGCCTGCGGACCCATTCCTCGGTGGTCTCGTCGTAGAACGCCAGGACGTCCATCACCACGCGATGGGCCTCGCCACGGCTCAGCGGGGTGCTCCGCGTGAGGTGGTCGAGCAGCTCGTCGAGGGGGTCGGGGTCGGGTCGGCGTTCTTGCACTCGTCGATATTGGGGGAGGGGAGGGGGGTTCTGCAAGAAATCTGCCCGAATTCGGGCAGGGGAAGGGTGGAGGGCGGCGCGGAGGGCGGGGCGGAGGGCGGGGTGGGGTGGGCGTGCGCGATCAGGTGGGGTGGGGCTTTCGGGCTCGGGGGGCTCTCGTGCTCGGGGGCGGGGCGGGCCTCTCGCGCTCGGCGGGGCGGGGTGGGCGCCTTCGCGCTGGGGGCTCTCGCGCTCGCTGAGCCAGGCGGGCTCTCCGCTCGACGGGTGGGCGCCCGCTCTTGGCGACCCCGTGACAGCCCCCTCCCTCCCTGGGGGGCGACCCCTATACCAGGATGTCAAACCCCCACCCCCCGTAACGCCAAACCACCCCCTCGCCCCTAACTGATCGTTTCAGAATGAGTTGAGCCGCGAAGCAAGGACGTGGGGGATGCCGTAGCTAGTCGGGGCTTGCCTACGGATGCTGATGTTGGACAGGGTGCCTCGGTGACTTCCTTTACGCAGCGGTACATCAGCGGTGATCATGACGGTGTCTGGGCCGACCTGCGCCGTCTTGGCTCAGTTCCAGATGCGCTTGACGAGGACTGCCGAGGGGTGGCGTTTGCGACGATGCAGCGGGTGGCAGGCCATGTGGACCGTCTCGCGGAGCAGCTGACCGACCTCGGACTCGTGCCTGTCATGCCCGCCCGGGAGCCGGTTACGGCCGAGGATCTGCGGGAGCTCGATCTTCTTCGTGCTGAGATTGGCTCCGTGCCGCCGGCTCTGGATGCATGCTTCCGCCAGGTTGGCGGCGCGTGGTTCGCTGGGGACTGCGCGGCGCTGAGCGAGTGCTACTCCACAGGGAGCCAGTACAGAGCCGCCCCGGTACTTCCTGACCCGCTGGTGCTTCCGACTGTGCAGCACCTGCGGGAGAGCTGGGGCGACTACCAGGACGCCGTGCAGGATGACCCCGAGGTTGGCGAGGACGGGTTCTTCTCCGACTTTGCGCCGGACGAGTTGCACAAGGCCAACATCAGTGGTGCCACCCACGAGATCGAGATGGCCCGGTACGTGGCCGACCCGGTCATTCACGGCGTGGCAGGCCGATCCGGCATCACCCTGGTCGAGTACTTGAGGGTGTCGATCGCCTGGGGCGGCATGCCGGGCTGGTCATTCAAGCCAGAGCAGGCGCCGACCACCCTGGCGGCGCTGCGCGTTCACCCCGACTTTTGACCAGTGGGGTCCATATCGCACCTCTACAGCCCAATCCGAACCTCACGAACCCCTCGCGGAGGTTGCTGTTGCGTCAGCACGTCGTTCGGAGTCGTCGGAGGCAGATGATGCTGCAGGCCAGTTCCAGCAGGCCCTGGTGGAGGTCGGCACGACGTTCGTAGCGGATGCGGAGCCGTTTGAATTGGTGAAGCCAGGCGAACGTGCGCTCCACCACCCAACGGGTCTTGCCCAGCCCGGAGCCGTGGGCGACGCCGCGTCGGGCGAACACCGGCTTGATGTCACGTGCCCACAACATCCGTCGGTACTTGTCGAAGTCGTAGCCGCGGTCGCCATACAGGCGCCGCGGTTTGCGACGAGGCCGTCCTCGCAACCCCCGGATCGGCGGGACCGCGTCGAGCAAAGGCAGCAGCTGGGTAACGTCGTGGCGGTTGCCGCCGGTGAGCGTTACGGCGAGCGGGGTTCCGTGCCGGTCGACTATCAGGTGGTGTTTGGAGCCAGGACGGGCACGGTCGACCGGCGAGGGGCCGACGTGATCCCCCCTTTGAGGGCCCGGACATGCGAGCCGTCGACAGCGCAGCGTTCAAGATCCAGCAGTTCGGCATGGCACAGCTCGGTCAGCAGGGCTGCGTGCGGGCGCGGCATTACGCCGGCTTCGGTCCAGTCCCGCAGGCGGCGCCAGGCCGTCACCCCGGAGCAGCCGACCATCTCGGCCGGGACGTCACGCCAGGCAACGCCGGTCCGCAGTACGTACATCACCCCGGTGAGGGCCGCCCGGTCGGGGACACGCAGTCGTCCGGGGTGGCGGCGGCGCCGCTCAGGAGAGGTTGGTAGGAGCGGAGCCACGCGCTCCCAAATGTCATCCGGAACAAGGCCAGCACGCACCCAGACACTTTGCCGACCAAGATCGCTAGACGCAAGACCCGCGGTTCAAGTCATTCTGAAACGATCAGTAAATCTGTGGATAACTCCCCTGAAGTCGCGAAACGGCTCACTCCGAAGAGTGAGCCGTTTTCTCGCAAGCCCCTGTTTTTCCACAGGCCGCACGCGATCCGCCACCGCTCAGCGCCTATCAGCCAGCTCGGCCGTACCCGCCGCTCCGCCCGTCAACGGCGCCTCCCGTCAACGGCGGCTCTTGCTCACGCGGCCCCCACTGCCACTCCCGCCACCACTGCGACTCCGGCTCTTGCTCGTGCCGCTCTTGTAGCTCTTGTGCTTCTTGTAGCTCTTGTGGTCGTCGTCCGAGTACGACGAGGACGAGCCGTTCGACGACCTCTTGCAGTCGTCGTCCTTCGGCGTGAACTTCAGCCGGGCGCCCGGCTCGGAGGAGCTGGCCTTGTTGTAGTCCTTCTGCTTCACCTCGTACCAGCGGCCGTCCTGGCTCGACTTGCCGTTGACGTTGTCGAGCTGCACGCAGTAGAGCGTGGAGGGGGTGTTCGTGGTCTGTACGAGCATCCCCTTCACCGCCTTCTGCCCTCCTCCGCCGCACGCCGTGAGCGAGAGGCTGAGCGCGAGGCCGAGGCAAGCGGCGGCGACCGTGGTGCGGCGTCGGGTGTGCATGGAGATCCCCCCGGGTAACGGACGCCGCCCCCTGCGGCGCCTCTCCAGTAAGTCCGCTCCGCACCCCCGGACGGTTCCCGCACAGGCGTACGGAGCAGAACCTTGGAACATTACCCGAAGGACCCCGACGGCCCCACGGCGGGGCCTCGCCACCGTGGCGCAGGCCCGCCACCCCCGCGCCGCGAATCCACCCCCCGCGCCGCAAAGCCGCCGCCCG
>NZ_JAAGLR010000398.1 GCF_010548245.1 Streptomyces sp. SID11385
GATCGGTGTTCCAGGCGGCGATCCAGTTGCGGATGTCCTTCTCGAGGGCCTGGACGGACTTGTGGACGCCTCGCCGTATCTGTTTGTTAGTCAGTTCGGCAAACCATCGCTCGACGAGGTTCAGCCACGACGAGCCGGTCGGTGTGAAGTGCAGGTGGAACCGGGAGTGGGCCAACAACCACCTCTTGATGGCGGGCGTCTTGTGGGTGGCGTAGTTGTCGCAAATGA
>NZ_JAAGLR010000422.1 GCF_010548245.1 Streptomyces sp. SID11385
CGCAGGTACGGCGCGACACGGGCGCCTGGCACCCGCCCACCGATCTGCACGCCGCCTACCGCCGCTGGTACGCGACGCAGGCCGAGTGGGGGCCCGACGAGCGCCGCACGGCCGATGGCTGGCTCGCCCGCGAGGAATGGCTCTACGCCCGCCGCGCCCCCGACCGCGACTGCCTCACCGCGCTCGGCGACGCGAGCGCCGGCACCCTCGACCGCCCCCGCAACCCGCGCGCCCTCAGCCTCGCCCCCGCCACCCGCTCCACACCGCTCGGCCTGCTCAGCGGCTGGGACCCCGCGCTCGTCCTCCAACTCGCCCTGGAATGCGCCGTGCAGACCCACGGCCACCCCGTCTCGATGCTCACCGCCGGCGCCCACGCCCTGCTCGTCCACGCCCTGACCCGGGGCGCGGGCCCCGAGGACGCCGTACGGGCCGCGCTGCCGCTCCTCACCCGCCACCCCGGGCACGAGCCCGTCACCGACGCCCTCACCGCGGCACTCGAC
>NZ_JAAGLR010000449.1 GCF_010548245.1 Streptomyces sp. SID11385
AGCGGCGGGCGGAGGCCCGGGAGCGCGCCGAGGACTTCCGCGCCCGCACGGCGGCCTTCTTCCGCGGGGACCACCGCCAGGTCCGGGGCGGCCCGGCGGGGCCGGCGCGGGGAGAACGGGCGGCGGACGGGGCGTGAGGGACGCGGGGCGGACGGGAGCGCAGGGCGCGGGGTGACGCCTGGGGCTACTCCGGTGCCACGACCAGCGTCGTGTGCTGGGTGCTCAGCCCCTCCACGAAGACGAGCGTGCACGCCGTGACGCTGCCGCGCCAAGCGCGGGCGATCTCCAGGCCGTTGGTGCGGGGGGCGAGCGGGTACGCGTTCGCCTTGAAGGAGTTGCCGCCGTTGCCGTACGGGCTCGCGTGCACGTGGTTCATCCAGCGGATGCCGGTGTCCAGGTCCGTGACGACCGGGTGGCGGAAGGGCTCCGCGCCGTCGAAGCCGTGCCGTTCACGCTTCTTCTCCGGGCGGGTGTCCGCGTACTCGACGATCTCGACGCGGTGCCCCACCGGTATCGGCACGGGGTGGTTGAGGTGGAGGGTGACGGGTCCGGCGCTCATGGGCGCAGGGTACGGGCCACCTCGGCCGCCGGGTAGGGAGTGTCCCTGGCGCCTTGGGCGACCGCGACGAGGAAGGGCGTCAGTAGGGCGGTGAGCGGGGCGTCGCGCGCGAGGAGGGCGGCGCCGGGGCCGGGCCCGGCGAGGGGGCGGGGCGCGCGGACGTGGGCGTGGCGCTCCGCGCTCGTCAGGCCGTGCGCGTGCGTGAGCAGCCAGTTGACGAGGAAGCTGCGCGCGTAGCCGAGGTCGTGGTCGCGGTGCTCGGCGAGGAACGCGGTCTCCCGCGCGGTGAGCGCGAAGGTGTCCGCGAGCGCGAGGCCGAAATCGGTGAAGAGGACGCGGCGGCCGTCGGTGAGGACGTTGCCCCAGTGCCCGTCGAAGTGCACGAGCCCGTGAGCGCTCATCTTCCGTGCGGCGACGTCGAGTTGACGGGCGACACGTGTCACGTCCCGCTCGCCGCCGACGCCTCGCACCCGGGGCGCGAGCCAGTCGTGGAGGGTCTGCGGCACGTACTCCATGAAGAAGACGAGGCTCGCGGGCGAATCCCTCAACTCCTCGACGCGCCGCGCTGCTTCGGGGCCCCAGCTGCGCGACACGGCTTCGATGTCGGCGAGTTCGTCGGGCAGCGGTATCGGCTCTGTCTCGCTCAGGAGCCGCCAGTGGTACAACTCAGGTGCCACGCCCAGGCGTTCGGCGGTCCGGTGCGCCTCCAGCTCGCGCCACGCGCCGCCTGCCGGGCTCGCGCCCATGCCGTAGTGGCACACGAGCGGCAGCCCGTACGGATCGGCGGTCGACTCCCGTTCCGCCTCGCGCGCCGTCAGCGGCACGCGCTTGACGAACACGGGGGTGCCCGCGACGTCGAGCCGCGCCGTGCGGCCCCCGATCCCGGCGGCGAGGGGTGTGCTCGTGGCGAGGAGGCGGGAGAGGGCGGTGTCGTCGAGCGCGGCGAGTGCGGCGGCGGGCATGACGGGCGCCTCCTGGGGCGGTCAGCGGTCAGCGGTCAGCGGGGTCGGGGTGGCGGCGGTCTCAGGGGGTCGGCAGGGGTGCGCCGAGCCGGTGGGCGAGGTCGGGGAGTGCGGTGCCCAGGGGGAGGTCGAGGCGGAGGGTCGCGCGGTCGTCGCCGCGGGTGGGGCCCTGGTTGATGATCACGACCGGTTTGCCGGCGCGGGCCGCGTGGCGTACGAACCTGAGGCCCGACATGACCGTGAGCGAGGAGCCGAGCACGAGGACGCCGTGCCCGGCGTCGACGAGGTCGAAGCAGCGCCGCACACGCGGCTTCGGAACCGTCTCGCCGAAGAAGACGACATCCGGTTTGAGGACGCCGCCGCAGGCCGCGCACGGGGCGATGCGGAAGTCCCGCACCAGCTCGGCGGGCAGTTCGACGTCCCCGTCCGGGTTGATCCGCGCGCCCGCCGCCTCGCCGAAGTCGCCGTTGAGCGCGCGCAGCCGCCCGTCCAGCTCCTCGCGCGCGGTGACGCGCCCGCAGTCCAGGCAGATCACCCGGTCGAGCCCGCCGTGCAGCTCGACGGCCTCGCGGGTACCGGCGGCGCGGTGCAGGCCGTCGACGTTCTGCGTGATGACGCCGTTGACGAACCCGGCGCGGCGCAGCGCCTCGACCGCGTAGTGCCCCGTGTTGGGCGCGGCCCGCCAGATCCGCCGCCACCCGGCGTGACTGCGCGCCCAGTACCGGCGGCGCCCCTCCTCGCTGCCGGTGAACTCCTCATAGGTCATCGGCGTGTGGTGCCTGAGGCTCCCGGCGGGGCCGCGGTAGTCGGGGATGCCGGACTCGGTGGAGATGCCCGCGCCGGTGAGGACGGTGAGGGGTGCGGTGGCGAGGAGGCGGGCGAGGGTGTCGTGGGCGGCCGGATCGGTGGGCATGAGGCCCAGGCTACGACGCGGGGGCGGCGGGACGCGGGGGCCGGGGAAGGCGGGGTCGGGAACGGCGGGGGTGGGGCCCGTCGCCGCGCGGGCCGCGCCGCCGTACGCGCCCCGCCGCCGTACGGCCCCGGCCCCGCGCGGGCCCGTCGCCGCGCTAGTAGTAGCCCTTCGTCCCGTCGAGCAGTTCCCGTACGAGGTCCGCGTGGCCCGCGTGCCGGGCGGTCTCCTCGACGAGGTGGATCAGTATCCAGCGCAGGTCGGCGCCGCCGTCGTGGAAGTCGGGGTGCCGTCCGGTGTCGTCCAGGGAGGCCGCCGCCACGATCTCGTCGCTGCGCGCGCACTGCGCCTCGTACTCCGTGAGCAGCTCGGCGAGGGGACGGCCGTCCGTGCGCCAGTCGGCGCCCCCGCCCGGCGGGACGAACGTCGGGTTCGTCTTCTTGTCGCCGCCGAGGAAGACCACCTCCAGCCACGTGTGCTCGGTCCAGCGCATGTGCGAGACGAGACCGGCCATCGTCATGGCCGGTGAGGTCGGTATGACGGAGCGGTGCGCTTCCTCGTCGCTCAGGCCCGCGCACTTCCAGCGCAGGATCTTCCGTTGCAGGTCCAGCCAGCCGGTGAGGGTGGTGCGTTCGTCCGCTCCGTGCGGGGGGCGTTGCAGTTCCGGTGCCATGCCGGCGCACCCTACCGGCCCCGCCTCACCCGCCGTGCGCCAGCACGTTGAGCACCGCCCCGCTCCCCGGCTCCCTGACGAAGAAGCGGCGGACGCCCCACTCCTCGTCGCGCGGCGCGAACAGCACCTCCGCGCCGCTCGCGCGCAGCGCCTCGTACGCCGCGTCCACGTCGTCGACCTCGATGCTCAGGACGGGCGTGACGGGCCCGGTCGCGTCGCCCGTGGTCGTGCTGAGCTGGGCGGTCGGGGTGGCGGGCGAGGCGTGGGTGGCGATCCAGCCGTGGTCCATCACCTGCTCCATGCCGAGCAGGGCGAAGAAGGCGCGGCTGCGGGCGGGGGAGCGGGTGGTGAGGACGGGGACGACGCGGCGTACGGAGACCATCGGGGGGTGCCTCTCGGTCGGTGGGCGTGCGGGATGCGGGCCGGTTCGGTCGGTGGCCGGTTCAGTCGGTGGGCCAGCGCTCTCCGCATTGTGAGCAGTACACCGGGCGCGCGTCCGCCGATACGCGCCCGCACTCCGGGCAGACGAGCGGCAGCAGGCACGCGGGCTCGCCGCCCTCGGCCGCCGGTTCCGCGCGCCGGGCCGCCTCCTCGGCGCGCCGCCCCGTGATCGTCAG
>NZ_JAAGLR010000478.1 GCF_010548245.1 Streptomyces sp. SID11385
CCACCGCAGCCCCCGCCCCCGCCGCACCCGCGCAGGCCCGCTCCCTCAACAGCGCCCCCACCCCCGGGAGCGCCGAGTGAGCCTCGTCGCCGACCACTCCCGTCTCCGCGAGCGCACCGACGTCCTCGCCACCCGGCTCGCCGCGCTCGACGCCGCCCGCCGCGAGGCGTTCGGCGGTACGGACGTCGTCCCGGACCGGCACGGCGAGATCGGCGTGCCCCGCCCCGCGCACCCCGGCGACCTGCTCGCCGTCGCTCCCGGCACGCTGCTCCTCGGGCAGGTGCCGGGCCCCGGGACCGTACGCGGGGAGCCCGAGGTCGGCGACGTCCTGCGCCTGTACGACGGAAAGCTGCGCCCGCTCGCCGAGGACGCGGTGCCCGGACTGCTCGACGACCCGGCGTTCCGGCGCGAGTTCGCCGCGCTGCACCGCTACTTCCGGCGCGCCGCGCTCGTCCGCCTGCGCCGCGTCCCCGGCAGGCTCCTCGCCGTGTTCCGCACGGGCGAGCGCGAGGACGACCTCAAGGTCCTCCGCTGGGAGGACACGGGCGACGGCACGTACCGCTTCCTCGACGCCGCGGGCGAGCGCGAGCACGCGGCGGCCGGGCGGTACGACATCTCCTGGCACGAGGCGGACCGCGCGGACCACGTGCCGGGGCGCCACCCGCACGTCCGTCTCGCGGGCGGCGCGCTCTACGTCTCGACCGTGGGCGGGCGCCTCGGCATCAAGACGGAGAACGACACCGAGACCAAGGACGTCCTCCACGAGGAGCCCGTCGACGAGCCGTTCCAGTCCCTGGGCGACGCCGAGTTCGCGCACGCGGAGGCCGGGGCGCTCGTCCTGCTCCGCGTGCGCCCGTACAAGGAGGAGCCCCGCTACTTCGTCTTCCACCCGTTCACCCGCCGCGTGACCAGGCTCGACGCGCTGGGCCGCTCGTTCCGCCGGCTCCCCGGCGGCGAGGGGCTCGTCTACCCCGGCGGGTACGTGCTCGCGACGGGCGAGGTGCGCCGCTTCGACCTCACCGGGCCCGAGGAGGACGGGCCGCGCTTCGAGCAGGAGGTCGCCTCCCCGGACGGCGAGCAGGTCCTGTACGTCTTCCGGGCGACGGAGGGCGGCCCCGCCCTCCTCCTGCCGTACCACAGAGTCCGCAAGGAGGTCGCGACCCCGCTCACGACCCACGGCCACGCCCTCCTCGACGACGGCACGCTGTACGCCCTCGAAGCGCCCGGCACCGAGGCGACGACCGCGCACGCGGTCCGCGCCTGGCGCACCCCGTTCGCGGCCCGCCCGCGCGAGGCACGCACGGCCGGACCCCTGGCCCGCATCGGCGCGGCGGC
>NZ_JAAGLR010000512.1 GCF_010548245.1 Streptomyces sp. SID11385
GGGGTGGGGGTGCGGTGGGCGGGGTGGGTGCGGGGGGCGCGGAGGGCTGGGCGTAGGGGGACGGGGCGGGGGCGGGGGGTGGTGCGGGTGAGGGGACGGGGGCGACGACGGTGGGGGCGGCGTGGATGTCGGGTTGGGGGGCGGGGGGTGCGAAGGGGGCCGGGGCGGGGGCCGGTGCCGGGGTGGGTGCGGCGACGGGGGCGGCGTAGGACTGGGGGGCCGTGGGCTGCGTGTGGGGCTGGGGTTCCGGTTCGGCGGAGGCGGGGGGTGCGAAGGGGGGCGGGGCGAAGGCGGGGGGCTGCTGCTGGGCCGGGACCTCTGCCGGTGCCTCCTCCTCCAGGACCTCTCCGCCGAAGTTGCGCAACAGGGCTTCCAGGCCGCCGTCGAAGCCCTGGCCCACGGCGGCGAAGCGCCAGCCGTCCTTGTAGTACAGATCGCCGACCATCACGGCACGCTCGGTGCTGAACTCGGAGCCGGTGAAGGAGTACCTGGCGACTTCTTCACCCCCGGCGACGATCCGCAGATACCCGGGCCCGGCCTGCGACATCTGCCCGGCGCCGTCGATGGTCGCGGTGAAGGAGAGCTTCCTGATCTGCTCGGGCACCCGGTCGAGCGTCACCCGGAACGACTCGGTGTCACCGGCCTGCGGACCGAGGAGCTGAAGGGACTCCTCGGGCGATTTCGGCTGGTTGAAGAAGATGAAGTACCGGTCGTCGGAAAGCGTCTCCTCGGCGTCCAGCCCGAAGCAACTGATGTCGAAGGTGAGTCCGGGACCTCCGATCCGCACCCCGATGTACAGATCCGTGCCCGCCGTGAGGTCACTGATACGCGCTTTGTGGCCACGCTGGAATTCCCTGGACATACCCGCTGACCGCCCCCCATCCCGTAGTTTTCGCCCTGCCGTTCACCGTGCCGCACCGGCACGGCCCGTCCGCGCGTACGGACTTGGCTGATTCCGTACGGTACGAGGCCGCGCCGCCCTCCCACCACCGCACGACGACGAATCGTGCGCGGAACCGCGCGACGACCACCGGGCGAAAGGGCACAAGTGGCGCGAAGGGCGCGGAGAGGGCACGACCGCCCGGGCGGGAGGAGAGGGTGCGGCGGCCAGGCTAACGGGTTCGGGGGGTGGGGCGGGGGGTTGGGGGCGGGGGTTGGGGGCGGGGAGGCGCAGGGGGTGGGGGCGGTGGGGTGGAAGCGGTGGGGTTGGAAGCGGTGGGGGCGGGTTAGGGCTTGGGGCGGGAGATCCTCGCGGACGGCCACCGGAAACGGGCGGGCTGCCTGCGGGGCGGACTGTCTACGGACGGGCTGCCCGCGGGCCTGCGTGCCTGCGGGCGGCCAACCTACGGGCGGCCAGCTGCGGACGGCCTGCCTACGGACGGCCAGCCCGCCCAACTCTCCTCGCGGACGCGGACAGCCCCCTCCCTCCCGGGGGGCGACCCCAATACCATCCTCTCCCACCCCCAACCCCCCACCCCACCAATCCCCCACGTCTGTGGATAACTCCGGGAAACCCGCACATCGCCTCACTCCTGACGGTGACGCCGATTCCCACTCCGCGCCGTTTCCGCGTGGCCGCTTGACAGGAATTCACCCGCCCCGCGCAGCCGGGTCCGCACCACTCGCCGCGTCTGCGGACCCGGGACGAGGCGGATCGCCGAGGGCCCCGAGGGCCGCGTCCCCGCCCGCAGGGCGCCGGCGTCGAGCCCGTCCCGTACCGCGAGGAGCGTCCCCAGCTCGTAACGGCTCAGCGCCTCCGCGCCGCCCAAGTGCACGACACCCGCGCCGTCGCCCACGGCGAGTTCGCACAGCGCCGCCGCCAGGTCCTCGACGTGCACCGGGCACCGGACGTCGTCTGTCCACAGCGCCCCCGGCCGTCCTGCGGCCAGCCCGTGAACGAGGCGCTCGTGCTCCGAGGGGTGGCCCGCGTCGCCGATGACGAGTGACGTACGGGCGACGACGGCGCCCGGCGCGAGGAGCCGCACCGCCGTTTCCGCCGCCGCCTTCGCCGCCCCGTACGGCGTCACGGGATCGGGCGCGTGGTGTTCCTCGTAGGCCGGAAGCGCACCGGAGAAGACGGCGTCGCTGGAGACATGGACAAGGCGGACACCGTGGCGCTCCGCCGCCTGTGCCAGCCGCCCCGCGCCCCCGGCGGTGACCGCCCAGTCGGCGCCGCCGCTGCTCGCATTGACGACGACGTGGGGCGCTGTCGCCTCGACGAGGCGGTCGATCGCCGCACCGTCGCGCAGGTCGAGCGCGTGCGCGACGACGCCCGGCACGGCGGGCGGCCGACCGCTGCGGTACGTCGCGTGCGTCTCGTACCCCTCGGCGACCGCGCGGCGCACGAGTACCGACCCGAGGAAACCACTGCCACCGACGACGAGAATGCGCATGCCGACACGGTAGGTGGCGTGGTGGGCGCGCGGAACGGCGCCCACCACGGCGCGCGCAGGTGGTACGGGACGGCGCGAGGAGGCGCACGCGACGGCGCCCGGGACGGGCTTCCGTACGGCGCGGTGCAGACGCCTCCTCCCCGCGCATGCCGCCCGCCCGTGTCCTCCCGCCCGCCCGCGTCCATCCGCCCGGCAGCTCCCGCCCCCTACCGGGCGGATCAGTCCGTCGTGTCCGGTGCCGCCGGGGTTTCCGGCAGGGCGTGAGGGAGGTTGCGGGCGGCGACGACGCCCTCAAGGAAGCCGCGCGCGCGTTCCGTGCGCGGGTAGGCGTCGAGCAGGGCCCAGAAGCGCGCGTCGTGGCCGGGGACGAGAAGGTGTGCGAGTTCGTGGAGGAGGACGTAGTCGATGACGTACTCGGGCATGCCCTGGAGGCGGTGCGACAGGCGGATGCTGCCCTCGGCCGGCGTGCAGGAGCCCCAGCGCGTGTTCTGGTTGGTGACCCAGCGGACCGTGTCGGGGCGGGCACGGCCGTCGAGGTACTGACGCGACAGGTGCGCGGCGCGCTCCGTCAGCTCGGTGTCGCCGGGCCTGCGTCTGCTCTCCTGCGCGGCGAGGCGGTCGAGCATCTTCGTCACCCAGCGTCGCTCCTCGGCTGCCGACATCCGCGCCGGGATGAGCACGATGGTGCGGTCGCCTTCGCGGTACGCGGAGACCGTGCGGCGCCTGCGGGCGCTGCGGCGCACCTCCACGGCGGTGCGCGCGGGCTGCGACTGTCCGGCGAGCGGCCGGACGCCGTCGCTCGCCCGGTTCAGGGGATCGGCGGACATTCCTCGACGTTACCCGCTCAGCGCGCCGGGCGTCCCGCCTCCGGACGTACCCCGCACCGCGCCCTCACACGCTTTGGACCCTCATCACAGCGCCCAGCCCCCGCGTTCATACGACGAACGCCATCATCTGTGGATAACTCCCGCCTCCCGATTTGCGCTCTCCTGCAGGATGGTCTCAGCGGTCACGGAGCGCGAACGATTCATGACTGACGGCTGATACGGGACAGCTCTGTCCCGGCACAGCCCGGCGACGACGCGGGACGAGGACGAGAGAGGTGTGAGGCGCGATGGTGCGTGCGGTGGCAGGAGCGGCGTCCGCTACGGGTGCGGTCTCCGGTACGGGTGCCGTCTCCGGTACGGGTGCGAGCACGGCGGCAGATACGGGCGTGGGGCGGGCGCGCCCCTACGTCGCGGCGGGTGGCAGCGGCCGGGAAGCGGGACGGCGGCGGGGCCTCGGTCTGGGACGGCAGGGCACGGGGCGGCACCGGGCGGTCGCGCCTCCCGCCACGGCGGGGCGGGAGGCGGCGGCAGCGGTGGCGGCGGCCGGGGCGCTCCAGGGTGCGGGGACGGTACGCGCCGATGCCGCGGTACGGAGTGGGACGTCGGTAGGCGTCGGCGCGGCGGCAG
>NZ_JAAGLR010000555.1 GCF_010548245.1 Streptomyces sp. SID11385
CCGTCCCCGGCCCGCCCTTCGCTCCCGTCCCCGCCGCTTCCGTCTTCGGTGCCGTGCCGCTCCGCTGCCGGCGCCGGTTCGCTGAGCCGGTCGGCGAGCCAGGTGTGCACCGCGGCGGTACCGCCGGGCGAGAGCGTGCCGTTGGCGGCGCCGAGGTGGTCGGCGGCGAGCCATTCCGGGGTGAGCAGGCCCTGCGCGAGCCGTTCCGGGGCGAGGGCGGAGCGGTCCCCGGCCCACCACAGCGCGAGGACCTCGTCCTCCGTGCGGACGCAGGCGGTCCGCTCGGCCCCGTCGTCCGCCGACAGCTCGATCCCCGCGCAGAGCGCCGCGAGTTCCGGCGCCGTCACGTCGAGCTGGCGGAAGGGGTCGGCGAGCCCGCCGAACAGCTCCCGCGCGGCCCGTACGGCGGGCAGCGTCGGCGGGGCCTGCCCGGCGGGCGCGTCCGGCCTGCCCCGTACGTCGAAGACGGCGTCGAGGCCGTGGGCGACCGCGCGCGCCCGGTTG
>NZ_JAAGLR010000584.1 GCF_010548245.1 Streptomyces sp. SID11385
CCCGGGCGAGGGCGCCGAGGGCGCCGGTGACCGTGCCAATGCCCGCGGCGAGGGCCGTGTAGCGGGTGACGGCGACGAGCGCGCCGATGTCGAGTGCCCCCGCGGCGAGCCGCAGCCCGGCCACCGTGAGGACGAGGACGGTGAGCAGCGGGAGCAGGACGCCCGCGCGGCCCGCCGCCCGCCCGTACAGCAGCCAGGTGGTGCGTCCGTGCGCGGCGAGTTCGGCGAGCGGCGCGGTGACGCGGGCGAACTCGCGGCGGGCGGTGCCCGCGGCGCGTACCGTCTCGGCGCCCTCCAGGACTTCGGTGAGGCGGGAGGCGAGGACCGCCTGCGTGTGCTGGTAGCGGGCGCCCGCCGCGGCGGTGCCGGTGGTGAAGACCCGCAGCAGCGCGGCGACGGCCGGGAATCCGGCGAGGAGGGCCAGGCCCGTCCACACGTCGGTGAGGAGGACGCCCGCGAGGCCGCCGAGCGGCAGCAGGACCGCGGGGACGGCGCTCGCGAGGGTGACGGGCACGGTCGCGGCCTCGGCGGTGTTCGCGGTGAGGCGGGTCGCGAGGTCGCCGGGGCGCGGCAGGT
>NZ_JAAGLR010000612.1 GCF_010548245.1 Streptomyces sp. SID11385
GGTGTGCCGTGAGCGGGTCGGCGCAGCGGCCCGGGGCGAGGCCGAGGGCCTCGGCGGTCCGCTCGGCGGCGGCGTCGATGCGCGCGAAGTGGTTGTGGTGCGCGTAGAAGAAGTCCCGTACCTCGTCGTGCGGCTCCCCCGCGGGCGGGGGAGGGGAGCCCGAGCCGGGGCCCGCGAGGACCGCCGCCCGCTCGGCGGCGTCCCGGTAGCGGCGGTGCAGGGCGACGAGGGCGCGGGCGAGCCCGGGATGGTCGCGCACCGCCTCGGCGATCTCCTCCGGCGGGGGCGACTCGATGCCGCTCGCCTCGTCCGCGAGCGCCGCGCGCAGGTCGGCCGTCAGACGTGCCTCGTCGGCGACCGAGAAGTACTCGGCGCCGACCCCGAAGACCTCCTCCAGGCGCAGCAGCACCGGGACGGTCAGCGGGCGCTGGCCCTGCTCGATCTGATTGGCGTAGCTCGTCGAGATGCCGAGCGCGCGTGCCATCTCGACCTGGTTGAGGCCCCGCTCGCGGCGCAGCCGGCGCAGCTTGGCGTGCGCGTACAGCTTGCCGTCCCTGCCGGCCATGC
>NZ_JAAGLR010000640.1 GCF_010548245.1 Streptomyces sp. SID11385
AACGAGGGCGCCGCGCGGCACGGCGTGGCGGAGACGATCCAGCGCGCGGACCGGGTGCGGCGCGAGGCGGAGGCGCTGCGCGCGGAGGCGGAGCGGCTGCCCGAGCGGGCCGGGGAGATCGACCGGCGGCTCGTCTCGCTGCGCACCAGGGCGGAGGCGCTGACGACGCGGAGCGCGCAGGTCGAGCCGGTGCTCAGTGAGTTGCGGCGCAGGTTCACGGCCCCGTGCTGGCAGGACCTCCAGCACGTGCCGGAGGAGGCGGCGAAGCACGTCGCGCAGGCGGGCACGAAGCTCGCGGAGGCGCGGCAGGCCCGCGAGGCGCAGCGCTGGGCCGACGCGACCGCGTTGCTCGCGACCGTACGGGCGCTGCTCGACGAGACGGACGAGGCGGTCTCGGCCGCCGGGGACCGGCTGCGGCAGCTCAACGAGGTCGCGAAGGACCCGCAGCGCGAGATCGAGCGGACGCGGTTCGCGGTGCGGGACGCGCAGCGGCTCGCGATGACGGGCCGCCAGACCCCGGACCCGCGCCACGCCCGTCCGCTCGACGACGCGGTGGCGCGCCTGGACCGGGCGGTCTCGGCCTTGGAGGGCCACCACCCGGACTACTGGCAGTTCCTGCGCGAGACGGAGGCCGTGCGCGCGACGGCGGCACGGGTCGTGGAGCTGATCCGCGAGGAGCGGGGCGGGAGCTGAGGCGGTACGGTCCGGGGCCGCCGCCTCCGCCCGGTACGGGTAGGAGCCGCCGCCTCCGCCCGGTACGCGTACGGGCCGCCCCCGCCGCCCGTACCCTGTCCGCATGCCTCGATACGAGTACCGCTGCCGTGCCTGCGGCGACACCTTCGAACTGAACCGTCCCATGGCCGAGTCGGCCGCTCCCGCGAGCTGTCCGGCGGGGCACGCGGACACCGTCAAGCTGCTCTCGACCGTGGCCGTGGGCGGCCGGGCCCCGGGCGGCGCCGCGCCCGCGCCGCAG
>NZ_JAAGLR010000673.1 GCF_010548245.1 Streptomyces sp. SID11385
CTGCCGTTCACCGAGATGCGCGCGGAGCTGGTGCCCACGACGATCGCGGGACGACTGCGCGGCCGGCCGCGGCTCGCGGTCGACAACCTCGGCAACACCAAGCTCACCACGTCGATGAGCGGCGAGGACAACGGCGACCAGCTCTCCTACGAGATACGCCCGAGCAACGCCCAGATCGAGCCGGGACGAGCCCAGTTCATCGATCTCACCCTGCGGCCGAAGCGCATCATCTGGTTCGGCTCGAAGGAACAGCACCCCTTCAAAGTCGCCGTCCAGCGCGCGGGCGTCGCCCCGGAGGCCGTGGACGGTACGTACGTCCAGCGCGGCTTCCTGCCCCGCTGGCTCGCCACCCTCCTCGGCATCCTCCTCGCCCTCGCCCTCGCCTTCGTCATGTTCTGGTTCTCCCACAAGCCCGCCGTCTCCACCCGCGCCGAGGAGCAGATGGAACAGGTGGGCTCCTCGCTGGCCCCCAGCCCCTCCGCACAGCCCTCTTTGCCCGCCCAGCCCTCCGCACCCGCCGAATCCCCGGCCGCGCAACCCCAGCCCTCGCAGTCGCAGAACGACGGCGGCGGCGGGGGCGGGGACGCGAAACCCAAGGAGTCCACGGCGCCGAAGAAGCCCAAGCAGGAGACAGCGGCGGACGCGGTGCGCACGCTCTCCGCCAAGGAGCCGAGCAAGACGCACATCTGCATGCGGGCCAGGACCGGCAGGGGCCACTGGTCCAAGCCGAACTGCGACTCCTCGTGGGCCGGGATCAATGCCGACGGGAAGACCTTCGGGGCACCGTTCACCGCGCTCAACTTCGCCTCGTACGGTTTGAGCGGCCTCGGCGCCGCCGCGCTCGTCGAGACGTCCGGCGACCCGGAGTGGCTCCCGGCCGAGCCGGTGGTGCCGGACAGCGCGAACATCTACATCGGCGACCACGTCGAGGACGGTTCGCCGGACCCGCGCGCCCTCGCGGGGTTCAGGATCTCCATCGGGAAGGGCGAGCTGTACAACTTCGGCTACAGCCTCGTCGGCAAGGACAAGCTCGACACGTCCGGCGCCCTGGACAAGCCGCGTCCCGAGAATCTCTTCGTGGGGAGCCAGGAGAAGGGCCATCCGCTCAACGGGTTCGCGCTGATTCCCAGCGGCAGCTGAGGGGCGAGGGGGGCGGCGCGCCCGTCACGGCGCAGCCGCCGCCCTCACCACCCCACGTCCTCCATCACGATCCGCCCCGCCTTGCGGTACTCGCGCACCGCTCCGGTCCGCAGGTCCGCCGCCGTCACCTCGCCGCCGCGCGCGGCGGCGGCGTAGGCGGCGGTCACGACCGCGCTGCGGATCGCGCCGCCCGCGAGCTCGAAGTCCCGCGCGCACTCGCCGGGATCGAGGTCCGGGGCGTGCGGGACGTGCGTGAGGCTGTGCCGCCACAGCGCGCGACGCTGCTCCTCGTCCGGGAAGGGGAAGTCCACGATGAGGTCGAGGCGGCGCGTGAAGGCGTCGTCGATGTTGGCGCGGAGGTTGGTGGTGAGGACCGCGATGCCGTCGAAGGCTTCGAGGCGTTGCAGCAGGTAGGCGCTCTCCATGTTGGCGTACTTGTCGTGGCTGCTCTTGACCTCGGAGCGCTTGCCGAAGACGGCGTCGGCCTCGTCGAAGAGGAGTACGGCGTCGGTGCGGTCGGCCTCGCCGAAGATCCGCTCCAGGTTCTTCTCCGTCTCGCCCACGTACTTGTCGACGACGGAGGAGAGCTGGACGACGTAGAGGTCGAGCCCGAGTTCGTGGGCGAGGACCTCGGCCGAGAGCGTCTTGCCCGTCCCCGACTCGCCCGCGAAGAGCGCGAGCACGCCGCGCCCCCTGCCGCCCCCAGCGCTGAGCCGCCAGTCCCCCAGCACCTGCTCGCGGTGACGGCAGCGCAGGGCGAGTTCGCGCAGGTGGGAGAGCGGGTCCGGGGGCAGGACGAGGTCGTCCCAGCCGACGTCGGGGACGATGCGCCGCGCGTGCTGCTCCAGCCCCGAGGAGGTGTGGTGGCGGGCGGCGCGGCGCAGGTGCGCGGCGGTGAGCGGGGTGCCGTCGAAGGCGGCGAGTTCGAGCGCCGCGGCGGCGGCGCGGCGCACGCGGGCGCCGGGG
>NZ_JAAGLR010000709.1 GCF_010548245.1 Streptomyces sp. SID11385
TGGGCGAACGCCACGTTCTGGGCGACGGTCTTGTTGGGAAGCAGCCGGAAGTCCTGGAAGACGGTGCCCAACTGGCGCCGCATGTGCGGCACCTTCCAGTTGGACATGCGCGCGAGGTCCTTGCCCAGGACGTGGACCATGCCCTGGCTGGCGCGCTCCTCACGGAGGATGAGTCGCATGAAGGTGGACTTGCCGGAGCCGGAGGAGCCCACCAGGAAGACGA
>NZ_JAAGLR010000736.1 GCF_010548245.1 Streptomyces sp. SID11385
CCTCGCCGCCGCGCCGCAGGCGGGCGCGGCGACGCCCGCCGCGCGCCCCGGTGACCTCCTCACGGTCCGCCTCGACCAGCTCCGTCCCACCCAGCCGTCCGTCGGCAAGGACCAGATCTTCTACAAGCTCGGCCGGTACGCGAGCCAGAAGGACGAGCAGGCGGGGGACTTCAACAAGCGCTTCGACGACTGGTGCGAGACCAACGGCCAGGGCGAGGCCGAGAAGGTCCCGGCAGGGGCCCGGCTCGCCGACCCCGCGAGCTTCACGTGCGCGATCCCGCTCGGCGAGGAGACCGAGGAGAGCCTTGCCGCGATGAAGACCGTCGTCATCGGGCCCGGCGGCAGCCTCTACCTCACGGACGGCCATCACAGCCTGACCTCCTTCTGGGAGGCCCCGGACGGCGGCCCCGCGACCACCATCAGGCTGCGCGTCCAGGCCGACTACAGCGACCTCGGCGAGAGCGCCTTCTGGGACGAGATGCGCGCCCGCCACTGGGTCTGGCTCCGCGACGAGCACGGCGACCCCGTCACCACCGGCGAACTCCCCACCCGCCTCGGCCTCTCCCGCTTCCACGACGACCCCTACCGCTCCCTCGTCTACTTCACGCGCGACATCGGCTACACCGCGCCCGAGGACGCCGCCGAGTACCTGGAGTTCCTGTGGGGCGGCTGGCTGCGCGAGCGGCTCGATCTCGGCACGTACGACCTCGACGACCCGGCCTCCTACCTCCAAGCGGTCCGCGACGCCTCCGAGCTGATGGTCGCCGCCGACCCGGACGAGGTCATCGCGGACGGGCGCACGGCCGCCGAACTCGGCCGCCTCGATGAGTGGAACGACGGCAAGAAGCCCGAGAAGGGCGAGTTCGGCAAGCTCTCGCAACCGCTCACGGCCGAGAAGCCCGGCAAACTCGCCTTCGCCCTCGACTACCGCTCCCGCACCGTCGTGCCGCCCCGCTGCACCACCACGCTGCGCGGCGCCCGCACGGGCCCGCTCGTCGTCGGCTCCGGCGTCACGTGCCTCGACAACACGCGCCAGACCGGCCCCGTCGTCGTCCGCGCGGGAGCCTCGCTCGTCACGCTCGGGGCCGAACTCACAGGGGCCGTACAGGCCGTGGGCGCGCGGAGCGTGTACCTGTGCGGCACGACCGTCGACGGACCGCTCTCCGTCGTCGGCTCGGGCCTGCGCACGGAGGGGCCCGGCTGTTCGGCCAACTCCTTCGGCGGGCCCGTCCAGTTGGTGGCGAACACGCGGGGCTGACATGCCCCCTAGCGCCGCAATCCTGTGCGTTCGTCCTTCAACAGGCGCACATGGCTGGCGGGTTGACGGGCCGTGCGCGTAAAGAATCCGTAGCAAAGGTTCGTACCTTCGCATTGACATCGCGCGCGGCCCGGCCGAACCTCGAAGGCGGCGCGGGTCCCCTCGCACCCCACCGGCCCCCCACGGGCCGCGCGCGGGACCGTGCCTGCCGGGTGGCCCCACGCCCCCGGCGGCGTGGCCGCGTACCTGGCGGGCG
>NZ_JAAGLR010000767.1 GCF_010548245.1 Streptomyces sp. SID11385
CGGCCGCCCCCTCGTCGTGGACGGCTCCGGCACGGTACGCGGCGGCTGCGGCGGCCCGCCGGAACTCGACCGCTCCGCCGCCGCGGAGGCCGCGGCGCTGCTCGCGCTCGGCCGCACCGGCACTGTGACGATCGGCGCGGACGGCTCGCGCTGCGGGCAGCCCGTCACGCTCCTCGTCGAAGCGAGCGTCCCGCCGCCCCGCATGATCGTCTTCGGCGCCATCGACTACGCGGCGGCGCTCGCCCGTGCCGGGTCCTTCCTCGGCTACCACGTCACCGTGTGCGACGCGCGGCCCGTCTTCGCGACCCGCGCCCGCTTCCCCGACGCCGACGAACTCGTCGTCGCCTGGCCTCACACGTACCTCGACCGGACCCGCACCGACGCGCGCACCGTCCTGTGCGTCCTCACGCACGACGCCAGGTTCGACGTCCCCCTCCTGGCCCGCGCCCTGCGCCTGCCCGTCGCCTACGTCGGCGCGATGGGCTCGCGCCGCACCCACGAGGACCGCCTGCGCCGGCTGCGCGCCGAAGGGCTCACGGAGCCCGAACTCGCCCGCCTGCGCTCCCCGATCGGCCTCGACCTCGGCGCCCGCACCCCGGAGGAGACGGCCCTGTCGATCGTCGCCGAGATCATCGCCCACCGCCACGGCGGCACGGGCGCCCCGCTCACCGGCTCCCCGGCCCCGATCCACCGCGCGGACCGGGCGGGGTCGGGGGTGTGACGGCCCGTGCTCACCCGCGCGGCGTCGCGGTCCGGTACGAGTGGCCCAGCTCGGGGCCGAGGCCGAAGTAGTGGCGGAAGTTGTAGACCAGCGGGCTCCAGGCGGCCGGGTCGATGTGGTCCGTGCCCGGCACGACGAGCGCGGGATCGGCGTGGACCCGCAGCACCGCCGTCTCCACGACGACGAAGCTCCCCGCGGCGGCGGGGCTCACCCGCGCCGCCTCCGCCTCCAGTTGGAGCGGGCATTCGGCGACGCGCGGCGGGCGGACCCGCTCCGAGGGCTCCGGCGTGAGCCCGGCGGCGGCGAACTTGTCCGGCTCGAAGCGGCAGCCCGGGTGCTTGTCCGCGGGCACGGGGAACCGCCCCGTCAGCGGTGCGAGGCGCTCCACGGCGGGCCACAGCGCGGGCCCCGGCAGGCTGATGACCAGCCCGGGCCGCCGTGCGAGGTTCCGCGCCGTCTGCCCCCGCGCGCCGAGGCCGAGCACCACACTCCGCCCGAGCGCCCACGCGGAGGACATCGGCGCGAGATTGAAGCTGCCGTCCTCGTTCTCCGTCGTCAGGAGGACGACCGGGGTGCCGAAGTAGAGGACGGGGGGCTCGACGGGGACGTGGGAGGGCGGAAGAGGGGCGGAGGCGGTGGTCATGGGCGGGAGCCTAGGGCGGGGTCGTTTCGGTGCGGACCGAACCGTCCCGCACACCCGCGCCCCCGGCCCCGTACCGCCTCAGGGCTTGCGGGCGACCCCGCACATCGCGTTGCCCTCGCCCGGCGTCACGTCGCCCTGCCCGGGCTCCGGGCGCCACTCCGAGGTCAGGACCACGCCCGGCGCGACGAGGTCGAGCCCTTCGAAGTACGCGGCGATCCGCTCGGGGGAGCGCAGGTGGTACTCGCTCGCCGAGTTCGCGTTGTACGCGGCGATCGCCGCGTTCAGCGTCTCGTTCGTGTCCACACCGTCCGCGAGCGCGAGCCAGCTTCCCGAAGGCAGCGCCGCGAGCAGTTCGCGCACGAGCGCGTGCGGCTCGTCCTCGTCCGGGAGCTGCCCCATGATGCCGAGCATCGTCAGCCCCACGGGCTTGGTGAAGTCCAGCGTCCGCGCGGCCTCTTCGAGGATCGCCGCGGGCTTGCGCACATCCGCGTCGATGTACGCGCAGGCGCCCTCGGGCGTG
Organism: Streptomyces sp. SID11385; assembly: GCF_010548245.1. GTDB lineage: Bacteria > Actinomycetota > Actinomycetes > Streptomycetales > Streptomycetaceae > Streptomyces. Next base: position 1,885 of record NZ_JAAGLR010000767.1, read on the forward strand.
CTCGTCAGGAGCGCCCGCGCGTGCGCGAGGACCAGCGGGTCGTTGTCGACGTAGACGACGCGCGCGTCCGGCGCCTCGCGCTGCGCGACCTCGTGCGTGTTGTCGGCGGTCGGCAGCCCCGTCCCCAGGTCCAGGAACTGCCGCACCCCCGCCTCGCGCGCGAGGTAGCGGACCGCGCGGGCCAGGAAGTACCGCTGGCCGCGCGCGATGCCCGCGATGTCGGGGAAGCTCTGCCGGATCATGTCGCCGACGGCCGCGTCCACCGGGTAGTTGTCCTTGCCGCGCAGCAGGTAGTTCCACACGCGCGCCGACTGCGGCTGGTCGGTGCGGATGCGCTCGGCGAGCGGGCGTCGCCGCTCCTCGTGATCGTCACTCATGGCCAGAGCTTCGCACAGTCAAGAGGAGCGGACCACGGCGGAGTTGATCTTCCGGCTCAGGGCGTCGGCAGGTGGAAGGAGGCGTACAGGGACCGCGCCGAGAGATCGGCGGGCGCGAGGCCGCTCACGTACCCGACGATCCCCGGCGGGAACTCGGCGTCCGCCGCGCGCAGCACCCGGTGCGTACGGAGCATCAGCCGCCCGTCGCACAGCACCGTCGACGTGCCCTCGGGCCCCGACACGACCCCGCTCGGCGTCGCCTCGCCCTCCGGGAGCGGACCGTCCCAGCGGCCGTGCACGCTCGGGTCGGGCGTATCGCTCAGGCTCTGCGCCTGCGCCTCCGCCTCACCGCGCGCGAGCGCGAGCAACTGGGCGCACAGCACCGGGTCGTGCGGCCCGTCGTACACCCAGCGCTTGCCGAGCACCCCGTGCTCGCTCGTCCCGACGAGCGCCGCGTCGAGCCCGTCGGCCGGCGCGCCCCGGTAGGTGAGCGGCACGTGGTACGTGACGGGCTCGTCGCCCGCGGTGTCGGTGACCGCCATGAACTCGATCCCGACCTCGCCCGCCGGGTCGTCCAGCCGGAAGCCGCCGGCCTTTTCCAGCACGGCGGGACCGCTCCCGCCGCCCCGGTACCACGGCTGCTTCGGCAGCCACGTGGCGAGCAGTTCGAGTTTGGTGGGGCTCAGCGTCGTGCGGTGGATCTCGGCCATGGTCTCTCCTGCTCGCGCGGTCCGGGGGACGACAGTAGCGAAACTCAGCCGTCCAGCACGAGCCATTGCCGGCCGTCGAGCAACTCCCGTACGGCGTCCGCGTGCCCCGCGTGGCAGGCGGTCTCGGTCAGGACGTGCACGAGGACCTCGCGGACCGTGTGCAGCCGGTACGAGCCGAACAGCTCGCCCGGCCACCACGCGGGCGGCTCCGCGGCCGTGAGCCCGTCGAGCACCGCGTCCGCGCGCTCCGCCTCCGCCCGGTACAGCGCCCGCAGGCTCTCCCCGGTGTCCCCGGGCGCGGGCCGCCACGCGTCGTCCCCCGCCTTCGTCCCCGTCACCGAGGCCATGACCTCGGGGTCCGCGGCGAGCACCCCCAGGAACCAGAACCGCTCGACGTCCAGCGCGAGATGCCGCAACAGCCCCAGGCACGACCACCCCGAGGGCAGCACCCCCCGTCGCAGGTCCTCCTCGTCCAGCCCCTCCAGCGCCCCGAGCACGTGCGCCCGCTGCGCGCGCAGCGCCTCGCGCAGCACCGAGACCTCCGGGTCCACCGGCCCCCCGCCGGTCGTGGTCCCCGCGTCCGCGTCGCTCACCGTCACCGTCTCGCCGCTCATGACGGCCTCCTCCCGTTCAGGTGCGGACCACCGTAGGGCACGGGTGTGACAACGCCCGCTGTCCCAACCGCCCGCCGCCCCGGCCGACGACCCGTGCCCGCCCTCTCACCCGACGATCCCCGCCCGACGCGCCACCGCCACCGCCTCCCCGCGCGTCCGCGCGCCCAGCTTGCGCATCGCCGCGCGCAGGTACGCCTTCACCGTCTCCGGGCGCAGCCCGAGGCGGGCC
>NZ_JAAGLR010000800.1 GCF_010548245.1 Streptomyces sp. SID11385
GGGGCACGGCGCCGCGCCCGGCACCACGAGCCTCGCCGGGTACCCGCTCACCCCGCTGCCCCCCGGCCCCCGCCGCCCCGGCGCGGGCAAACGCGCCCTCGACCTCGCCCTCGCAGGGCCGGCCCTCGTCCTCCTCTCGCCGCTCCTGCTCGCCTGCGCCCTCGCCGTCCGCCTCAGCGACGGCCCCGGCGTCCTCTTCCGGCAGGAACGCGTCGGGCAGTACGGGAAGACCTTCACGCTCCTGAAGTTCCGCAGCCTGCGCCCCGGCGACGACCGCGAGGCCGCCACCCGCTGGAACGTCGCCCACGACGACCGGATGAGCCGCGTGGGCCGCTTCCTGCGCCGCTCCTCGCTCGACGAGCTGCCGCAGTTGTGGAACATCCTGCGCGGCGACATGAGCCTCGTCGGGCCGCGACCCGAACGCCCCTTCTTCGTCGCCGAGTTCGGCCGTACGTACGCGGGCTACCGGCACCGGCACCGCGCGCCCGTCGGCCTCACCGGGCTCGCGCAGATCAGCGGTCTGCGCGGGGACACCTCCATCGAGGACCGCTGCCGGCACGACAACTACTACGTCGACCACTGGTCGTGGTGGCTCGACGTGCGGATTCTCGTGCGCACCGTCCTCTCGCTCGTCCGCCCCTCGGGGAGCTGACCCGGTGACCCACGCACCCACCCCGGCGGCCACGCACCCGGTCATCCATGCAGGCACCCCCGCGCCCACCCCCCACGCCGGGCCGCCCGCCACCCCTGCCCCGTCCGTTTCCCCGTCCCCCGCCCCGCGCGCGGCGGCCCGGCCCGCGCCCCTCGCCGTCCTCGCC
>NZ_JAAGLR010000838.1 GCF_010548245.1 Streptomyces sp. SID11385
CGGTGCGTATCGCGTTGATTGCATACCACTCCCGTCCTGCGCCTGCTCGTAGACATCGTTGTCATGCACCGCACGTGACGCTAGATCGTCTCCTCCACCCCTGCAAGGGGTTACTGCTGCGTCACTTGGCTGGGGTGACGCTCGCTTCCGGGCCGACCGGGACCGCTCGCCGATTCGCTGCTCCCGGCCATCGTTGACCTTTGATTGATATCTTTCGGTTGTCGAGTGAAGGACGATGGGTCACTCGTTACCGAGAGGGGACTGAAGGTGTTGGCTAACGAGCGCCGGGAAGCGATCCTGCGCGCGGTGGAGCGCCAGGGTTCGATCACCGTGAAGGTGCTGGCGGAGGAG
>NZ_JAAGLR010000866.1 GCF_010548245.1 Streptomyces sp. SID11385
GGCGCGCGCGGCGGACGCGGCGCCCGACCTGGACCCGCGCCCCTGGTGGGACGCGCGGCGCCTCGACATCGACCTGCTGCTGTGGCGGCTGCGGGGGCATCCGGACCTCGCGGCCTTCGTCGACCGCGCGCTCGGCCCGCTCCTGCGCCACGACCGCACGGCGCGGCCCCCGCTCCTGCCGACCCTGGAGACCTTCCTCGACCACGCGGGCCGCAAGGCGGAGACGGCCCGCGCCCTGCACCTCAACCGCCAGACCCTCTACAACCGCCTCGCGCGGATCGGTGAACTCCTCGGCACGGACCTCGACGACCCGCACACGGTGCTCTCGCTGAG
>NZ_JAAGLR010000896.1 GCF_010548245.1 Streptomyces sp. SID11385
CCACCCGCGCCGACTGCCCCGGCTGCGCCTCCATCCGCGCTGTCCGCCCCGGCCGGTTCCGCGCTGCCTGCCCCGGCCAGTCCGGCCCCGGTGCCAACCGTCTCGGCTACCCCTCCAGGCGCGCCGGCCGTTCCGCCTCCCGTGCCGCCCGCCCCCGCCACCCCGCCACCCACGCCGGCCACCCCGCCCCCCACCCCACCCGCCGCCCCCCGCAGCAACCACCCCACCGCCGCCACCGACCCCAGCGCCACCCACAGGTTCGGCATCGCCTGGGGGCCGTACAGGAGCGCCGTCCACAGGGAGGCGAAGAGGCCGGCCGCAAGGGCGCAGCGGGCCGTGCCCAGCAGGGCGCGCCATACCGCGAAGGCGGTGTACAGGGCCGCCGTGGACAGCAGTGCCAGCCAGAGGTGGACCGCGTGCGGGTCGTTCGTCAGCCAGGTCAGGGGAGCCGTCAGGTAGGTCACGCCGCGCGAGCGCGGGGCCGAGAAGTAGGCGGCGGGGTGGTGCGGGTCCGTCTGCGACACGTAGACGGACTCGTCCCAGCCGAGGCCCAGCCAGGGGACGACGGCGGCCAGTTGGACGAGGCCGTAGGCCAGGGCCACGAACGCCAGCGCCGAGGGGGAGCGGCGCGCGGCGGCACGGGGTGACGAGGCGACGGTGGCGAGGGCGGTGGGGGTGCTCATCGCCGACACCTTCACCTATGGCGGGAAGCGTACGAAACGTGACGCGCCGGTCATATCATCTCGCCCCCGCCCGGCCGCGACCATCTGGCCGCCCGTCACCTCATCGGCTACGTTCCAGCACACGAGCCGACAACCCGTCACCCGGTCCTCGGGAGCCCCCGGCCAACCTCCGGCGGCCCCCGGCCCCTCCCGGACAAAGGAGCCCCGTGCGCGCACAGACGCTGAGAGCCCTCCTCGCGGCCCTCGTGGCAGGCACCCTCACCGCCGGCATAGCAAGTACGGCCACGGCAGCACCCCGGCCCGCCGCCCCCACCGCCCCCACGACCTCCGGAAGCACGAGCGCCCCCGCCCCCGACACCCGCGACATCAAGGAACGCCTCCTCTCGATCCCCGGCATGAGCCTGATCGAGGAGAAGCCCGTCAGCGGCTACCGCTACTTCGTGCTCGCCTACCGCCAGCCGGTCGACCACCGCCACCCCTCGCGCGGCAGCTTCACGCAGCGCCTCACCGTCCTGCACAAGGACACGAGCCGCCCCACCGTCATGTACACGAGCGGCTACGACGTCTCCACCAGCGCGTCCCGCTCCGAGCCGACCCGGCTCGTCGACGGCAACCAGGTCTCCGTCGAGTACCGCTACTTCTCGCCCTCGCGCCCCCAGCCCGCCGACTGGTCCAAGCTCGACATCTGGCAGGCCGCGAGCGACCAGCACCGCATCTACCGGGCGCTCAAGAAGGTGTACGGGCAGAACTGGCTCGCCACCGGCGGCTCGAAGGGCGGCATGACCGCCACGTACTACGAGCGCTACTACCCGCAGGACATGGACGGTGTCGTCGCCTACGTCGCGCCGAACGACGTGAACAACGCCGAGGACTCCGCCTACGACCGCTTCTTCGAGAAGGTCGGCACGGCCGAGTGCCGCGACGCGCTCGACGCGGTCCAGCGCGAGGCCCTGATCCGCCGCGAGCCGCTGGAGAAGAAGTACTACGCGGAGCAGGCGAAGAGCGAGGGCTGGTCCTTCGGCACGGTCGGCACGCTCGACAAGGCGTACGAGGCCGTCGTCCTCGACCTCGTGTGGGGCTTCTGGCAGTACTCGGGCGAGGCCGACTGCGCCGACGTGCCCGACGCGAGGACGGTGAGCGACGCGGACCTGTACGCGTACGTCGACGCGATCTCCGGCTGGTCCTTCTACACCGACCAGGGCCTCGCCCCGTACACGCCGTACTACTACCAGGCCGGTACGCAGCTCGGCGCCCCCACCATCTCCCTCCCGCACCTCAAGGGCCTGACCCGCTACGGCTACCAGCCGCCGCGCAACTTCGTGCCCCGCGAGATCCCGATGCGCTTCGACCGGCGCGCGATCCCGGACGTCGACCGCTGGGTGCGCCACCACGCGCGGCACATGCTCTTCGTCTACGGCGAGAACGACCCCTGGGGCGCGGAGCGCTTCCGCGTCGGCGCCGGGTCGAGGGACGCGTACGTCATGACCGCGCCCGGCGCCAACCACGGCGCGAACATCGCGGGCCTCGTCCCCGGCGCCCGCGCACTCGCCACGGCGCGCGTGCTCGACTGGGCGGGCCTGGACGCGGGCACGCAGGCGGCGGCGCCGCTCGCGCGGCTCGACAAGGCCCCGGCGGAGGAGCCGAGGCTGCGACCGTAAACCGGTCCACTAGGCGACGGGTACGGGGGCGAGGCGCGGCGCGTCCTGCCCCCGTACCGGCACCGCGCACCCCACCGGCCGCGCCCCGCCCACCGTCACGTACAGCTCCGTCCGCTCCGGGCACTCCGTCCGCTCCCGCACCGTCGCGACCACCCGGTACGCGGGCCGTTCCGCGCCGCGTGCCCCGCACGCCGTCTCGCGCACCTTGCCCGCGCCGACGGCCC
>NZ_JAAGLR010000931.1 GCF_010548245.1 Streptomyces sp. SID11385
ACGACGTGACCACCACCACCGAAGCCCCCGCGGACAGCGGCTACGCGGACGGCATAGCCCGCCTCTACGACCTGGTCCACCAGGGCAAGGGCAAGGACTACGCGAGCGAGGCGGCCGACCTGGCCGCCCTGATCACCTCCCGCGCGCCCGGCGCCCACAGCCTCCTCGACGTGGCCTGCGGCACCGGCCTCCACCTGGAACACCTCACCCGGGCTTTCGACACCGTCGAGGGCGTGGAGATCTCCGCGGACATGCGGGACATCGCCGTACGCCGCAACCCGGGCGTT
>NZ_JAAGLR010000962.1 GCF_010548245.1 Streptomyces sp. SID11385
GCCGGTCCGCGGCTCCCAGCCGCGCAGCGCGGCGCGCATCGCGGCGAGCCCCGTCGCCGCCACGAGGTGCGGGTAGAGGTCGCCGGGGGCGGCCCCGGTACGGCGCGCGAGCGCGACCGTCACCGCTTCCTCCATCCGGCGGTTGTTGCGCAGCGGCCGGTCCAGGAGCTCGGGCTCCGCGTGGAGCAGCGCCCGCCTGCGGGCGAACTCCGTGTCGGAGGCCACCACGGCCGGTACGGCCGCGAGGATCGCCGCGCGCAGTGCGGGCAGCGGGGCCTCGGCCGCCGGGCGGGCGAGGAGTCCCGCCACGACGCGCTCCCGCAGCCGGTGGTCGAGCCCGAAGACCGCGTCGTCCTTGCTCTCGAAGTAGTTGAAGAACGTACGCGGCGAGATGCCGACCTCCGCGCAGATGTCCTGCACGGTCACGTGCGCGGCTCCCCGTTCCGCGTACAGCCGCGTCGCCGCCCGGCGCAGCTCCCGCCGCGTCCGCAGCTTCTTGCGGGCCCGCAGCCCACCGGCCCCGTCCTCCTCGGCCGCTTCGTCCGTGTGCGCGCTGTGCTCGGGCATCGTCGTCCTCACCGCGTCCGTCCTCCGCCGTACGGAGGCGTCCGGACGGCATCGCCCTCGATTTTGCCATCTCTGTGCCAGAACTTGCACGAATGAATTTTTGCACGACTGCACGTTAATGTTAGCGTCGCTAAATATTGGTTTAGGCACATATATCCACGAGGAGACGAAGGCACCCATGGCGCGATCGGAACCCGGCACGGCTTCGGAGCCGGCCGCGAGCGGCGAGGGCTCCGCGCGCGAGAAGGCCCTGACCCTGGTCCGGACCCTGTGGTTCCCCGCGTTCATGTTCACGGGGTTCCTCGTCTGCTACCTCCTGCCCTTCCACAACCCGGTCCCGCACCACGTCAAGGTCGCCGTCCCCGCGGCCACCGCCGCGCCCCTCCAGAGCGCGCTGGACCACAGCGTCCCCGGCGGTTTCGACCTCGTCCCGGTGCACGACGCCCACGCGGCCCGCGCCGCCGTCACCGACCGCGACGCCGTCGCCGGATACGCAGCCGGCCCCGGCGCCCCCGAACTCTTCACCGCCAAGGCCGACGGCTACTCACTCGAATCCGTCCTCCAGAAGACGTTCACCGCCGTCGCCCAGCAGAGCGCGAACGGGGCGGACAGCCCGCACGCGGGCGGTCAGCTCGCCCTCAAGGTCACCGAAGTGGCCCCCATCGCCGCCGGTGACGGCATGGGCACCGGCCTCTTCTACGTCGTCCTCGCCTGCACCATCCCCGCCTACGTCATGGTGATGATGATGCTGCGGGCCACGAACTTCGGGCGGCGGGAGAAGATCCTCGTCCTCGCCGTCGCCGGAGCCGTCCTCGCCCTCGTCGCCTACGGCGTCGCCCGCTGGATGAACGTCATCCCGAACGACCCCCTCGCGATCCTCTTCCTCTTCCTCATGACCCAGGCCGTCTCGCAGACCGCGCTCGGCCTCGTGCCCTTCGTCAAGCAGTACCTGCCCGGCGTCGCCATGGGCCTGTTCGTGCTGCTCAGCATGCCCTCCAGCGGCGGCGCCATCCCGGTGCAGATGGTCCCGGGCTTCTTCCGCGCCCTCCACCCGGTCATGCCGATGGGCAACCTCATCGAAGCCCTGCGCGGGCTCTTCTACTTCGGCGGCAGGGACGTCGTGCCGCACGTCCTCGTCCTGCTCGCCTGGGTCGCGGCCGGCTTCGTCCTGCACGGCCTCGGCGCACTCCGCGCCCGCCGGGCCGCCGCCCGGGAGACCGCCGCGTCCGCCGTGCCCGAACCGCCCGTCGAGGACCCGGTCCTGGAGACCGGGCAGCCCGAGGCGCTGCCCCCGCACCGGGTCGCGAGCCTGCTCCCGCCGGCCCAGCTCACCGGCCGCGTCACCGACACCGACGGCGCCCCGCTGCGCGACGTCGTCATCACCGTCACGGGCACCCACGGCAGGGAACTCCTGCGCGCCACCACCGACGACGACGGCGCCTACGCCGCCGCCGGGCTCGCCGAGCAGACCGTCGTCGTCATCGCCTCGGCCCCCTCCCGGCTCTCCGCCGTCGCCCGGGTCGCGATCCGGGACGGGCACCCCGCCCGCCACGACTTCCACCTCGCGGGCCGGCCGGTCACCGTCTGAGCCCGCGCTCCGCCCACCTCGCGCTCCGCCAACGGAGTGCACCCCACTGGGCCGATCGGGCGGTTGCCGCCCGTCCCGGCCTTCGCACGCCGCGTGTCGTTCGTACTCTTCCGTCGCCATACGGGCGCAGGCGGGATCTCCCGCCCGCCGCTTGACGAATGACGAATGGAGACCGAGTGAGCTCGGCAGACACCCTGGTGGACTCCCGTCCCCCGACGCCCCCCGAACCCGTACGGCAGAGGTATCCAGGGGGCTGGGTGATCCGCTGGATCACCAGCACCGACCACAAGGTGATCGGCACCTCCTACCTGGTCACGTCGTTCACCTTCTTCTGCCTCGGCGGCATCCTCGCCCTCGTCATGCGCGCCGAACTCGCCCGGCCGGGACTTGAGATCATCTCGCCCGAGCAGTTCAACCAGGCGTTCACGATGCACGGCACGATCATGCTGCTGATGTTCGCGACCCCGCTCTTCATCGGCTTCGCCAACTGGATCATGCCGCTCCAGATCGGCTCGCCGGACGTCGCGTTCCCGCGGCTGAACATGTTCTCGTACTGGTTGTTCCTCTTCGGCTCCCTCATCGTCGTCAGCGGCTTCCTCACCCCGCAGGGCGCCGCCGACTTCGGGTGGTTCGCCTATTCGCCGCTCACCGACGCGGTCCACTCGACGGGCCTCGGGCCCGACCTGTGGATCATGGGCCTCGCCTTCCAGGGCTTCGGCACGATCCTCGGCGCCGTCAACTTCATCACCACGATCATCTGCATGCGCGCCCCCGGCATGACCGCCTTCCGCATGCCGATCTTCGTGTGGAACGTACTCCTCACCTCGGTGCTCGTGATCTTCGCCTTCCCCTGCCTCGCCGCCGCGCTCCTCGCGCTGGAGGCGGACCGCAAGTTCGGCGCGCACGTCTTCGACCCGGCCAACGGCGGACCGCTGCTCTGGCAGCATCTCTTCTGGTTCTTCGGCCACCCGGAGGTCTACATCATCGCGCTGCCGTTCTTCGGCATCGTCACCGAGGTCTTCCCCGTCTTCTCGCGCAAGCCCGTCTTCGGCTACGTGGGCCTCATCGGCGCCACCATCGCCATCGCCGGGCTCTCCATCACGGTCTGGGCGCACCACATGTACGTGACGGGCGGCGTGCTGCTGCCCTTCTTCTCGTTCACGACCTTCCTCATCGCCGTGCCGACGGGCGTGAAGTTCTTCAACTGGATCGGGACCATGTGGAAGGGGTCCCTGTCCTTCGAGACACCGATGCTGTGGTCCGTCGGCTTCCTGGTGACCTTCCTCTTCGGCGGACTGACCGGCGTCATCCTCGCGGCACCCCCGCTCGACTTCCACGTCTCGGACTCGTACTTCGTCGTCGCGCACTTCCACTACGTCGTCTTCGGCACCGTCGTCTTCGCGATGTTCGCCGGATTCCACTTCTGGTGGCCGAAGTTCACCGGCAAGATGCTCGACGAACGGCTCGGGAAGATCACCTTCTGGACCCTCTTCGTCGGCTTCCACGGCACCTTCCTCGTCCAGCACTGGCTGGGCGCGGAGGGCATGCCCCGCCGCTACGCCGACTACCTGGCGGCCGACGGCTTCACGTGGCTCAACACCACGTCCACCATCAGCTCCTTCCTCCTCGGCCTCTCGCTCCTGCCGTTCTTCTACAACGTCTGGAAGACCGCCAAGTACGGCAAGAAGGTCGGCGTCGACGACCCCTGGGGCTTCGGCCGCTCCCTGGAGTGGGCCACCTCCTGCCCGCCCCCGCGGCACAACTTCGACGCCCTGCCCCGCATCCGCAGCGAATCCCCGGCCTTCGAACTGCACCACCCGGCGATCAACGCGATGGACCAGACCGTCAACGCCCCGCACGAGTCCGTGACCATCGCCCCCGGCGAGCGCGACCACCGGGGCGAGTGAACCGGTGGGGCCGCCCCACGGCGGCCCCACCGGCCGTGACGCCCAAGACCTCTGACACGCACAGCCCCTGAAACGCACAGCCCCTGAACCACCCAGCCACTGACGCACAGAGCCCTGACGCAGACAGCAAGGAGCCGTAGTGGAGCAGCCCACCCCCGACAGCGCGCGTGGACTCGTCCAGCTGGAGGGGTACTTGCTGTGGAACGCAGAGGTGGCCGAGGCGAGGCGGCGGGCGCGGTGCTTCAGCGAGCACCTGCCCTGGCTCACCACCGCGCAGCGCGAGGACATCGAGCGCGCCTACACCGCCGACCGGCTCGACGACTCCAAGGAGATGCTGCGCCGCGTCGCCGCCCGCTCGGTGAGCCTGCGCGCCGAGTACACGGCCCGCTACGAGCGACTGCGCCGCCGCTGCGTGGCCACCGCCGTGCTCGGCACGGCGGTCGCCGTCACGAGCCTGCTGTGCGGGGTCCTCGCCGTCTTCGCCGGGGACTGAGCACCGGCACCCGGCGGGGGTTCGTCCGCCGGGGAGGCGGCCGAACACGGGAGGGGCCCGGCACCTGTGACAGGTGCCGGGCCCCTCCCGCGCGCCGTACTGGGGCGCGCCCTCGCTCAGACCTGCGGGGGCAGTCCGCGCGGCCGGCCCCGGCCGCGCGTCAGCACGTACCCGCCGATCCCGCACAGCGCGCCGAGCACCGCGCCGCCGCCGGTCCACCACCAGCGGTCGTTCCAGCGGCCCGAGGACCAGCCGTCCTCCGGTTCGGGCGCCTGCGGCGCCGCGGCCGGCAGGAGCGGCTTGGAGAGCTTGCCGCCCACGGCCTCGGCCCCGCCCTTGTCGACCGTGGACACCTCCACGGCCGCGTCGGCCGGCAGGCCCATGTCCTGCGCGGGCGCGTCGAGCACCGTCAGGCGGACGTAGTAGGCGCCGGGCAGCGGGTCGTTCGCCCACGGCTCGGCCCAGGCACGGACCGTGCGCAGCGTGCACGACAGCCGCACCGTGGTGGTCTCGGCCGCGACCGTACGGGTCTGGGCGCCGTAGCGGCACGCCTGCCGGCGCCGCAGCCCGTCGTACACGTCGACCTGCCACGTCTGCGCCCCGTGCCGGGCACTCGCCGCGGGGAGCTCCACCTCCGCGCGCACCGTCGCCGAGCGCCCGGCGTCGCCGGGGTACACCCAGTACAGGTAGTCGCCCGTCGAGGCGTGCGCCGTCCCGCGTGTTCCCACGTCGAGCGCGGTCGCGGTACGGAACGAGGTGCCCGCCTCCGTCGGCGCGGCCCCCTTGTCGTCCCCGTCGTCGGCCCGTGCCGCGGCCGCCGGGCCGAGCGCGAGGCACAGCGCGGCGAGCGCGGCCCCCGCGCGGCGCGCGAAGGCACCGGGCTTGATCCGCATCCTCATCAGTTGCTCCTCCACACCGTCACGCGCCAGCGCGAGACGAAGCCCCACACCAGTCCGGTCAGCAGACCCACCACCGCGAGCAGACCGAGCAGCCACCAGCCGTGCCCGAGCCCGAAGGAGGCCACGTCCGAGCCGTTCGAGGGACCGCCCACCACATCGACGGTCAGTTCCAGCGGCAGCCCGGGGGCCTTCGCGGTGCTCGCGCCCTGGTCGGTGAAGGAGTGCGCCACCTGGAGGCACACCGTCTCGGGCCGCGGCTCGTCACTGTCGTCGTCGCTCTCCGGCTTCGGGTAGCGCAAGCCCGTCGAGAGGGCGTCGGTACGTCCGGTCCCGGTCGCCTCGCCCCGTACGATCTCGCGCCCGTGCAGCGTCACCGCGCGCAGCAGCACTCCGCTGTCCGGTGCCACCGCGCGGTCCGCCGAGACGGTCACCGCCGCGCGCAACTCCTTGCCGGGCGGCAGCTCGACGCGGTACCAGCGGTGCTCGCCGACCTTCGCGCGGTCGCTGTACAGCCCCGTCTTCAGCTCGGGCGCCTGCGCGCACTGCGCCGTCCCCGAGACCGCCGAGGGGGTCACCACCGGGTCGGCCGCCCGGTGCACCAACTGCTTGACGCGGCCGGAGAGTTCCTTCGTGTGCCGGACAGTCGTGTACGTGCCGCCGGTCGCCTCGGCGATGCAGCTGAGCTGATTGCGCGTCTTCGCGTCGGGCACGAGGCCCAGCGTGTCGACGACGAGGTGCACGCCCTTCGCGGCGATCTCGCGGGCCACCTCGCAGGGGTCCCGCTGACAGGTGTCCTCGCCGTCCGTGATCAGGACGATGCGCTTGCTCGCCTCGCCGTTCTTCAGGTCGTCGGCGGCGCCGAGCAGCGCCGGGCCGATGGGCGTCCACCCCGTGGGGGAGAGCGTCGCCACGGCGGCCTTCGCCTCGGTACGGTCCGGGTGGCCGACCGGGTAGAGCTGACGGGTGTCCTTGCAGCCCGTCCCGCGGTCCTCGCCCGGGTAGTCGGCGCCGAGGGTGCGGATGCCGAGTTCGACGTCCTCGGGGACCGCGTCGAGCACCTCGTTGAAGGACTGCTTCGCCGCCGACATGCGCGAAGCGCCGTCGATGTCCTTGGCCCGCATGGAGCCGCTGACGTCGAGGACCAGTTCCACCTGGGGCGGCGCCTTGTCCGCGTCGGGCTCGTCCGCGGCCTGGGCGGTTGCCCCCGGCAGCAGGGCCAGCGCGACGGCGAGCGCCCCTCCGGCGGCTGCCACCCGGTATTTCGTCAAGATCATCGTGGGATCGTACGGATAATCGGCCGCGAAGCCAAAATAAGCCGTTCGGGGGACAGTTGACGACCCGTTCTGCTCCGGCTGCCGCCCCGGAGGGGCGTAGCCGCACGGGTGGTGTGTGGCGGGCGCGGGCCGGTGGAACGCGTGAGGCATGACAGAGAGAGACAGCCCCCGCTCGATGATGCCCCGTCTCGTGGTCCTCGCTCCGCAGCCGTCCCATCCGCCGTTCCGCGTCGTCGAGGCGGACGGGCAGGTGGTCGGCGAGGCCACCAACGTGAAGGAGGTGGTGGCGGTCGCCCTCGCTCTCGGCCTCACCGCGGAGGACCTCGACGATCCCGACAAGGTGCTGTGGGTCGGCGGGGACCAGTACAGCTGGACCCCGCGCTGAGCCGCCCGCACCACCACGTCGCGGCGCCGGGCCCCCTCCGGCGCCGCCGCGCGTTCCGGGGCGTGCGCGCGACGTCTCTCTCGTACGTCCTGCCACGGGAGAGTGCACTTCCCGCGGCCCGGCCCCGTACGGGCCCCGACGGCGGTACCCTCGGGCCCACCACGTCCCCTCCCCGTTCCCGAACTGGCCCGGCACCGCTGGCGGATGCCCTGACAGGCGTCCCGGTGCGGGCGGCATCCGACGGGAGGGCCACCGGACGCGGCAGACACCACTCCGGCCCCGGCCGGGGACCACCACCACGCCCAGGAAGTGAGTCGTCCGTGACCCAGGACCCCACCGAGGTGCAGAACCTCAAGGCGCAGTACGAGGCGAAGGTCGCCGCCGACCTGCACGCCAACACCGAGGAGCAGTCGAGGATCGCCGAGGAGATCGACGCGCTGCGCGAGCGGCTCGACATCCTCGCCCGCGAACAGGGGATGCTGGCGGGGGTGCAGCAGGCCCTCGGCGGCGGCGCCCCCGCTCCGGCCACCACCACCGCGGACCCCGCTGCGGCACCCGCCGCCGAGTCGGCGAAGGTGCCGCGCGCCCGCGCGGA
>NZ_JAAGLR010000992.1 GCF_010548245.1 Streptomyces sp. SID11385
CCGCGCAGCGCGGCACCCGCCCAGCGCGCGACGGGCGGCAGCAGCGCCACCGTGGGCCGCCCGAGCCGCCGCGCGCACTGCGAGAGCAGCAGCACCCCTTCGCCCGCGACGTTGTACGTGCCGTTGCCGCGCGCCGAGGCGCTCTCCGGCAGGCAGGCGAGCAGCCGCAGGACGGCGAGCGCGTCGTCCTCGTGCACGAACTGGAGTCGGGGATCGTGCCCGAGGACCGTCGGCAGCACGGGCAGCGCGAAGTAGGCGGCGAAGGGGGACTCGGCGCCGGGGCCGAGGATGCCCGCGAAGCGGAGCACGCCGACCGCGACGTCGGGGCGGCGGCGCGCGAAGCCCCGTACGTAGTGCTCGACTTCGCCGACGTCCTTCGCGAAGCCGCCGTGCGGCGGGGTGTGGTGCGGGCCGCTCTCGTCGACGACGGCGGGGTCGCGGGCGGCCGAACCGTACACGGCGGTCGAGGACTTCACGACGAGACGGCGCACCCACGGGGACTTCTGGCAGGCGGCGAGGAGCTGGAGGCTCCCGATGACGTTGGTCTCCTTGACGCCGGCGCGAGGCACTCCGGGCGCCGTGCCGGTCACGTCGAGGTGCACGACGGTGTCGACGGCGTGCTCGGCGAGCACACGCGCGAGGGCGGGCTGCCGCAGATCGGCGCGGACGAACTCCGCCCGCCCGAGCGGCTGCCCGGGCGCGGTGGCGTCCACCGCGATCACCCGCTCCACCGCGGGGTCCTCCTGCACGGCCCGTACGAACCGCGCCCCGAGCCGGCGCCCGGCCCCCGTCACCAGCACGACACTGCCCACGCGATCCGCCGCCCTTCCGTGGCGTACGCCGATGGGGCCACGGTAGCGGGCGGGAGCCGCGGGGCGGGGAGCGGTCCCGGCCACGTACGGGGTCGGCCGCGTACGGGGCTCGGTCGCGTACGGGGTCGGCCGCGTACGGGGCTCGGTCGCGTACGGGCGGGGGTCCCTGCCGCCTACGGGGGTCAGCCGCGTACGACCGCGCGTCCGCCCGGACACAGGACCGCGGCCCTCCCCCGGGGTGAACCGGGGAAGGGCCGCGGTGGAGCGCCCCGCTCGCGCGGGGAAGGGCTCACTTCTTGTTACGACGCTGGACGCGCGTACGCTTCAGCAGCTTGCGGTGCTTCTTCTTGGCCATCCGCTTGCGCCGCTTCTTGATGACAGAGCCCACAACAACCCTCGCTCACTACTCGGAACACCCCCGCAACTGGCGGGGGCACTTGGTGCGGGGCTGCATGGGCCCACACGACCTACGTCGGCCCAGCCTACCCGCCACCCGCTCCGAGCCCTAAATCGAGGGCATCCCCCCTGCCCGGGCCCCGGCCGAGGGCCGGTTCCCGGGCGGGCGGGCAGTGGGTTCAGGCGGTCTCCACCCCCACGTAGGACTCGCGGAGGTACTCGTGCACCGCCTGCTCGGGGACCCGGAAGGACCTTCCGACCCGGATGGCGGGCAGATGACCGCTGTGCACCAGGCGGTACACGGTCATCTTCGACACTCGCATCACCGAGGCGACCTCGGCGACGGTCAGGAACTGGACCTCGTGGAGAGGACGCTCGTCAGCAGTGGCCATCACTACACCTGTACCTTCCGCTCGGACGCGCACCGGCTTCCCCTCCGGTGACTCCTCGTCGCTGAGCGCTCACTCCCCAGATTAGGGGCGGGTGATGCGAGTGGGGAAGAGGAGCAGGCATCCTCTGTTTACCGTGACAGACACGCCGGATTGAGTACATAACGAGTAATCGGCCGGTAGTACCCGGTCCGCACGGCACCACCAAGCGGAACGCGAAAAGCCACCCGCCCCTCCCTCGCACCGCCGCCAGGACCGGGCCACGCGCGCCCCCTTGCCCCGCCGCCCCCACGACCGAGCTGACCTGCACCGCGACCCCGCCCCTCCCCCGGCGCCCCACCACGGCTCCCGCCTCGTCCGCCCCCCGTGAGCCGGTCCGTCCCAGGAGGCAGCGGCGAGGGGCTCGCGCCCGGCTCACACCCGGCGCGAGCGGAGGGCGCCGAGGGGGCCGGGAGAAGCGCGGAAACGTAGGCGGCGGGGCGCTTGCGTAGGGGGAAGCGGGTCGTTTTGTCGACACATCGGTGCGGAGTCGGGCGGAGGGAAGGGGGACGAGATGGCCAGGGCGGGTGGGGCGTTGGGCGTAGAGGATGTGCGCCGGGGTGCCCTGCGGAGGGCTACGGGAGGAGCCCGCGCAACGGAAAGACGGACTTCCGGGTCGCGATGATCGCCTGGTCGATGCGGTCCGCCGGGTCGTAGCCCTCCTCCCACGGCTGCCACCGCACGGGCCAGCGGCCGTCCGTCATCCGGTACGGCGCCTGCTGCCGCGTCTCGGCGTACACCTGCTGCCGCCACTCCTCCGGTACGGCGGCGAGCGGTTCGACGGGCCGGTGCGCGGCGATCGCGGTGAGGTGGGTCCACGCGCGCGGGACGACGTCGGTGACCGCGTAGCCCCCGCCGCCGAGCGCGAGCCAGCGTCCCCCCGCGTACGTGTGGGCGAGGTCGTGGCACGCGGACTGCACGGCGCGCTGCGCGTCGAGCGAGACGGCGAGGTGCGCGAGCGGGTCCTCGAAGTGGGTGTCGGTGCCGTGCTGGGTGACGAGGAACTGCGGGTCGAAGCCGGCGAGGAGTTCGGGCACGACGGCGTGGAAGGCGCGCAGCCATCCCGCGTCCCCGGTCCCCGCGGGCAGCGGGAGGTTCGCCGCCGAGCCCTCCGCGTCCTCGGCGCCCGTCTCCTGCGGCCAGCCGGAGTTGGGGAAGAGGGTGCGCGGGTGCTCGTGCACCGAGATGGTCAGGACGCGCGGATCGGACCAGAACGCGGCCTCGACGCCGTCCCCGTGGTGCACGTCCGTGTCCACGTACGCGACCCGCTCGGCGCCCAGTTCGAGGAGCCGCGCGATCGCGAGGGCCGCGTCGTTGTAGACGCAGAACCCGGAGGCGGCGGCGGGCATCGCGTGGTGGAGGCCGCCGGTGAAGTTCACGGCGTGCGCGGTGTCCCCGCGCCACAGCGCCTCGGCGGCGGCGACGGACTGCCCGGCGATGAGCGCGGACACCTCGTGCATGCCGGTGAACGCCCAGTCGTCGATGGTGCCGAGCCCGTACCGCTGGTCGGCGTGCTCCGGGTCGGCGGAGGCGGCCTTCACCGCCGCGATGTAGTCCTCGCGATGGACGAGCCGCAGCGTCGACTCCCCCGCGGGCGGGGCCGCGACGACCTTGAGCCCGGCGTCGACGCCGAGGCCCGCGACGAGCTTGCGGGTCAGGTCGAGCCGTACGGGGTCCATCGGGTGACCGTCGCCGAAGTCGTACGCGGTGACGCCGTCATCCCACATCAAGTGCGCGAGGCCGCTCATGCCCGTCACCGTACCGGGCGGGCGCGGACGCGAAGGAACGCGCGTACCCCAGGGTGACGAGGACGAGGACGAGCGGCACGATCATCGCGCCCCGGTAGTTCCAGGCGTCGCCGAGCGCCCCGACGAGCGGGGAGCCGACGAGGAAACCGACGTAGTTGAAGATGTTGAGCCGCGCGACGGCCGCGTCCGAGGCGTGCGGGAACATCCGCCCGGCGGCGGCGAAGGTCTGCGGTACGAGGACGCACAGCCCGAGCCCGAGGAGCGTGAAGCCCAGCATCCCGACCCAGGCGCCGGGCGCGAGCGCCACGACCCCGAAGCCGACCGCGGCGAGCACGGCACCGGCCCGTACGACCACGACGGGGCCGAAGCGCCGTACCCCGAAGTCCCCGAGCCCGCGCCCGATGAGCGTCGTGACCATGTACACGTTGTACGGGACGGTCGAGAGCTGTTCCGAGCTGCCGAGGACGTCCTGGAGGTACTTCGCGCTCCAGTTGGAGACGGTCGAGTCGCCGATGTACGCGAAGGTCATGACGAGGCAGAGCGGGAGGAGCATCCGGAAGACGACGCCGGACCCCTGCGCCCGCTCCTGGCCCTGCGGCGCGGGAGCCCCCTTGCGCGCGTCCGCGTACCAGCGGCTGCCGATGAGTGCGGCGGGGACGGTGACGGCGACGAGCGGGAGGTAGGAGACGCCGAGCGAGAGGTGCCAGTGCGCGCCGGCCCAGGCGAGCGAGGCGCCGAGGATGCCGCCGAGGCTGTAGACGGCGTGGAAGCCGAGCATGATGCTGCGGCCGTAGGCGCGCTGGAGGCTGACACCGAGCATGTTCATCGAGGCGTCGAGCGCGCCGACGCCGAGCCCGAAGACGGCGAGGACGAGGGCCAGGACCACCATGCCGTCGCCGTAGCCGACGCCGAGGAGGGCGAGCAGCGCGAGGGGCTGCGACCAGCGCAGCACCTGGCTGGGCCGCACCCGCTTGACGAGCTGTTCGGTGACGACGCTCCCGGCACCGGCGAGGACGGGGACCGCGGCGAGGAAGACGGGCAGGAGCCCGTCGGATATCCCGTACCTGTCCTGGACGGCGGGTATACGGGTGACGAGCAGCGCGAAGGCGGCGCCCTGCACGAAGAAGCTCAGGGCGAGCGCGATTCTGCCGTGCCGCAGGCGGGCGTCGATGGGGGCGGGAGCGGTCATGGCGGGAGCGTAGGCGCCCGCGCTACCGGCCGGTAGGCCAATCAGCGGAGCAAATCGGGGAGTTGGTCCATGCTCCCGAAGGTGGCGGTGACGGGGCCGAGTCCGGCCGCCGGGGTCATGGCGGTAAATCCGTACACATCCATCCCGGCGGCGCGCGCGGCCTCGACGCCGAGCGGGCTGTCCTCGACGACCGCGCAGCGCCCGGGGGCGACGCCCATCGCCTCGGCCGCGTGGAGGAAGAGGTCGGGGGCCGGCTTGCCGCGGCCGACGTCCTCGGCGCTGAAGACGCGGTCCTCGGGGAACCAGCGGTCGAGCCCGGTGACGCCGTGCCCGAAGCGGATGCGCTCGTGGCTGCCGGACGAGGCGACGCAGTACGGGGTCCCGCTCTCCTTCAGCCACGCGAGGACCTCGCCGACGCCGGCGACGGGCTTCAGCTCGCGCGCGAAGGCGGCGAAGACCCGCGCGTGGAAGTCGGTGTCGAAGGTCGCGGGCAGCCGCTGACCGGTCCGTTCGAGGATCGTGTCGTGCACCCGGTGCAGGGCGCCGCCCATGTAGTCCCTCAGGGAGTCCTCGTACGTGGTGGGGTGGCCGAGTTCCGTGAGGTACGCGGCGAGCACCGTGTTGGACAGCGGCTCGCTGTCCACGAGGACGCCGTCGTTGTCGAAGATGACCAGGTCGTAGCGCATGGCTTCGACAATAGCCCGGCGCCGAATTCCGGCCCGTGAACGCGGAAAAGCCCCGCACCAAGTAAATGGTGCGGGGCTTCCCCACAAATATTGTTCGGCGGCGTCCTACTCTCCCACAAGGTCCCCCTTGCAGTACCATCGGCGCTACGCAGCTTAGCTTCCGGGTTCGGAATGTAACCGGGCGTTTCCCACGCGCTATGACCACCGAAACACTATAAAACCAGCAACCACCCCGCCACACCGCGAAAGCGGGGGCAGTGTGTGATTGTTCGTGGTTTCAGAACCAACACAGTGGACGCGAGCAACTGAGGACAAGCCCTCGGCCTATTAGTACCGGTCAACTCCACCCCTCACAGGGCTTCCATATCCGGCCTATCAACCCAGTCGTCTACTGGGAGCCTTACCCTCTCAAAGGAGGTGGGAACACTCATCTCGAAGCAGGCTTCCCGCTTAGATGCTTTCAGCGGTTATCCCTCCCGAACGTAGCCAACCAGCCATGCCCTTGGCAGAACAACTGGCACACCAGAGGTTCGTCCGTCCCGGTCCTCTCGTACTAGGGACAGCCCTTCTCAATATTCCTACGCGCACAGCGGATAGGGACCGAACTGTCTCACGACGTTCTAAACCCAGCTCGCGTACCGCTTTAATGGGCGAACAGCCCAACCCTTGGGACCGACTCCAGCCCCAGGATGCGACGAGCCGACATCGAGGTGCCAAACCATCCCGTCGATATGGACTCTTGGGGAAGATCAGCCTGTTATCCCCGGGGTACCTTTTATCCGTTGAGCGACGGCGCTTCCACAAGCCACCGCCGGATCACTAGTCCCGACTTTCGTCCCTGCTCGACCCGTCGGTCTCACAGTCAAGCTCCCTTGTGCACTTACACTCACCACCTGATTACCAACCAGGCTGAGGGAACCTTTGGGCGCCTCCGTTACTCTTTAGGAGGCAACCGCCCCAGTTAAACTACCCATCAGACACTGTCCCCGATCCGGATCACGGACCCGGGTTAGACATCCAGCACGACCAGAGTGGTATTTCAACAACGACTCCACAACCACTGGCGTGGCCGCTTCACAGTCTCCCACCTATCCTACACAAGCCGAACCGAACACCAATATCAAACTGTAGTAAAGGTCCCGGGGTCTTTCCGTCCTGCTGCGCGAAACGAGCATCTTTACTCGTAATGCAATTTCACCGGGCCTATGGTTGAGACAGTCGAGAAGTCGTTACGCCATTCGTGCAGGTCGGAACTTACCCGACAAGGAATTTCGCTACCTTAGGATGGTTATAGTTACCACCGCCGTTTACTGGCGCTTAAGTTCTCAGCTTCGCCAACCCGAAAGTCAGCTAACCGGTCCCCTTAACGTTCCAGCACCGGGCAGGCGTCAGTCCGTATACATCGCCTTACGGCTTCGCACGGACCTGTGTTTTTAGTAAACAGTCGCTTCTCGCTGGTCTCTGCGGCCACCCCCAGCTCACCGAGTAAATCGGATCACCAGGTGTGGCCCCCCTTCTCCCGAAGTTACGGGGGCATTTTGCCGAGTTCCTTAACCATAGTTCACCCGAACGCCTCGGTATTCTCTACCAGACCACCTGAGTCGGTTTAGGGTACGGGCCGCCATGAAACTCGCTAGAGGCTTTTCTCGACAGCATAGGATCATCCACTTCACCACAATCGGCTCGGCATCAGGTCTCAGGCACAAGCTGCGCGGATTTACCTACGCAACGCCCTACACCCTTACCCCGGGACAACCACCGCCCGGGATGGACTACCTTCCTGCGTCACCCCATCACTCACCTACTACCAGCCTGGGTCACCGGCTCCACCACTCCCCTCAACTCCGAAGAGATCAGGGCGGCTTCACGGGCTTAGCATCACTGGATTCAATGTTTGACGCTTCACAGCGGGTACCGGAATATCAACCGGTTATCCATCGACTACGCCTGTCGGCCTCGCCTTAGGTCCCGACTTACCCTGGGCAGATCAGCTTGACCCAGGAACCCTTAGTCAATCGGCGCACACGTTTCTCACGTGTGAATCGCTACTCATGCCTGCATTCTCACTCGTGAACCGTCCACCACTCGCTTCCGCGGCAGCTTCACCCGGCACACGACGCTCCCCTACCCATCACAGCAGGCGTTGGCCCTATTGCTGCAATGACACGACTTCGGCGGTACGCTTGAGCCCCGCTACATTGTCGGCGCGGAATCACTAGACCAGTGAGCTATTACGCACTCTTTCAAGGGTGGCTGCTTCTAAGCCAACCTCCTGGTTGTCTCTGCGACTCCACATCCTTTCCCACTTAGCGTACGCTTAGGGGCCTTAGTCGATGCTCTGGGCTGTTTCCCTCTCGACCATGGAGCTTATCCCCCACAGTCTCACTGCCGTGCTCTCACTTACCGGCATTCGGAGTTTGGCTAAGGTCAGTAACCCGGTAAGGCCCATCGCCTATCCAGTGCTCTACCTCCGGCAAGAAACACACGACGCTGCACCTAAATGCATTTCGGGGAGAACCAGCTATCACGGAGTTTGATTGGCCTTTCACCCCTAACCACAGGTCATCCCCCAGGTTTTCAACCCTGGTGGGTTCGGTCCTCCACGACCTCTTACAGCCGCTTCAACCTGCCCATGGCTAGATCACTCCGCTTCGGGTCTTGAGCGTGCTACTACAGCGCCCTGTTCGGACTCGCTTTCGCTACGGCTTCCCCACACGGGTTAACCTCGCAACACACCGCAAACTCGCAGGCTCATTCTTCAAAAGGCACGCAGTCACGAGACACCAGCAAGCTGATGTCCGACGCTCCCACGGCTTGTAGGCACACGGTTTCAGGTACTATTTCACTCCGCTCCCGCGGTACTTTTCACCATTCCCTCACGGTACTATCCGCTATCGGTCACCAGGGAATATTTAGGCTTAGCGGGTGGTCCCGCCAGATTCACACAGGATTTCTCGGGCCCCGTGCTACTTGGGAATAACGCAAGTGAGCCACCACGATTTCAGCTACGGGGGTCTTACCCTCTACGCCGGACCTTTCGCATGTCCTTCGCCTATCATGATGGTTTCTGACTCACCCAGCCGCCGGCAGACGACTGAAGCGCAATCCCACAACCCCGTACATGCAACCCCTGCCGGGTATCACACACATACGGTTTGGCCTCATCCGGTTTCGCTCGCCACTACTCCCGGAATCACGGTTGTTTTCTCTTCCTGCGGGTACTGAGATGTTTCACTTCCCCGCGTTCCCTCCACACTGCCTATACATTCAGCAGCGGGTGACAGCCCATGACGACTGCCGGGTTTCCCCATTCGGACACCCCCGGATCAAAGCTCGGTTGACAGCTCCCCGGGGCCTATCGCGGCCTCCCACGTCCTTCATCGGTTCCTGGTACCAAGGCATCCACCGTGCGCCCTTAAAAACTTGGCCACAGATGCTCGCGTCCACTGTGCAGTTCTCAAACAACGACCAACCACCCATCACCCCAAGACCAAAGGTCTCAAGTTCACTGGGGCCGGCAAGAAGGCAAGCCAAACGGCCGTACCCTCAGACACCCAACAACGTGCCCGGCACCCCCAGCTCCCGAAGAGTCACGTTCCACGCCGAAGCAGTACTAGTGATCCCGGAATCCCGAGAGTGCCGAATAGTCAACGTTCCACCCATGAGCTAACCACCGTCGAACATTCGCCGACGTCATGGCTCTGGACCCCACCGGCCGAAACCGAGAGGGTCAGATGCTCCTTAGAAAGGAGGTGATCCAGCCGCACCTTCCGGTACGGCTACCTTGTTACGACTTCGTCCCAATCGCTGGTCCCACCTTCGACAGCTCCCTCCCACAAGGGGTTGGGCCACCGGCTTCGGGTGTTACCGACTTTCGTGACGTGACGGGCGGTGTGTACAAGGCCCGGGAACGTATTCACCGCAGCAATGCTGATCTGCGATTACTAGCAACTCCGACTTCATGGGGTCGAGTTGCAGACCCCAATCCGAACTGAGACCGGCTTTTTGAGATTCGCTCCACCTCACGGTATCGCAGCTCATTGTACCGGCCATTGTAGCACGTGTGCAGCCCAAGACATAAGGGGCATGATGACTTGACGTCGTCCCCACCTTCCTCCGAGTTGACCCCGGCGGTCTCCCGTGAGTCCCCAACACCCCGAAGGGCTTGCTGGCAACACGGGACAAGGGTTGCGCTCGTTGCGGGACTTAACCCAACATCTCACGACACGAGCTGACGACAGCCATGCACCACCTGTACACCGACCACAAGGGGGCGACCATCTCTGGCCGTTTCCGGTGTATGTCAAGCCTTGGTAAGGTTCTTCGCGTTGCGTCGAATTAAGCCACATGCTCCGCTGCTTGTGCGGGCCCCCGTCAATTCCTTTGAGTTTTAGCCTTGCGGCCGTACTCCCCAGGCGGGGCACTTAATGCGTTAGCTGCGGCACGGACAACGTGGAATGTTGCCCACACCTAGTGCCCACCGTTTACGGCGTGGACTACCAGGGTATCTAATCCTGTTCGCTCCCCACGCTTTCGCTCCTCAGCGTCAGTATCGGCCCAGAGATCCGCCTTCGCCACCGGTGTTCCTCCTGATATCTGCGCATTTCACCGCTACACCAGGAATTCCGATCTCCCCTACCGAACTCTAGCCTGCCCGTATCGACTGCAGACCCGGGGTTAAGCCCCGGGCTTTCACAACCGACGTGACAAGCCGCCTACGAGCTCTTTACGCCCAATAATTCCGGACAACGCTTGCGCCCTACGTATTACCGCGGCTGCTGGCACGTAGTTAGCCGGCGCTTCTTCTGCAGGTACCGTCACTCTCGCTTCTTCCCTGCTGAAAGAGGTTTACAACCCGAAGGCCGTCATCCCTCACGCGGCGTCGCTGCATCAGGCTTTCGCCCATTGTGCAATATTCCCCACTGCTGCCTCCCGTAGGAGTCTGGGCCGTGTCTCAGTCCCAGTGTGGCCGGTCGCCCTCTCAGGCCGGCTACCCGTCGTCGCCTTGGTGAGCCATTACCTCACCAACTAGCTGATAGGCCGCGGGCTCATCCTGCACCGCCGGAGCTTTCCACCACCTTGGATGCCCAAGGCAGTGAGTATCCGGTATTAGACCCCGTTTCCAGGGCTTGTCCCAGAGTGCAGGGCAGATTGCCCACGTGTTACTCACCCGTTCGCCACTAATCCCCGCCCGAAAGCGGTTCATCGTTCGACTTGCATGTGTTAAGCACGCCGCCAGCGTTCGTCCTGAGCCAGGATCAAACTCTCCGTGAATGTTTTCCCGTAATCGGGAGACACCACGAGAGCGGAACCGGGAGAGGAATAATCTCCCAGGTTCACAGCGTCCTCGCTGTGTGTATTTCAAAGGAACCTCAACCTCGGATCAGAAGATCCTCGGTCGGGGTATCAACATATCTGGCGTTGACTTTTGGCACGCTGTTGAGTTCTCAAGGAACGGACGCTTCCTTCGTACTCACCCTCTCGGGCTTTCCTCCGGGCGTTTTCCCTTCGGTATTTCGTGTTTCCGACTCTATCAGACTCTCTCGGGCCCGATTTCCTCGGTGCTTTCCGGTTCCCGGCCCGGCCTTTCGGCCTTTCCGTTTCCCTTTCGGCGT
>NZ_JAAGLR010001018.1 GCF_010548245.1 Streptomyces sp. SID11385
GCTGCTCAGCGGTGCACGGCTGAGCGACGGGCGCACCGTGGACGTCCGCCTCGCCCGCGGCCGCATCGAGGCCGTGGGCACCGTCGGCAGCCTGGCCGCGGGCGGCGCGCACACCGTCGACCTCGCTGGCTGGCTCCTGCTCCCCGCCCCCGCCGAACCGCACGCGCACGCCGACACCGCGCTCACCGCGCTCACGCCGGGCCCGCCCGACGACAGCCCCCGCGCGGTGCGCTCCCGCGCCACCGAGGCGGCCCTGCTCCAGCTCGGCCACGGCGCCACGGCCCAGCGCGCCCACGTCCGGGTCGGCGACGTCCAGGGCCTCACC
>NZ_JAAGLR010001040.1 GCF_010548245.1 Streptomyces sp. SID11385
GGCGCGCTCCCGCTGCGCGGGCGCACGGCCGAACTGGAGCGGCTGCTCGCCCCGCAGGGCCCGCCGGTCCGGCTCCTCACCGGGGAGGCGGGCGTGGGCAAGACCCGGCTCGCGGGCGAGGTGGCCCGCCGGGCGAGCGAGGCGGGCACGGCGGTGCTGTGGGGGAGCGGCCACGACGCCGAGGGGCACACCCCCTACGGGGCCTTCGCCGAAGCCCTCGACGGCTGGCTCGCCGAACACGCGGCGGCGGAACGGGCCACGGTGGGCTCCGAGTACCCCGAACTCGCCTCCTTCCTGCCGTCCCTGGGCCGGGCCGGGGACGCGCGGGAGCGCAGCCCCGAGGAGGAGCGCGACCGTCTGTTCCGGGCGAGCACCATGCTGCTCGCCGACCTCGCGACCCGGTGCCCCGTCCTCGTCGTCCTCGACGACCTGCACGCCGCCGACACCGGCTCCTTCCAGCTCCTGAGCCACCTGGCCCGGCGCGCCAGGGACCGGGGGACCGCGCTGCGCTTCCTCGTCACCTGCCGGGAGGAGGAGATACCCGAGGGCGACCCGCGGCGCGCGGCCGTGACCGCGCTGCTCCACCAGCGACTGGCCGTACGCGAGGAGGTGGCACGCCTCGGCGAGCGGGACTGCCTGGCGGTGGCCAGGGACGCCGTGGCCAGGGACGCCGTGGCAGGGGATGCCGTGGCCGGGGACGCCGTCGCCGAGGCGCCCGAGGGCGACTGGGCCCGGCGCGCCTGGGAACTGTCCCTGGGCAACCCGCTGTTCGCCGCGGAACTCGCCCGCGGACTCGCCGAGGACCCGGGCGGCGCCGACACCGTACGCGCCCCGGCCGGGGTCCGCGACCTCGTCGCCGGCCGGCTGGCCCGTCTCGATCCCGACGCGCGCCGCCTGGTCGAGGCCCTCTCCGTCGCGGGCGGCGAGGCCGCGCTCTCCGAACTGCTCGACGTCGCCGCGCACGGCCTGCGCCCGCCGCTGGCAGGGCACTCGGCGGCCGACGCCCTGGAACGGGCCGTCGCCGCCTCAATCGTGGAGGAACGCGAGGTCGTGGTGGCCGGACGGCCGCAGGACGGCATCGCCTTCCGCCACCCGCTGGTCCGCCTGACCTGTTACGCACGGCTGAGCGCCGTGCGCCGCAGAGGACTGCACGCGGCCTTCGCGCGCGCGGTCGCGCGCCGCCGCCCGGACGCCGTCGACACCCTCGCCTCGCACTACACCCGCGCCGACGACCCGCGCGCCGCCGAGTACCTGCGCCGCGCCGCCGAGCGCGCGGCGCGCCTGTACGCGAACGACACCGCCGACCGGTACTACCGCGACCTCGTCGCCAGGCTCGACGTGGACGCCGCACGCGCCCGCCTCGCGCACGCCCACGTCCTGCGCAGAATGGGCGACTTCGAGCGGGCCGCCGAGGTACTGCGCCTCGCGCTCGCCGAGTTCGAGCGGCGCGGTGAGCACGACGACACGGTGCTCACCGCCGCCCTCCTCGCCGAGACGCTCGGCAAGACCAGCGCACCCGCCGCCGCCCGGCGCGTCCTGCGCGCGCACCCCGTCACGCCGGAGACCGCCCCCG
>NZ_JAAGLR010001075.1 GCF_010548245.1 Streptomyces sp. SID11385
CGAGCACCCACAGCGGCCGGCGCACGTCCTCCGGCGGCGCCTCACCCGCCTGCCGCGCCCGGTTCGCCGCGAGCAGACGGCGCTCCGTCTCGCGCGCCGCCCACTCCAGCGAGCCCAGCGCCCCCGTGAGCCCGCACTCGACCCCGAGCACCCCGTCGCGCCCCACGAAGCACGTGTAGTCACCGGTCCCGCCGCCGTCCACGACGAGTACGTCGCCGCCGCGCAGCGCCTGGAGCGCCACCGCCCGCAGCAGCGTGCTCGTCCCGCTCCCGGGGCGGCCGACGACGAGGAGGTGAGGCTCGGGCGAGCGCGTACCGGTGCGCCACACCACGGGCGGCACGTCGAGCGCGGTGCCTCGCGCGTCCACGAGCGGCACCGTGCGCCGCACCGCGAGCGCGTCGGTGAGCCCGAGCACCACCTCGCCCGGGCTCGTCACGAAGGGCTGCGCGGGGATGTCCGTGGGCAGCGGCGAGAGCGCCGTGAGGGTGAGCCGGTTCGCCTCCTCGTCCCACGCGAAGTGGTACTCGCGGCCCCGCCCGCACTTCGCGTGCAGCAGCCGCTCGACCCGCGCGCGCGACTCCGGGTCCCCGTCCGTGAAGTACGCCGGGTAGGTGACGGTCAGCGCCGCGAGCCGCCCGTGCTCGTCGAAGACGGGGTCGCCGAGCACCCGCTGCCACTCGCCGCCGTGCGCGTAGAGCGGATCGGGGGCCTCGGGCACCGAGAAGTACGGGACGAGCGCCTCGTACAGCGAGGCGAGCCGCGCCGCCTGCTCCTCGCTCGGCCCGCTCTCCTCGGGCGCGGGCCCCCGGTCGCGGCCGAGCCACGCGGCGGCGGCGAGCACGGCGACGAGCGCGGAGACGGG
>NZ_JAAGLR010001106.1 GCF_010548245.1 Streptomyces sp. SID11385
GGATCTGCGCGCGGCTCGAAGGCATCCCGCTCGCCCTGGAACTGGCCGCGGCGCGGGCCGCGCGGCTGCCGCTCGACGAGCTGGCCCGGCGCCTGAAATCGCGGCTCGACACCCTCGTACCCGAGCGGCACGGCGGCCCGGTGGCGGAGCGGCTCGACACCCTCGTACCCGAGCGGCACGACACCCTCGTACCCGAGCGGCACGCGGCTCCCGCCGCCGAGCGGCACGGCGGCGCCCCCGACCGGCACCGCACACTGCGGACCACGATCGGCTGGAGCCACGAGCTGTGCCTCCCGGCGGACCGGCTGCTCTGGGCGCGTCTCACCGTCTTCCGCGGGCCCTTCGACCTCCAGGCCGCGCGCGAGGTGTGCGCCGGGGGCCCGCTCACGCGCGCGGACGTCACGGCGGGGCTCGACCGGCTCCTCGCCTGCTCGGTGCTGCGCAGGCACGGGCGCGGCTGGTCGATGCTCGACACGCTCGCCGAGTACGGCGGGCAGTGGCTGGACCGGCTCGGCACCGACGAGCACGAGGCGCTGGCGGCGCGGCACGCCGCCTATTTCGCGCGCCTCGTGCGCCTCGCGGACGAGGAGTGGCTCGGTCCCCGGCAGATCGTCTGGTTCCGCTGGGCGCGCGAGGCGTACGGCGAAGTGAGCGCGGCGCTCACGTACTTGACGGAGCACCGCCCCGACGAGGCGCTGGACGTCGCGGGACGGCTCGTCTTCTTCTGGGCCTGCTGCGGGCGGCTGCACGAGATGCGGGCCCGCCTGGAGACGGCGCTGAAGAACCCGTCCGCCACCGGGCCGCACCGCACCCGCGCGCTGTGGGCGCTCGGGGTCGCGTACGCGCTGCACGGCGAGTACGCGGCGGCCGAGGAGGTGAGCACGCGGGGCGCGGAGACGGCCGGGCGGGAGCGGGACCGCGAGGGGGTGCTGGGCGCGGCGTACGCGAGCGGCCTCACCGCGCTGCTCACGGGCGAGCCCGCGCG
>NZ_JAAGLR010001142.1 GCF_010548245.1 Streptomyces sp. SID11385
GGCGGCCGGACGGCTGTGGTCGGGGTTGCGGGATGTACTGCGGGCCTCGGACGCGGGCGCGCGGCTCGGGGCGCCCGAGGAGACCCGTACGACGCGGGGGCGTCCGGGGCGGACCGGGAGCGCCGAGCAGGGCGGGCGCACGGGCCGCGCCTTCGCCTTCGCCGCGCCGGGCGAGGACTACGCCGTGACGGTCGTGGTGCTCGGCGAACACGGCGCGGAGC
>NZ_JAAGLR010001164.1 GCF_010548245.1 Streptomyces sp. SID11385
GCTGACGGCCCGTACGGCCGAGGAGGCGGAACGGGCGCGCGGCGAGGCCCGCGCGGAGGCGCAGCGGCTGCTCGACGAGGCGCGCGCGGAGGCGAACAAGCGGCGCACCGAGGCCGCCGCGCAGGTCGACCGGCTCGTCTCGGAGGCGAGCGCGGAGGCCGAGAAGCTGTCGAACGAGGCGCTCGAAGCGGCGCTCAAGACGACGACGGACGCCGAGGAGCAGGCCGACCGGATGGTGGGCGCGGCGCGTTCGGAGGCCGAGCGGGTCGTCGCCGAGGGCCGTGCCGAGGGGCACGCGGCGGTCGAGAAGGCGCGCGCGGACGCGGACGAACTCCTCGTCGGGGCGCGCGGCGACGCGACGCGGGTGCGGGAGCGGGCCGAGGAGCTGCGCGAGCGGATCACGGCGGAGATCGAGGAGCTGCACGAGCGGGCACGCCGTGAGTCGGCGGAGGCGATGCGCACGGCGGGCGAGCGCTGCGACGCGCTCGTCAAGGCGGCCGAGGAGCAGCTCGCCGAGGCCGAGGCGAAGGCGAAGGACCTCCTCGCCGACGCCGGCTCGGAGGCCGGGAAGGTCAGGATCGCCGCGGTCAAGAAGGCCGAGACGCTCCTGAAGGAGGCCGGTCAGAAGAAGACCGAGGCGGAGACGCTCGCCGACCGGCTCGTCGCCGACGCGAAGGCGGAGGCGGAGCGGATCACGGCGGAGGGGCAGCGCGAACTGGACATCCTGGTGCGGCGCCGGCAGGACATCAACGCCGAGATCGGCCGTGTCCAGGACGTCCTGGAGGCGTTGGAGAACTTCGAGGCCCCCGGCGGCAAGAACGCCGGCGGGCCGGGCGAGGGGTCCGGGAAGGGCGCGGGCGGCCGGGACGCGCAGAGCGGCGTCAAGGCGGGGGCCGTGGCCGGATCGACTCGTTCGGGTGGAAAGCAGACGGAGCGGTAGTCACAGTGTCAGGAGGGCGCACGGCGTCGGGAGTGCCGCAGGTGTGCGAGCCGGAGGGACGGTGTTCCCGGTGACGACGGCCAGTCAGTCGTCCTGTGTGGGCGCTGTGTTGACGGCGGATCGGAAGAAAACGATCCACGTGCGCACAAAAGGGGTGGCATTCTCCAGATCAAACGGGCATTTACTCGATGACACGCCGCCCCGACCCCTAGGATTCCCCCTATCACCTCACCGGTCTCTTTCGACAGGAACCCCATGAGCGACACTTCCCCCTACGGCTTCGAGCTTGTGCGGCGTGGGTACGACCGCGCTCAGGTGGACGAACGCATCTCGAAGCTCGTCTCCGACCGTGACAGCGCGCTGAACCGCATCACCGCCCTGGAGAAGCGGATCGAGGAGCTGCACCTCGAAACGCAGAACGCCCAGGCGCAGGTGAGTGACGCGGAGCCTTCGTACGCGGGCCTCGGCGCCCGGGTCGAGAAGATCCTGCGGCTCGCCGAGGAAGAGGCGAAGGACCTGCGCGAGGAGGCCCGCCGGGCCGCCGAGCAGCACCGGGAGCTGGCCGAGTCCGCGGCGCAGCAGGTGCGCAACGACGCCGAGTCCTACGCCTCCGAGCGCAAGGCGAAGGCGGAGGACGAGGGCGTCCGGATCGTCGAGAAGGCGAAGGGCGAGGCCGGCAACCTGCGGGCCGAGGCGCAGAAGGACGCCCAGTCGAAGCGTGAGGAGGCGGACGCCCTCTTCGAGGAGACCCGCGCCAAGGCCGCCCAGGCCGCCGCCGACTTCGAGACGAATCTGGCCAAGCGCCGCGAGCAGTCCGAGCGCGACCTCGCCTCGCGCCAGGCGAAGGCCGAGAAGCGTCTCGCGGAGATCGAGCACCGCGCCGAGCAGCTCCGCCTGGAGGCGGAGAAGCTCCGCACGGACGCCGAGCGCCGCTCGCGCCAGACGATCGAGACGGCCCAGCGCCAGGCCGAGGACATCGTCGCGGACGCCAACGCGAAGGCCGACCGCATCCGCAGCGAGTCCGAGCGCGAGCTCGCGGCCCTCACCAACCGCCGCGACTCGATCAACGCGCAGCTCACCAACGTGCGCGAGATGCTCGCCACGCTCACCGGTGCGGCCGTCGCGGCGGCGGGCGCGCCCGCCGAGGACGAGACCGTCACGCGGGGTGTCCCGGCCCAGCAGTCCCGCTGACGCGACACCACCTCGTACGGGGTGAACGACCGGAGGACCGGGCGGAGGCGGCATGCCTCCGCCCGGTTTCCGTCGGGGCGTCTGCGCCGGGTTCCCACTGAGAGGCCGGGATGCCTCCGCCGGGTCCTCCGTCACGGAGCCGGAATGCCTCCGCCGGGTCCTCCGCCACGGAGCCGGAATGCCTCCGCCCGGTTTCCGTTACGGAGCCGAGCTCGTCCCGTGCGCCTGCCGCCGGGCGTTCGCGCGGCGACTTCGTTAGCGTGGACACATGATCGAGGTCTCAGCGCTGACGAAACGCTACGGCGACAAACTCGCCGTGGACGACCTGTCTTTCACCGTGCGCCCGGGCGTGGTGACCGGCTTCCTCGGCCCCAACGGCTCGGGCAAGTCGACCACCATGCGCATGATGCTCGGTCTGGACAAGCCGACCCGGGGCCGCGTGCTCATCGACGGCAAGCCGTACGCGGCGCTCGACGACCCGCTCACGCAGGTCGGCGCGCTGCTCGACGCGAAGGCGATGCACGGCGGCCGCAGCGCCCGCAACCACCTGTTGTGCCTGGCCCAGTCGAACGGCATCCCGGCCGGGCGCGTGGACGAGGTCCTGGACGTCGTGGGATTGACGCCGGTCGCGAAGAAGCGCGCGAAGGGCTTCTCGCTCGGCATGGGACAGCGCCTCGGCATCGCGGGCGCGCTCCTGGGCGACCCGCGCATCCTCATGTTCGACGAGCCGGTGAACGGCCTCGACCCCGAGGGCATCCACTGGATCAGGAACCTGATGCGCTCGCTCGCCCACCAGGGCCGCACCGTCTTCGTCTCCTCGCACCTCATGAGCGAGATGGCCCTCACCGCCGAGCACCTCGTGGTCATCGGCCGGGGCAAGCTCCTCGCCGACACCTCCATGGCCGATTTCATCCGGGACAACTCGCGCACGTACGTCCGGCTCCGCTCCCCCGAGCGCGAACGTCTCCTCGACGTGCTGCGGCAGGAGGGCGTCCCGGTGACCGAGGGCGCGGACGGCACGCTGGAGGCCGACCACGCCGACCCGGCGCGCCTCGGCGAGCTGGCCCACCGGCACGGCCTCGTCCTGCACGAGCTCAGCCCCCAGTCGGCCTCCCTGGAGGACGCGTTCATGCAGCTCACGGCCCAGACGGTCGAGTACCACGCACACACCGGAGCGGGCCCCGCCGTGGTCCCGCCCGGGACCGAGCCACCGCCCGCGCCCCCGGCGGGCGGACAGGGCTGGGGCGAGAACCGGGACCGGAAGGGCAACTGAGCGATGGCCGTGTCACAAGTACTCCACTCGGAGTGGACGAAGATCCGCTCCGTCGCCTCGACCGTGTGGACCCTCGGTCTCGCCTTCGTCGTCACCCTCGGCCTCGGCGTGCTCATCAGCGTCGTGACCAGCAACGACTTCGACTCGATGAGCCGCGAGGACAGGATCACCTTCGACCCCACCTTCATCAGCTTCGCGGGGATGGGTCTCGGCCAGCTCGCGATGATCGTCTTCGGCGTGCTCGTCGTCTCCAACGAGTACTCGACGGGGATGATCCGCACCTCGCTCGCGGCCGTGCCGCGCCGGGGCGTCTTCTTCTTCTCGAAGGTCGCCGTCGCGACGGTGCTCGCCTTCGTCGTCGGCCTGATCACGGCCTTCGTCTCGTTCTTCGTCGGGCAGTTGATCCTCGGCGACCACGGGGCCTCGCTCGGCGATCCGGGCGTGCTGCGGGCGGTCTTCGGCGCGGCGCTCTACATGACGCTCATCGCGATGTTCTCGATGGGGATCGCGGCGATGCTGCGCAGCCCGCTGCTCTCGCTCGGCATCCTCATGCCGTTCTTCTTCATCATCTCGAACATCCTCGGCAACGTGGACGCGACGAAGAAGGTCGGCCAGTACCTCCCCGACCAGGCGGGCACGAAGATCATGGAGGTCGTCCCGCCCCTGCACGACGACACCCCGTACGGTCCCTGGGGCGGGCTCCTCATCATGGTCGCCTGGGTCGCCGCCGCCCTGCTCGTCGGGTACGCGCTGCTGCGCCACCGGGACGCCTGACGCGGCCGGCGGGGGCGCGCGGACGGGCCCGCCGCTTTTCCTTTGCCTCGTCTTGGCGGGAACCGCCGGAGGCCCGATAGCCTCCTCACCCATGCGGAAGCGGGTCAAGGACGGGCGAGGACGGGTGCGCGGATGATCGAGGCGAGGGGCCTCAGCAAGTGGTACGGCGCGAAGAAGGCCGTGGACGACCTCAGCTTCACCGTGCGGCCGGGGGTGGTCACCGGCTTCCTCGGGCCCAACGGCTCGGGCAAGTCCACGACGATGCGGCTCATCCTCGGCCTGGAGCAGCCCTCCGCCGGGGACGTCACGGTCGGCGGCGTCCCCTTCCGGCAGCTCGCCAACGCGCCCCGCGAGGTCGGCGCGCTGCTCGACGCGAAGGCGGTGCACCGCGGCCGTACCGCGCGCAACCACCTCCTCTCGCTCGCCCAGCTCTCCGGCATCCCGGCCCGCAGGGTCGACGAGGTGCTCGGCGTCGTCGGTCTCCAGGACGTCGCGAAGCACCCGGCGGGCGGCTTCTCGCTCGGCATGGGGCAGCGCCTCGGCATCGCCGCCGCGCTCCTCGGCGACCCCCGTGTCCTCCTCTTCGACGAGCCCGTCAACGGCCTCGACCCGGAGGGCATCCTGTGGGTGCGGCGCCTCATGCGCGCGCTCGCCGCCGAGGGCCGTACCGTCTTCGTCTCCTCGCACCTCATGAGCGAGATGGCGCTCACGGCGGACCACCTCGTGGTCATCGGGCGCGGCCGGCTCCTCGCCGACATGAGCGTGCGGGACTTCATCGCGCGCAACGCCACGGACTTCGCCCGGGTACGGGTCCCGGACGACGTCCACGGCGAGGCGGAACGGCTCGCGGGCCTGCTGCGCAAGGCGGGCGGGCAGGTGCTGCCCGAGCCGGACGGGGCGCTGCGCGTCACGGGGCTCGCGCTCCCGGCCATCAGCGACCTCGCGCACGAGGAGCGGGTGCGGCTGTGGGAGCTGTCGCCCCACCACGCCTCGCTGGAGGAGGCGTACATGCGCCTGACGCAGGCCGAGGTGGACTACCGCTCGACGGCCGACTCCCTCGAAGGCTTCGAGGAGCCCGACCCCTTCGCCGAGGCACCCCCGGAGCCCGCCGCGCCGGGCGCGGACCAGCCCGCCTGGTACGCCCCGCACACCCCGTATCCCCGAACCACCGACGCCCCTGCCGCCGGCTCCCCCACCGCCGGCACCTGGACCGCCGGTCCCCGGAGCGCCGACACCGCGCCGGGCGCCGCGCAGGAGCACGAGGAAGCCCGATGAGCACCCCGCCGCCGCAGCCCGCCACCACGCCCGGGC
>NZ_JAAGLR010001200.1 GCF_010548245.1 Streptomyces sp. SID11385
AGGCGGCGCGGGCCTCGGCGGCGAGCGCGGCGGGCGTGGCGGGGAACCAGCGGCCGGTGGCGGGGGAGCGGACGCCGTTGAGGCAGACCTGAAGCATGGGGCCGATCCTGTCAGACGCCCCGCCCCGCCGCCCCGGGCTCGTCCGCGCGCGCCCTCACCCGTACGGCCGCCCGGCGTGGCGCGCGCGACCCGCCGGTGGTGCGGTGGGAGGCC
>NZ_JAAGLR010000715.1 GCF_010548245.1 Streptomyces sp. SID11385
TCCGTCCTGCTGCTCGGCGCCGAGCGCGGCGGCCCCGACGTTCTCTTCACCGCGAGCGCGCCCGGCCACCTCGCCGACGAGTCGCTGCGCGTCCACGTCCTCGCCTGCCCGGCCTCGGACCCCGCCGTCGCCGCCGCCGAGACCGCGGCGGCCGACGGCGCCGAACTCCTCGCCGTCGAGGAGCACCACCTCACTGTCGCCCGCCACCGCACCCTCGCCGACACCGCGCCGCGCCTGCGCCTGGGCGACCTCGGGCGCGGCGTCGAGCAACTGCGGCTCGTCAAGGACGAGGAGGAGATCGGGGCGCTGAGGATCGCCGCCGAGATCGCCGACCAGGCCCTCGGCGAACTCCTGGAGTCGATCCTCGTCGGGCGCACCGAGCGCCACCTCGCCCTGGAGCTGGAGCGCCGCCTCGTCGACCACGGCGCGGACGGCGCCGCCTTCGCCACCTCCGTGGCCACCGGGCCGCACGCCGGGCTCGCCGGGCACCGGCCCACCGACCGCCGGGTCGAGGAGGGCGACTTCCTCTCCGTGTGCCTGGGCGCCACGTACCGCGGCTACCGCAGCGAGATCGGGCGGACGTTCGTCATCGGGACGGCGCCCGAGGAGTGGCAGATCGAGCTCTACGACGCGGTCTTCGCCGCCCAGCGGGCCGGTCGCGAGGCCCTGGTGCCCGGCGCGGCCTGCCGCGACGTGGACCGCGCGGTGCGCCAGGCACTGGAGTCGGCGGGGCACGGCGCGGACCTGCCCGCGGTCAGCGGACACGGGGTGGGGCTGGAAAACGACGAGGACCCGCAGCTGGCCCCGTCCGCCATGGGTAAACTGGACGCTTGTGTGCCGGTCACCGTCGAACCGGGGGTCCACCTCCCGGGCCGGGGCGGGGTCCGGATCGATGACACACTCGTCGTGCGCCCCGAGGCGGACGGCGGGCCCGAGCTACTCACCATCACGACCAAGGAGCTGCTCGCGCTCTAGGGCAGACGGCCCTCGGGCCGGGGCGGCGCCGCGGTCGTCCACCCGCTCTTCCCGAGGTCCCAAGGGCCTGGGGGAGAGGCCCCATCGTCCAGGAGATTCCGCAACCGTGGCTTCCACGAACGACCTCAAGAACGGCCTGGTGCTCAAGCTCGACAACGACCAGCTCTGGTCCGTCGTCGAGTTCCAGCACGTCAAGCCCGGCAAGGGCCCCGCCTTCGTGCGCACCAAGCTGAAGAACGTGCTCTCCGGCAAGGTCGTCGACAAGACCTTCAACGCCGGCGTCAAGGTCGAGACGGCCAACGTCGACAAGCGCGGGATGCAGTTCTCGTACAAGGACGGCGAGTACTTCGTGTTCATGGACATGGACACGTTCGACCAGATCCACGTGGACCCGAAGGTCGTCGGCGACGCCGCCAACTACCTCCTGGAGGGCTTCGAGGCCGTCGTCGCGATGTACGAGGGCAACCCGCTCTACATCGAGCTGCCCGCCGCCGTCGAGCTGGTCATCGCCAACACCGAGCCGGGCGTCCAGGGCGACCGCTCCACCGGCGGCACCAAGCCGGCCGAGCTGGAGACCGGGCACACCATCCAGGTCCCGCTCTTCATCACCACCGGCGAGAAGATCAAGGTCGACACCCGTACCGGCGACTACCTCGGCCGAGTGAACGGCTGATTGTGGCTGCTCGCAATACGGCACGCAAGCGCGCCTTCCAGATCCTCTTCGAGGCCGACCAGCGCGGCACCGACGTCCTCACGGTGCTCGCGGACTGGGTGCGTCACTCCCGCAGCGACACCCAGCAGCCGCCGGTCAGCGAGTACACGATGGAGCTCGTCGAGGGGTACGCGGAGCACGCGCGCCGCATCGACGAGGTCATCGCGAAGTACTCGGTGGACTGGCCGCTGGACCGGATGCCGGTCGTCGACCGCAACATCGTGCGGCTCGGCGCCCACGAACTGGTGTGGGTCGACGGGACGCCGGACGCGGTCGTGATGGACGAGGCGGTGGAACTCGCCAAGGAGTTCTCCACCGACGACTCCCCGGCCTTCGTCAACGGTCTGCTCGGCCGCTTCAAGAACCTCAAGCCCGAACTGCGCGGCCCGGCCGACTGACCGGCCGCCGTACGGTCACGGGCCCGCCCTCGTCTCTCCGGAGCCGGGGGCGGGCCCTTTTCGTACGTCCGGCGCGAGGCCACCATGTGAGGCCCGATCGTCGTCCGGGAGCGCGCGCCGCGCCGCCCCGGACCGGAAGGAGCCGCATGAGCCCGTTCGGACTGCCCCGCCCCGCCGCGCTGCCCGCGCCCGAGGCGGCGATCCTCGCGCGCCTGGCCGCCCTGCGCGGGGGCGACGTCCCCGTCAAGGGCGGGCGCACTCTCGCGTACGTGTACGACGCAGCCGACAGCGCGCTCGACGCGCTCGCCGCCGCGGCGCACGGCGCCTTCGCCGGGGTCAACGGGCTCGACATGACCGTCTTCCCGAGCGTCGTCCGCCTGGAGAACGACCTCGTCGCCCGGGCCGCCGCACTCCTCGGCGGCGCCCCCGGCACGGTCGGCACCTTCACCAGCGGCGGCACCGAGTCCTGCCTCCTCGCCGTGCTCACGGCACGCGAACACGCCCGCGCGGTACGGGGGGTGACGCGCCCCCGGCTCGTGCTGCCGGCCACCGCGCACGCCGCCTTCCACAAGGCCGCACACCTCTTCGGCCTGGAGACGGTCGTCGTCCCCGTCGACCCGGAGACCTTCCGCCCGGACCCCGCCGCCGTGCGCGCGGCCCTCACCGAGGACACCGCGCTCGTCGTCGCCTCCGCGCCCTCGTACGCGCACGGCGTCATCGACCCCGTCGCCGAGATCGCCGGGGCCGCCGCCGCCCGCGGCGTGCCGTGCCACGTGGACGCGTGCATCGGCGGCTGGTACCTCGGCCACCTGCGGCGCGCGCCCGAGGGCGCGGACCTCCCGCCGTTCGACCTCTCCGTGCCGGGCGTGACCTCGCTCTCGGTCGACCTGCACAAGTACGCCTACACGCCGAAGGGCGCCTCGCTGCTGCTCTTCCGGGACGCGGAGCTGCGCCGCCACGGGTGGTTCGCGCACGCCGACTGGCCCGGCTACCCGGTCGTCAACGCGACGCTCCAGGGCACCAAGTCCGCGGGGCCGCTCGCCGCCGCCTGGGCGGTGACCGAGCGGATCGGCACCGAGGGGTACACGGACCTCGCGGTCCGCGTCCACCACGCCCGTACCGCGCTCGCGGACGGCATCGCGCGCGTCCCCGGGCTGCGGGTCCTCGGCGCTCCCGGGGCCTCGCTCCTCGCCGTGGCCGCCGCACCGGGCGGCCCCGACCCCTTCGTCGTCGCCGACGAGATGCGGGCGGCCGGGTGGTACCTCCAGCCGCAGCCGGCGGCGGCCGGCTCGCCCGCCAACGTGCACCTGACCGTCACGGCGGCTGTCGCGGCGCCCGAGACCGTGGAACAGCTCCTGAAGGACCTCGCGGAGGCGGTGGTGCGCGCCCACGCGCACGGCCCGGTCATCCTCGACCCGGCGATCGCCGAGGCCGCGGCGGGGCTCGACCCGGACCGTGTCGGCCCCGCCGAGGTCGCTCTCGCCCTCGACCTCGCGGGTATCGGCGACGGCACCCTCCCCGAGCGGATGGCCCCCGTCCTCGCCGTCCTCCAGGCCCTGCCCCCGCGCCTCGCGGCCCGGCTCCTGCCCGAGGTGATCGGGCGGCTGTACCCGGGGGTGGGGAAGGACTGAGGAGCCTCGGGCCCCGGCCCGCCGGTGCGGGGCCCCGGCCGTCGACCCGTACGGGTGAAGGCGACCGCACACCGGCCCGCGATTACGCCGAAAGGGTGAGCCGGTCAACCCGGCTCACCCTTTCACGCGCTCTTGCGAGGAAGGTCTCAGCCCTCCTCGTGCGCCACCGCCCGGCGCGCGTCCGCGTCCAGCACTCCCCAGCTGATGAGCTGCTCGGTCAGGACCGAGGGGGACTGGTCGTAGATCACGGCGAGGGTGCGCAGGTCGTCCTGGCGGATCGAGAGGACCTTGCCGTTGTAGTCCCCGCGCTGGGACTGGATGGTCGCCGCGTACCGCTGGAGCGGGCCCGCCTTCTCGGCGGGGACGGTGGCCAGACGCTCCAGGTCGAGGACGAGCTTGGGCGGCGGCTCGGCCGCACCGCCGGGCGTGGTGCCCGGCAGCAGCTCCTGGACGGGAACCCCGTAGAAGTCGGCCAGCTCGGCGAGACGCTGAACGGTGACCGCGCGGTCGCCCCGCTCGTACGAACCGACCACGACCGCCTTCCAGCGCCCCTGGGACTTCTCCTCGACACCGTGGAGGGAGAGGCCCTGCTGGGTGCGGATGGCCCGGAGCTTGGCCCCGAGCTGTTTGGCGTATTCGCTGGACATATAGCTCCCCGGACACTGTGACAATGTGCGGCCCAGCCGAGAAGGCTGGTGACTCACGGTGAGGTTACGCAGCGTGATTTGCCTGCGTCAAGCGGAACCGGTGGACCTCCCTCCCCCAGCTTTCGGCCGGGGGACCCCCAAACGCCGTTCCCCGCGTGGTTACAGGCGTCACCGGCCGCGGGGGCAGGGGGGTTCCCGTCCTCATTCTTGCCCCTGGTAGCGTGGGTGGCGCAATTCAGACGTCCTTTAAGAGCCGTCCCGTGAGGCGGAGAAGGAGGTCCCTTCATGGACAGCCACACCCCGGACCACCCCCTCGAAGAGGAGCCCGGCGGGCCCCGGCCCGTGCTCGAAGGCCCCGACATCGCGAGGGTGCTCACCCGCATCGCCCACGAGATCGTCGAACGCGCCAAGGGCGCCGACGACGTGGTGCTGCTCGGCATCCCCACCCGCGGGGTGCACCTCGCGGAGCGCCTCGCCGCGAAACTCGCCGCGATCACCGGGCGCCCGGTCCCCACCGGCTCGCTCGACATCACGATGTACCGCGACGACCTGCGCCTCAAGCCCG
Source organism: Streptomyces sp. SID11385 (assembly GCF_010548245.1). Lineage (GTDB taxonomy): Bacteria > Actinomycetota > Actinomycetes > Streptomycetales > Streptomycetaceae > Streptomyces. The sequence goes on from NZ_JAAGLR010000715.1 coordinate 4,929, forward strand.
CCCGCGCCCTCGGCCGCACCGAGATCCCCGCCGAAGGACTCGACGGACGCCTCGTCGTCCTCGTCGACGACGTGCTCTTCTCCGGCCGCACCATCCGCGCCGCGCTCGACGCGCTCGGCGACATCGGCCGCCCCCGCGCCGTCCAGCTCGCCGTCCTCGTCGACCGGGGCCACCGCGAGCTGCCGATCCGCGCCGACTACGTCGGCAAGAACCTCCCCACCTCGCTGCGCGAGACCGTCAAGGTGCAGCTCACCGAGGAGGACGGCCGCGACGCCGTGCTGCTCGGCGGCACCGCCCCGCGCTAGCGCGCACCCGTAGACCCCCGCTCGCCCGAACGGGTGAGACGGCGTGCCCGCACGCCCGCGCGCGGCCGAGCGCCGCCCCGCCGCCGTACCCCCAGACCTCACCGAGCCGTACCCAGGAGCCCCGGATGATGCGACACCTCATCTCGGCCGCCGACCTCTCCCGCGACGAAGCCGTCCAGATCCTCGACACCGCCGAGGAAATGGCGCGGGTGGCCGACCGGCCCATCAAGAAACTGCCGACCCTGCGCGGCCGCACCGTGGTCAACCTCTTCTTCGAGGACTCCACCCGCACCCGCACCTCCTTCGAGGTCGCCGAGAAGCGCCTCTCCGCCGACGTCATCAACTTCGCCGCCAAGGGCTCCAGCGTCTCCAAGGGCGAATCGCTCAAGGACACCGCGCAGACCCTGGAGGCCATGGGCGTCGACGCCGTCGTCGTCCGGCACGGCGCCTCGGGCGCCCCGCAGCGCCTGGCCACGACGGGCTGGATCGACGCCGCCGTCATCAACGCGGGCGACGGCACCCACCAGCACCCCACCCAGGCCCTCCTGGACGCCTTCACGCTCCGCCGCAGGCTCCTCGGCCCCGAGCCGATGGGCGCCGACCTGGCGGGCCGCCGCGTCACCCTCGTCGGCGACATCCTGCACAGCCGCGTTGCGCGCTCCAACGTGGACCTGCTCCACACCCTGGGCGCCCACGTCACCCTCGTCGCCCCGCCGACCCTGCTCCCGGTCGGCGCCGAGACCTGGCCCTGCGAGATCTCCTACGACCTCGACGCGGCCCTGCCCGGAGCCGACGCCGTCATGATGCTGCGCGTCCAGCGCGAGCGGATGAACGCCGCGTACTTCCCGACCGAGCGCGAGTACGCGCGCCGCTACGGGCTGGACGCCCAGCGCATGGCGCGGATGCCCGAGCACGCCGTCGTCATGCACCCCGGGCCGATGGTGCGCGGCATGGAGATCACCGCCGAGGTCGCCGACTCGCCGCGCTGCACCGTGATCGAACAGGTCGCCAACGGCGTCTCCGTCCGCATGGCCGTGCTCTACCTGCTGCTCGGCGGCCAGGAACCCGCCCCCACCCACAGCCGCCCCGCCGCCGCCCAGACCGAGGAGAAGTAAGCCATGACCTCCCAGCGCACGACCCTGATCCGCGGCGCCCGCGTCCTCGGCGGCGACCCCGTCGACGTCCTGATCGACGGCGAGACGATCGCCCGGGTCGGCCCCGGCATCGAGGCGGGCGACGCGACCGTGGTCGAGGCCGCCGGCCACGTCCTCCTCCCCGGCCTCGTCGACCTCCACACCCACCTGCGCGAGCCGGGCCGCGAGGACTCCGAGACCGTCCTCACCGGCACCCGCGCCGCCGCCAAGGGCGGCTACACCGCCGTCCACGCCATGGCGAACACCTTCCCCGTCGCCGACACCGCGGGCGTCGTCGAGCAGGTGTGGCGCCTCGGCCGCGAGTCCGGCTACTGCGACGTGCAGCCCGTCGGCGCCGTCACCGTCGGCCTGGAGGGCAGGAAACTCGCCGAACTCGGCGCGATGCACGACTCCGCCGCCGCCGTGAAGGTCTTCTCCGACGACGGCAAGTGCGTGGACGACGCCGTGATCATGCGGCGCGCCCTGGAGTACGTGAAGGCCTTCGGCGGCGTCGTCGCGCAGCACGCCCAGGAGCCGCGCCTGACCGAAGGCGCCCAGATGAACGAGGGCACCGTCTCCGCGGAACTCGGCCTCGGCGGCTGGCCCGCCGTCGCCGAGGAGTCCGTCATCGCCCGCGACGTCCTCCTCGCCGCCCACGTCGGCTCCCGCCTGCACGTGTGCCACGTCTCCACCGCCGGCTCGGTCGAGATCGTCCGCTGGGCCAAGTCCAAGGGCTGGGACGTCACCGCCGAGGTCACCCCGCACCACCTCCTGCTCACCGACGAGCTGGTCCGCGGCTACGACCCCGTCTACAAGGTCAACCCGCCGCTGCGCACCGAGGCCGACGTCCAGGCCCTGCGCGCCGGGCTCGCCGACGGCACCATCGACTGCGTCGCCACCGACCACGCCCCGCACCCGCAGGAGGACAAGGACTGCGAGTGGGCCGCCGCCGCGATGGGCATGGTCGGCCTGGAGACCGCGCTCCCCGTCGTCCAGCACGCCATGGTCGACACCGGGCTCCTCGACTGGGCCGGCGTCGCCGAGCGCATGTCCTTCCGCCCGGCCCGCATCGGCCGCCTCGAAGGACACGGCCGCCCGATCGCCGCCGGTGAGCCCGCGAACCTGACTCTCCTCGACCCCGGCTACCGTGGAACGGTGGACCCCGCCGGGTTCGCCTCCCGCAGCAGGAACACCCCCTACCGGGGCCTGGACCTGCCGGGACGCGTCACCCACACCTTCCTGCGGGGCCGCGCGACCCTCGTCGACGGGACCCTCGCGTGACCTACCTCACCGCCACGGCGGACACCCTGCTCGCCGACGGGCAGAAGTCCGCCGACGTGACCGACTGGGCCGGCCGCATCGGCTGGATCGTCGGGCTGCTGCTCTTCATCACCCTCGTGTACTGGCTCATGCGCGAGGGCTGGAAGTGGCGCGGCACCCTCCAGTCCGGGCTGCCCGCACTCCCCGCGGTCCCCGAGGACCCCGCCGAGCCGAGCCTCACGCTCAGCGGCCGCTACCACGGCTCCACGACCGCCGGGCAGTGGCTCGACCGGATCGTCGCGCACGGCCTCGGCACCCGCAGCCGCGCCGAGCTGAGCCTGCGCCCCGCCGGCCTCACCGTGGAGCGCCCCGGAGCGCCCGGCTTCTTCGTCCCCACCGCAGCGCTGCGCGGCGCCCGCCTCGACAAGGGCATCGCCGGGAAGGTCCTCACCGAGAACGGCCTCCTCGTCGTCACCTGGGCCCACGGGGACACCCTCATCGACTCCGGCTTCCGCTCCGAGCGGGCCGCCGAGCACCCCGCGTGGGTCGCCGCCCTCAACGCCGCGAGCGGCACCCACGCGCAGAACCACCCGACCACCACGACGGAAGGCGCCGCACGATGACGACCTCCACTCAGGGGCGCCAGCAGACGCCCGCTGCCGTACTCGTCCTGGAGGACGGCCGTGTCTTTCGCGGCCGCGCCTACGGGGCCGTGGGGGAGACCTTCGGCGAAGCCGTCTTCTCCACCGGCATGACCGGCTACCAGGAGACCCTGACCGACCCCTCCTACCACCGCCAGGTCGTCGTCATGACGGCCCCGCACATCGGCAACACCGGCGTCAACGACGAGGACCCCGAGTCCCGCCGCGTCTGGGTCGCCGGCTACGTCGTCCGCGACCCCGCGCGCCGCCCCTCCAGCTGGCGCTCGCGGCGCACCCTGGACGAGGAGCTGGAGCGGCAGGGCGTCGTCGGGATCTCCGGGATCGACACCCGCGCCCTCACCCGCCACCTGCGCGAGCGCGGCGCGATGCGCGTCGGCATCTTCAGCGGCGAGACGCTTCCGAGCGACGCCGAGGCCCTGGAGCGGGTCCGGCAGGCCCCCGAGATGAAGGGCGCCGACCTCTCCGCCGAGGTCGCCACCGAGCAGGCGTACGTCGTCCCCGCGGTCGGCGAGAAGAGGTTCACCGTCGCCGCGATCGACCTCGGCATCAAGGGCATGACCCCGCACCGCATGGCCGAGCGCGGCATCGAGGTGCACGTCCTGCCCGCCACCGCGAGCGCCGAGGACGTCTACGCGGTCGCGCCCGACGGCGTGTTCTTCTCCAACGGCCCCGGCGACCCCCAGACCGCCGAGCACCCCGTCGCCCTCATGCGCGAGGTCCTGGAGCGCGGCACCCCGCTCTTCGGGATCTGCTTCGGCAACCAGATCCTCGGCCGCGCGCTCGGCTTCGGCACGTACAAGCTCAAGTACGGCCACCGCGGCATCAACCAGCCCGTTCAGGACCGCGCCACCGGCAAGGTCGAGGTCACCGCGCACAACCACGGCTTCGCCGTCGACGCGCCCCTCGACAAGGTCTCCGACACCCCCTACGGGCGCGTCGAGGTCTCCCACGTGTGCCTCAACGACAACGTCGTCGAAGGGCTCCAGCTCCTGGACCGCCCCGCTTTCAGCGTCCAGTACCACCCCGAAGCGGCCGCGGGTCCGCACGACGCCGCGTACCTCTTCGACCGCTTCACGTCTTTGATGGAGGGCCAGCGTGCCTAAGCGCACCGATATCCAGTCCGTCCTGGTCATCGGCTCCGGCCCGATCGTCATCGGCCAGGCCGCGGAGTTCGACTACTCGGGCACCCAGGCGTGCCGCGTCCTGCGGGCCGAGGGCCTGCGCGTGATCCTCGTCAACTCCAACCCGGCGACGATCATGACCGACCCGGAGATCGCCGACGCCACGTACGTCGAGCCGATCACGCCCGAGTACGTCGAGAAGATCATCGCCAAGGAGCGCCCCGACGTCCTCCTGCCGACCCTCGGCGGGCAGACCGCGCTCAACACGGCGATCTCCCTGCACGACGCGGGGACGCTGGAGAAGTACGGCGTCGAGCTGATCGGCGCCAACGTCGAGGCCATCAACAAGGGCGAGGACCGCGAGCTGTTCAAGGGCGTCGTCGAGGAGGTGCGCAAGAAGATCGGCCACGGCGAGTCCGCCCGCTCGGTCATCTGCCACTCCATGGACGACGTCCTCGCCGGCGTCGACACCCTCGGCGGCTACCCCGTCGTCGTGCGCCCCTCGTTCACGATGGGCGGCGCGGGCTCCGGCTTCGCGCACGACGAGGAGGAACTGCGCCGCATCGCCGGTCAGGGCCTCACGCTCTCGCCGACCACCGAGGTCCTCCTGGAGGAGTCCATCCTCGGCTGGAAGGAGTACGAGCTGGAGCTGATGCGCGACCGCAACGACAACGTCGTGGTCGTCTGCTCCATCGAGAACTTCGACCCCATGGGCGTGCACACCGGGGACTCGATCACCGTCGCCCCCGCCATGACCCTCACCGACCGCGAGTACCAGCGCCTGCGCGACATCGGCATCGCGATCATCCGCGAGGTCGGCGTCGACACCGGCGGCTGCAACATCCAGTTCGCGGTGAACCCCGAGGACGGCCGGATCATCGTCATCGAGATGAACCCGCGCGTCTCCCGCTCCTCGGCGCTCGCCTCGAAGGCCACCGGCTTCCCGATCGCCAAGATCGCCGCGAAGCTCGCCGTCGGCTACACGCTCGACGAGATCCCCAACGACATCACCGAGCAGACCCCGGCCTCCTTCGAGCCGACCCTCGATTACGTCGTCGTCAAGGCCCCCCGCTTCGCCTTCGAGAAGTTCCCCTCCGCCGACTCCACCCTCACCACGACCATGAAGTCGGTCGGCGAGGCCATGGCGATCGGCCGCAACTTCACCGAGGCGTTCCAGAAGGCGCTGCGCTCCCTGGAGAAGAAGGGCAGCCAGTTCGACTTCGCCGGGCCGACCGGCGACAAGGACGCGCTGCTCCGCCTCGCCGAGCGCCCCACCGACGGCCGCGTCAACACCGTCATGGCCGCGATCCGCGCCGGGGCGACGCCCGAGGAGGTCTTCGACCACACCCGGATCGACCCCTGGTTCGTCGACCAGCTCTTCCTCCTCAAGGAGATCGCCGACGAACTCGCCGGGGCCCCCGAGCTGACCCGCGAACTCCTCGCCGAGGCCAAGCACCACGGCTTCTCCGACCAGCAGATCGCCGCGGTGCGCGGCCTGCGCGAGGACGTCGTGCGGGAGGTCCGCCACGCTCTCGCGCTGCGGCCCGTGTACAAGACCGTCGACACGTGCGCCGCCGAGTTCGCCGCCCGGACCCCGTACTTCTACTCCTCCTACGACGAGGAGAGCGAGGTCGCGCCGCGCGAGAAGCCCGCCGTGATCATCCTCGGCTCGGGCCCCAACCGCATCGGCCAGGGCATCGAGTTCGACTACTCCTGCGTCCACGCCTCCTTCGCGCTCAGCGAGGCCGGCTACGAGACCGTCATGGTCAACTGCAACCCCGAGACCGTCTCCACCGACTACGACACCTCCGACCGGCTCTACTTCGAGCCGCTCACCCTGGAGGACGTCCTGGAGATCGTCCACGCCGAGCAGCAGGCCGGGCCCGTCGCCGGTGTCCTCGTCCAGCTCGGCGGGCAGACCCCGCTCGGTCTCGCGCAGGCGCTCAAGGACAACGGCGTGCCCATCGTCGGCACCTCGCCCGAGGCGATCGACGCCGCCGAGGACCGCGGCGCCTTCGGCCGCGTCCTCGCCGAGGCCGGGCTGCCCGCGCCCAAGCACGGCACCGCGACGACCTTCGCCGGGGCCAAGGCCATCGCCGACGAGATCGGCTACCCCGTCCTGGTCCGGCCCTCGTACGTGCTCGGCGGACGCGGCATGGAGATCGTCTACGATGAGACCCGGCTCGCCTCGTACATCGAGGAGTCCACCGAGATCAGCCCCTCCCGCCCGGTCCTCGTCGACCGCTTCCTCGACGACACGATCGAGATCGACGTCGACGCGCTCTACGACGGCGAGGAGCTGTACCTCGGCGGCGTCATGGAGCACATCGAGGAGGCCGGTATCCACTCCGGCGACTCGGCGTGCGCCCTGCCGCCCATCACGCTCGGCGGCTACGACATCAAGCGGCTGCGCACCTCCACCGAGGCGATCGCCAGGGGCGTCGGCGTGCGCGGGCTGATCAACATCCAGTTCGCGCTCTCCGGCGACATCCTGTACGTCCTGGAGGCCAACCCGCGCGCCTCGCGGACCGTGCCCTTCACCTCGAAGGCCACCGCCGTCCCGCTCGCGAAGGCCGCCGCGCGCATCTCGCTCGGCGCCACCGTCGCCGAGCTGCGCGCCGAAGGGCTCCTCCCCGCCGCCGGGGACGGCGGCACCCTGCCGCTGGACGCGCCGATCTCCGTCAAGGAGGCCGTCATGCCCTGGTCGCGCTTCCGCGACACCTCGGGGCGCGGCGTGGACACCGTCCTCGGCCCGGAGATGCGCTCCACCGGCGAGGTCATGGGCATCGACGCCGTCTTCGGCAGCGCGTACGCGAAGTCGCAGGCCGGCGCCTACGGGCCGCTGCCCCTCAAGGGCCGCGCGTTCATCTCGGTCGCCAACCGCGACAAGCGCGCGATGATCTTCCCCGCCCGCGAACTCGCCCAGCGCGGCTTCGAACTGCTCGCGACCTCCGGCACCGCCGAGGTCCTCCAGCGCCACGGCATCCCCGCGACCGTCGTGCGCAAGCAGTACGAGGGCGAGGGCCCGGCCGGCGAGAAGACGATCGTCCAGCTCATCCACGAGGGCGGCGTCGACCTCATCGTCAACACGCCCTACGGCACCAGCGGGCGGCTCGACGGCTACGAGATCCGCACCGCCGCCGTCGCGCGCGCCGTGCCCTGCCTCACCACGGTCCAGGCGCTCGCCGCCGCAGTCCAGGGCATCGAGGCGCTCGGCAGGGGCGCGACGGGCGTCGCCTCGCTCCAGGAGCACGCGGAGCGCCTGACGGCGGCCCGCGAGGAGGCGTAGGTCCCTGAAGCGGTACGAGGGGGACATCGTTTTTCGGGCGGTGTCCCCCTCGCCATGCCCACCGCCCCCGCACCCCACCAGCCCGCTGCCACGCCGCCCCGCCGACCCGGACGGACCCCTCCCGTGTACGCACTCTTCTTCCGCCTCTTCTTCCGGCGCATGGACCCCGAACGCGCCCACCACCTCGCCTTCCGCTGGATCCGCCTCGCCGCCCGCGTCCCGGTCCTGCGCACCTTCGCCGCCGCCGTGCTCGACCCGCACCCGGCGAACCTGCGCACCGAGGCCCTCGGCCTGCGTCTGCACAGCCCCTTCGGCCTCGCCGCCGGCTTCGACAAGAACGCCGTCGGCATCGACGGCATGGCGATGCTCGGCTTCGACCACGTCGAGATCGGCACGGTCACCGCCGCACCGCAGCCGGGCAACCCGAAGAAGCGCCTCTTCCGCCTCGTCGCCGACCGCGCCGTCATCAACCGCATGGGCTTCAACAACGAGGGCTCCGCCGCCGTCGCGGCCCGTCTCGCCGCGCGCCGCCCCGTCCTGCGCACGACGGTCGGCGTCAACATCGGCAAGACGAAGGTCGTCCCCGAGGCGGAGGCCGTCGCCGACTACGTCGCCTCCACGCGCCGCCTCGCGGCGCACGCGGACTACCTCGTCGTCAACGTCTCCTCGCCCAACACCCCCGGACTGCGCAACCTCCAGGCCACCGAGGCGCTGCGCCCGCTGCTCGGCGCGGTGCGCGCCGAGGCCGACCGCGCGGTCCCGCACCGCCGTGTACCGCTCCTCGTCAAGATCGCCCCCGACCTCGCGGACGAGGACGTCGACGCCGTCGCCGACCTCGCCGTCGAACTCGGCCTGGACGGCATCATCGCGACCAACACCACGATCGCCCGCGAGGGCCTCGGCCTGCGCTCCGCGCCCGCCCTCGTCCAGGAGACCGGCGGCCTGTCGGGCGCCCCGGTCAAAGCCCGCTCCCTGGAGGTCCTGCGGCGCCTGTACGCGCGGGTCGGCGACCGCCTCGTGCTGATCGGCGTGGGCGGCGTCGACACGGCCGACGACGCCTGGGAACGCGTCCTCGCCGGGGCGACCCTCGTCCAGGGCTACACCGCGTTCCTCTACCGGGGCCCCTTCTGGGCCCGGGACATCAAGAAGGGTCTCGCGGCGCGCCTCGCCGCGAGCCCGTACGCCACGCTCGCCGAAGCGGTGGGCGCCGACACCCGGAAGGCCCGCGCATGACCACCCCCGAGCCCTTCGGCGCGCGCCTGCGCCACGCCATGGACACCCGCGGCGCCCTGTGCGCGGGCATCGACCCGCACGCCGCGCTTCTGCGCGAGTGGGGCCTGGACGACGACATCGCGGGCCTGGAGCGCTTCACGCACACCGTCGTCGAGGCCCTCGCGGACCGCGTCGCCGTCCTCAAGCCGCAGTCCGCCTTCTTCGAGCGCTTCGGCTCGCGCGGCCTCGCCGTGCTGGAGCGCGCCGTCGCCGACGCGCGCGCCGCCGGGGCCCTCGTCCTGCTCGACGCCAAGCGCGGCGACATCGGCTCCACGATGGCCGCCTACGCGGCGACCTACCTCGACCCCGCCTCGCCGCTCTTCTCGGACGCCGTCACCGTCTCGCCCTACCTCGGATACGGCTCGCTGCGCCCCGCGCTCGACGCCGCCGCCGAGACCGGCGCCGGGGTCTTCGTCCTCGCGCTCACCTCCAACCCCGAGGGCGCCGAGGTGCAGGGGGCGCGCGCGGCGGACGGCCGCAGCCTCGCGCAGGTGATGCTCGACCACCTCGCCGCCGAGAACGCCGGGGCGCGCCCGCTCGGCTCCTTCGGCGCGGTCGTCGGCGCGACCCTCGGCCGGACGGAGGCCGACCTCGCGATCAACGGGCCGCTCCTCGCCCCCGGCATCGGCGCCCAGGGCGCGACCCCCGCCGACCTCCCCGCGCTCTTCGGCGCGCAGGCGCGGAACGTCGTGCCGAGCGTGAGCCGGGGCATCCTGCGCGCGGGACCCTCGGTGGCCGGTCTGCGCGAGGCGGCGGAACGGCTGACCGACGAGATCCGG
>NZ_JAAGLR010000023.1 GCF_010548245.1 Streptomyces sp. SID11385
GCTGCCCCGCGTGCGGCGCGGCGCTCGCGCCCGGCCTCGTGCCCGAGGACGCGCCCGCCGACCCCCGCAACGTCTACGCGGCGACGAAGCTCGCGCAGGAACACCTCACCGCCGCCTGGGCCCGCGCCACGGGCGGCAGCGCCGTCGCCCTGCGCTACCACAACGTCTACGGCCCCGGGATGCCCCGCGACACCCCGTACGCGGGCGTCGCCTCCTTCTTCCGCTCCGCGCTCGCCCGCGGCGAGGCGCCCCGCGTCTTCGAGGACGGGGCGCAGCGGCGGGACTTCGTGCACGTACGGGACATCGCGGCGGCCAACGTCCGCGCGCTCGAAGCGCTCACCGGGTCCGCCACGCCCCCGGGCACCCTCACCGCGTACAACACCGGCAGCGGCACCCCGCGCACCCTGCTCGCCATGGCCCGTACCCTCGCCACCGCCTGCGGGGGACCCGCGCCGCTCGTCACGGGCGAGTACCGCCTCGGCGACGTACGGCACATCACCGCCGACTCCGCGCGCCTGACGCGCGAGCTGGGCTGGCGCGCCGAAGTCCCCTTCGCCGAGGGCATCGCGGAGTTCGCCAGGGAACCGATGCGCGAGCCGACGGGCGCGGCGGCCGGGGGCTGAGGCGGCGCGGGCGGCGGCGGGA
>NZ_JAAGLR010000060.1 GCF_010548245.1 Streptomyces sp. SID11385
GTGTGCGTCGCTCAGCAGCGACTCGTGCCCGCGCGCCGTGCCGGGCACGAGTTCGCGCAGCAGGCCGCCGCCGCGCAGTATCGGGAGCGACTGGTCGGCGGCGCGCAGCCGGGCGGAGACCGCCCCGAGCCGCTCGGCCTGGTAGCTGTCGAGCAGCCCGGGACCCGCCTCGCCGCGCGCGGCCGCTGCGAGCTTCCACGCCAGGTTGCGCACGTCGCGCAGCCCCTCGTCGAGCCCTTGCGTGCCCACTGCGCCGACCAGGTGCGCGGCGTCCCCCGCGAGGAACGCGCGATCGACGCGCCAGCTCCGCGCGAGCCGGTGGTGCACCGTGTACACGCCGGTGTCGAGGAGTTCGTACGGAGGCGTCTCGCCGCCGCACCAGCCGGCCAGCGTCTCCCGTACCCGCGCCACGAGTGCGTCCGGTGTGACGAGATCGCCCGCGGCGGGCAGCAGCCAGTCGAGGCGCCACGCGCCGTCCGGCAGCGGACGCGCCGCGATCTCCGGACTCGCGCCGCGCCACGGCGGCGAACGGTGCAGCAGCGCCTCGCCGGGATGCGGCAGTTCCGCGCGCAACGCGGCGACCGCGTGCCGTTCCAGACCCGAACGTCCAGGGAAGCGCACGCCGATGAGTTTGCGCACCGTGGAGCGCGGCCCGTCGCAGCCGACGACGTGACTGCCGCGCCACCAGTTGCCCCCCGTGCCGCGGGTGCGCACCGTCACGCCGTCCGCGTCCTGCTCCAGCGCGACGACGCGGCTGTCGGCGACGAGCGTCACGAGCGGCGAACCGACGAGAGCCCGGCGCAGCGCCACGGCGAGGCCGTGCTGCGGGATGTGCAGCGGCGCGGCGAACGGCTCGCCCGTACGCGACGTGGCGCCGCGCGCCGCGACGTCGCCCTCGCCGAACGCGATGTGCCGCACCGTCTGCTTACGGCGCATCAGGCGCCAGCCCGACCACCGGGCCCCCGCCGGGGCGTCGCCCTGCGTGACCGGCG
>NZ_JAAGLR010000091.1 GCF_010548245.1 Streptomyces sp. SID11385
GCCGCCGCGCTCACCGACCGCGCTCCCGCCCTGCTCGGCCTCGGCGCGGCGGGGACGCTCCTGCTCGGCGCCGTGGCCCTCGTCGGGGCCTGGACGAGCGGCGAGGTTCCCGGCGAGGCGACGGCGGGGCTGCCCGCCGCCGTGCACGGCCTCGCGCAGACCTGCCAGGCGCTCGGCTCCTGGCTCACGGGGCTCGCCGCGCTGCTCTTCCTCGCCTTCGGCCGCCGCGCCTACCGTGATCCGAACGCCCGCCGCACGATCGGCATCCTGTGGGACGTCGGCACGTTCTGGCCCCGCGCCGCGCACCCCTTCGCGCCGCCCTGCTACGCCGAGCGCGCCGTCCCCGACCTCACGTGGCGCATGGCGACGTGGACCGCGCGCACCGGCGGGCGCCTCGTCCTCTCCGGCCACTCCCAGGGCAGCGTGCTCGCCGCCGCCGCTGCCTGGCAACTGCCGCCCCGGGTCCGCGGCAGGATCGCCCTGCTCACCTACGGCTCCCCGCTCGAACGCCTCTACGGCCGCTGGTTCCCCGCCCACTTCGGCCCCACGGCTCTCGCCGGACTCCACACCGACGTCGCCCACTGGACCAACCTCTACCGCGCCACCGACCCCATCGGCGGCCCCGTCCGCGTGCCCGGCGTCGACCACGCCCCCCTCCACGACCCCCTTGCCTACGGCCGCACCCCCGACGAACCCCTCCCGCCCCCCATCCACGGCCATGGCGACTACCCCGCCGACCCCGCCTTCGCCAAGGCCCGCACGGCCCTCCTCCGCCGCCTCCGCCCCACAGGCCCCGTCCCGCGCCAGCCCTCCCGCCCCAGTACGGCACCGCGGGAAGCCGGGACCACTGGGGAGACGGCAGAGACCTGAGCGCGGAGCCCTTCCCCGTCGTCAGCGGTCCGTACCGGATCGGCCACGTCCTGATTGCCCGAGACCGTAGCCCAGATCCGCCGAGGCCGCGCAACCGCGGAGACGGTCGCCACCCGTACGAGTGAGAGGATTTTCGGGTTCGCCGAAGTTATCCACAGATTGCGGGAATTGGCGCGGGAGGCGTGCCGGGCCGCGAAAGAATAGAAGCGGGGACGCCCCCCTAGGGAGGGTGGGGGGTGCCCGAAAACAGGGGGGAAAGCGGCGCCAACCCCGCCCCGGACTCAGCCCCGACCCCAAGCCCCCGCGCCCGCCCCCGCCGCCTCCCTCCCGCTCCTTCTCGCGCTCCCCCTCCCTCCCCCCTCACCTCAACTCCGGCAGATCCTCCGGATACAGCAGCGTCAGATCCGCCTTGTCCGGGCTCTCCAGTTGCGCCACCCGCCCCGCGTGGCGCTCGACCATCGCCTCGAAGGTCTGGCGCGCCGTGCGGCCGTTGCCGAAACCGGCGTCCTTCGGGATCGCCGTGAAGTACTTCAGGAGCGCTTCCCCGGTCCCGTCCGCCAGCTCGTACTCGTGCTCCTCCGCCTGCTGCTCCACGATCCGCAGCAACTCCTCGGGGCCGTAGTCCCCGAAGGTGATCGTCCGTGAGAAGCGTGAGGCGACGCCGGGATTGACCGCGAGGAAGCGCTCCATCTCGGCGGTGTAGCCGGCCACGATGACGACGACCTCGTCGCGCTGGTCCTCCATGAGCTTGACCAGCGTGTCGATCGCCTCGCGCCCGAAATCGCGCCCCGAGTCCTCCGGCGAGAGCGCGTACGCCTCGTCGATGAAGAGCACCCCGCCCTTCGCCCGCCCGAACGCCTCCTGCGTGCGGATCGCCGTCGAGCCGATGTGCTCGCCGACCAGGTCCACCCGCGAGACCTCGACCAAGTGCCCCTTCTCCAGCACCCCGAGCGCCACGAGGATCTCCGCGTACAAGCGCGCCACCGTCGTCTTGCCGGTACCGGGGGAGCCGGTGAAGACGAGGTGGCGGCGGGCCGAGGCCGCCTTGAGCCCGGCGGCCTGGCGCCGTCTGCCCACCTCGATCATGTCCGTCATCGCGCGCACCTCGCGCTTCACGCTGTCGAGCCCCACGAGCGCGTCGAGCGCCGCGAGCACGTCCTCGGGCGTCCGCGCGGGCCGCTCCTCCTCGGCCGCCCCCGGGGCCGTCGTCCCCTGCCGGGGTGCCGGGACGCCGCCGAGCA
>NZ_JAAGLR010000127.1 GCF_010548245.1 Streptomyces sp. SID11385
CGCGCACGCCGGACCGGGCCCGCTCCCGGCCCAGCCCGGCACCCCGCCCCTCGCCACGTCCCCACTCCCCCCTCCCCCGTCGGCGCCCCCCGCCTCCCCCGCCGGGGCGCTGCGCCCGCTGCGCGTTCCCGAGGCGGCGCTCGCGCTGCCCGTGCCGCGCGTGGACGCGAACGACCCGAGCGCCGGCTTCCTCGCCGGTCTGCACACAGCGGTGCACAGCGAGTTGATCAGCGCCCTGCGCAACGCCCCGGCCGACTCGCCCGAGGTGCGGCTGCGCGAGGTGCGGGCGCGCCTGGAGATGGGACAGCCGGACGCGGCGGGCCGCTCGCTCGACGACCTGGAGCGCGCGTACCCCGAGGACTGGCGGGTCGTCTGGTACCGGGGCCTCGCCTCGCTCGTGACGGGCGAACTCGACCGGGCCGCGCTCTCCTTCGACGCGATCTACGACGCCTTCCCCGGCGAGGCGGCGCCGAAGCTCGCGCTCGCGCTGTGCGCCGAGGCGCTCGGCCAGCTCGACAACGCCGTGGAGTACTACCGGCTGGTGTGGCAGACCGACCCGGGCTACGTGAGCGCCGCCTTCGGTCTGGCGCGGGTGCTCTTCGCGGCGGGCGAACGCGAGTCCTCGGTACGGGCCTTGGAGACGGTGCCCGAGTCCTCGGCGCACCACGCCGCCGCCGGGATCGCGGCGACCCGGGCGCGGTTGCGGGGGCGGTCCCCGGGGCAGGCGCCCCTCGCCGACCTGCGCGCGGCGGCGGCCCGCGTCGGTGAACTGGGCGACGGGGTCGACGCGGTGCGGGCACAGACGCTCACGGCCGAGGTACTGGGCGCGGCGCTCGACTGGGTACTCTCGGGTCGCCACGGCGCAGGACCGCGGGAGGGTGCTCTGCTGGGCTGCCCGCTCGACGAGCGCGGGCTCCGGTTCGGCCTGGAACGCGCCTTCCGGACCTTGGCCAGGCTCGCCGGAGACGGCGGGGAACGGATCGAACTGGTGGAGCGGGCCAACCGACTCCGCCCCCGGACGTGGGTGTGATTGATGGCGCGGACGCATCAACTGGCGGCTTGTCCCCGGTGCGCGGAACCACTCGACGAGAGTGACCTGTACTGCGGGGGCTGCGGCTACGACCTCTCGGCGGTGCCCGGGCCCCCCGCGGACCCGCCTTCCGCCACACCCGACTGGCCGCAGGCCCGCGAGACGGACGGCACGGGCCGCCCCGCGCCGGTCCTGCGCGCCTCGGACCTCCCCGCGACGGTCTCGGAGACGTCGGCGCGCCCGGAGGAGCCGACGCTGCCCGAAGGCGTACGGCTCCCCGAAGGCGGGACGCCCGAGGAGGCGGGGGTACGGGCGGGCGGCGGTCCCCGGTACGTGAGCGACCGCCCCGCCGAGCACCCCGAGCCGCCGGACGGCGACTACGCCCTGGCAGCCCCGCCGCCCGTAC
>NZ_JAAGLR010000162.1 GCF_010548245.1 Streptomyces sp. SID11385
GCGGCGCCTGCGTCGTCGCGCCGCTCGTGCTCGACGGGCGCGCGTGGGGCGAGCTGTACGTGGCGCGCCCCGTCGGGGCGCCGGTCTTCGGGCCGGCCGACGCGGGGCTCGCGACGGTGCTCGCCGCCGTCGTCGCGGCCGGTCTCGCCCAGCTCCACCGCCTGGAGGAGGCCCGCAGGCTCGCCTTCACCGACCCGCTCACGGGCCTCGCCAACCGCCGTCTGGTCGACCAGCGCCTGGACGAGGCCTTGGAGCGGCACCGTACGGAAGGGCTCGTGCTGAGCCTGGTCGTGTGCGACCTGAACGGCCTCAAGCGCGTCAACGACACGCAGGGGCACGCGGTCGGCGACCACCTGCTCGAACGCTTCGGCTGCGTGCTCTCGCGCGGCGCCGCCCGGCTCGGCGCGGGCACGCTCGCCGCGCGCCTCGGCGGCGACGAGTTCTGCCTGCTGGCGGTGGGGCCCGAGGCGGACGAGGTCGTCGCGGTCGCCGAGGAGATCTGTACGGCGGCGTACGCGCTCGACGCGGGCGAGGGCGTCGCGTGCGGCGTCGCGTCCACGGGCGATCCCATCGGCCCGGTCCCCTCGGCCCGCCGCCTCTTCCGCCTCGCGGACGCGGCGCAGTACGAGGCGAAGGGCCTCGCGGCGAGGCGCCCGGTGGTGGCGGGCCGCGACGACCCGGTGATCCGCCTGGCCGACGCGGTACGCGCCGACCCCACCACCGCCCCCGACCTCCCGGACGACACAGCACCCCCCACGGAACGCCGCCGCATCCGGGGGCGACGGCGCCGGCCGGAGGGCCCGCCCGGGAGCGGGCCGGGCGGCCCTTCGGCGAGCGGATGAACGTGTCTTCGGCCCGACCCCTCCACCGCCCTGTCATCCCTTCGATTCATTCCGTACGCTCGTGAATATGGATATGCACACTGTGGTGCTCGGTTCCAGCGGTGTCGCCGCGGCCGAGGTTCTTGCCGTGGCCCGTGACGACGCGCGGGTGGAGCTGGGTGCCGAGGCGCGTGAGGCGCTGGCGAAGGCGCGGGCGACGATCGACGCGCTCGCCGAGAAGCCCGAACCCGTCTACGGCGTCTCGACCGGGTTCGGGGCGCTCGCGAGCCGGCACATCGCCCCCGAGCTGCGCGCCAGGCTCCAGCGCAACATCGTCCGCTCGCACGCGGCCGGGATGGGTCCGCGCGTCGAGCGCGAGGTGGTGCGGGCGCTGATGTTCCTGCGCCTGAAGACGGTGTGCTCGGGGCACACGGGCGTGCGCCCCGAGGTGGCGCAGGCGATGGCCGACCTGCTCAACGCCGGGATCACCCCCGTCGTCCACGAGTACGGCTCGCTCGGCTGCTCCGGCGACCTCGCCCCGCTCAGCCACTGCGCCCTGACCCTCATGGGCGAGGGCGACGCGGAGGGCCCTGACGGCGTCGTCCGGCCCGCCGGGGAACTGCTTGAGGCGCACGGCCTCCAGCCCGTCGCGCTGCGCGAGAAGGAGGGGCTGGCGCTCCTCAACGGCACGGACGGCATGCTCGGCATGCTCCTCATGGCCCTCGACGACCTCGCGCGCCTCTACACCGCCGCCGACATCACCGCCGCGCTCTCCCTCGAAGCGCTCCTCGGCACCCAGAAGGTCCTCGCCCCCGAGCTCCAGGCCGTCCGCCCGCACCCGGGCCAGGCCGCGAGCGCCGCGAACATGCTCAAGGTGCTCGCGAACTCGCGGCTCACCGGGCACCACCAGGACGAGGCCCCGCGCGTCCAGGACGCCTACTCGGTGCGCTGCGCCCCGCAGGTCGCGGGCGCGGGCCGCGACACGCTCGCCCACGCCCGTACGGTCGCCGAGCGGGAACTCGCCGCCGCCGTGGACAACCCGGTCGTCCTGGCGGACGGCCGCGTCGAGTCGAACGGCAACTTCCACGGTGCCCCGGTCGCGTACGTGCTCGACTTCCTCGCGATCGCCGCCGCCGACCTCGCCTCGATCGCCGAGCGCCGCACCGACCGGCTCCTCGACAAGAACCGCTCGCACGGCCTGCCGCCCTTCCTCGCCGACGACGCGGGCGTCGACTCCGGGCTGATGATCGCCCAGTACACGCAGGCGGCGCTGGTCAGCGAGCTGAAGCGGCTCGCCGTCCCGGCCTCGGTGGACTCGATCCCGTCCTCGGCGATGCAGGAGGACCACGTCTCGATGGGCTGGTCGGCGGCGCGCAAGCTCCGTACGGCGGTGGCGAACCTGACGCGCGTCGTGGCCGTGGAGCTGTACGCCGCGACGCGCGCGCTGGAGATCCGTACCGCCGACGGCGGCCCGGGCGCCTCGGACGGCGGGCGCGCGGCGCTCGACGCCGTACGGGCCGCCGGAGTGCTCGGCGCGGGCCCCGACCGCTTCCTCGCCCCCGACCTCGCCGCGGCGGAGACCTTCGTCCGCGAGGGCGGCCTCGTACGTGCCGTCGAG
>NZ_JAAGLR010000202.1 GCF_010548245.1 Streptomyces sp. SID11385
CCGGCGAGGTCTGCGCGCGCGCCGCGCTCGGCGTACCGGCTGCCGGGCGGGGAGCCGCTTCCGCACGCTGGACGGTGGCCGTACGAGGGGTGACAGCCGCCACCCGCTGCACGTGCGCCGCCCGGGGCCCGCTCGCCGCCTCCGTCGCACTCCCTCCAGTCCGCGCGCTCCGGACAGGCCGCGCCACCTCTCCCGGGGCGGGAGTCTCCGCACGCGAAGAGACCGAAGGGGCCTCCACACGGGGCGAGTTCTCCACTCCGGAGCCGGACCGCACCGTCCCGGCCGGCGGCTGTGCCGGTGCCGGTGTGCCGGGCGCCGACGCGGGTGCCGGGGCGGCTTGTGTGCGGGGGGCGGGCGCGGCCGGTGTGCTCGGTGCCGGTGGCTTCGGCGCGGACGTGGCCGGTGTCCTGGGCGCGGGCGACGGGGCCGGGCTCGGCCGGCTCGCGTCCACG
>NZ_JAAGLR010000233.1 GCF_010548245.1 Streptomyces sp. SID11385
GGAGGGGAGCACGGTCTCGTTCGGCGCCGCCCCCGGACCGGAGGACGCCGTGTCCTGGACCGGCGGGGCGACCACGTACGGGGCCGTTCCCGGGACCGGCGGCGTGTACGCGGGCGTCGGCCCGCCGTGCTCCCCGTACGCCCCGTACGCCCCGTGCTCCCAGCGCTGCGCGAACGCGTTCCAGCGCGGCATCGCGCGCGGCATGCCTCAGCCCCCCAGGAGTGCGACGAGCGATTCGACGACGGCGGCCCCCGAGGCGAGCGCGCCCACCAGCGGTCCGGCGACGTCGACGGCCTCGCGCAACCGCGTGAGCCGGCCGCGCGAGGCGCTGCCCCCCGTGGTGATCTCGCCCTCGACGGCGGCGAGTTCGGCGTCGAGCGCCGCGTTGTCCGGGCTCGCCGTGAAGCGCGCGAGGTCCGCGCGCAGCCCGGTGACGGCGGCGAGGAGCGCCGCCTGCGCCTCGTCGCCGGGCGCGGTGCCGCCCCGTACGTACGAGACCTTGTTCCCGTCACCGATCGCGAAGGCGCTGCCCTCGACGGAACCGATGTGGACGCCCTGCCTGTCGTGGCCTTGCTCCGCTGCCCCGGTCATTACTTCTTCTCCCCCTTGCCCGCCGCGGTGTGGCTGATCGTGTTGTCGTTGCCGATGCCGATGGCGCTGTCCTTGGCGGTGTCGATGTAGACGCCGCCGTTCGCGACGTGGACGATCTTCTGGTCGAACTCGTCGGTGGCCCAGCCGGCCTCGCGCAGCGCCGTGCGCACCCCGCCCGCCACGCGGTCCTCGATCGTTTTGAGGTAGCGGGTGAGGTCCATCTCCTGGAAGAGCGACAGCTCCTCGTCCGTGCCGAGTTCGCGTACCGCCACCGAGGGCCCCTCGGCCGGGGCCCCCGCGTATCCGGCGAGGAGGCGGAGGAGTTCGCCGCGCAGCCAGCCGCCGAGCGTGCGCACGGCGTGGCCGAAGGAGGCGGGGGTGTGGACGATCGCCCAGGCGATGTGGCCCACCCGGTGCAGGGTCCGGTGGCGGCGCGCCTCCCGCTCGGCGAGCCGGTAGGCGCGCCGCACGGGCTGGAGGACGTGCGGCGCGAACTCGGCCATGAGCATGCCGCCTTGCGTGTGCACGCGGACGAAGACGGTGACGACGAGTTCCTCGTCGAAGCCGCCGACGCGGATGCGCAGGAAGTGCCGCCGCGCCTCGCCGCCCTCTTCGAGCGCCGCCACGCGGTGCGCCTCGAAGTCCTGCGGCGCGTACGGTGCCGCCTCGCGGAACTCGATGCCGTCGGCGGGCAGGAACACGCACTCGTCCAGGCGCAGTTCGCGCAGCCGGTCGATGACGGCGCCCGCGACGGCCGGGTCCCGGCGCGGCGAGGGCACGCGCAGCGCCTCGACGAGCGGGACGATGCGGCGCAGGATCTCGCCGTTGTCGAGCGGCACGGGCCGCTCGTCGCCGCGCGGGCGCAGCTCGATGGAGAGCGACCACGTACGGAAGGGGGTGCCGAAGCCGCGGAAGGGCCAGTCCTCCTCGTACATCACGAGCGGCTGGTGCTGTTCGGCGCGGAGCCTGGCGCGCAGCCGGACGAGGCGCTCGCCCGCGCCGGTCTCGGCGGGGTCGCCGGGGAGGTGGGGGAAGCGGGCCGGGGAGAGTTCCTCGCTCACCACGCGGGCGAACTGCCCGCGCCGCAGGGCGACGCAGGCGACGATGCCGCCGAGCACGCAGAGGGTGAGGACGGCGGAGAGGCGCGCGACGGCGAGAGTTCCGGAGAAGAGCGTCTCGCCGGAGAAGGCCGTGCCGCCGAGGAAGAGGGCGACCAGGACGAGAGTGAAGAGGACGTACGCGAGGTAGAGGCGCGACATCCAGCGCACCCAGAAGGCCAGAACCCGGCGGACGAGGGCAACTCCGGAGTCCAGGGGGCCCGTGCCCCTGATCCAGCGGGCGACGACGAGACCGACGCTGCCGAGGAGCGCCAGGAAGAGGAGCCCGCCGGTCACGACGAGCCCGAGCAGCCACAGGCCGAGGATGCCGGCCGCCCAGGCGACGTCCTGGTTCCGGGCCCGGACGGCGTGCGAGAGGACGCGGCCCGCGTCGATGCCGGTCGAGGGCGCGGCGAACCGCTCCTCGTGCACGTACAGCTCGTCGAGCACCGCCTCGCGGAAGGCCCGGTCGTGGTGCACGCCGACGCACAGGAGGCGGGTCGCCTCGCTCGCGGCGGGCGGTACGGGCACGCGCGTGGCGGGGGCGGCCTGGGGCGGGGGGCCGGTCAGCGAGGGCGCGGGCGGGGGGACCG
>NZ_JAAGLR010000270.1 GCF_010548245.1 Streptomyces sp. SID11385
CAGCCCTGCGCGCGCTGGAAGGCGGCGGTCGCGCGGCGGTCGGCCTCGGTCCAGCGCGGGCCTGGGCCGATCTTGTAGTACCGGCCCGCGCCGCGTGCGACGAGCAGCTCGCCGAGCCGCGTCACCCGCGCCCCCGCCTTGCCGGGGCCGAAGGCGGCGGTGCCGGGGAAGGCGTGCGACTGCGGTCCGCCGCTGCCGCCCGCGAGGTTCTTCGGGCGGTAGGGGACGTACTCCGAGGAGTCGGTCCAGTACGCGTACGGGGTGGTCTGGCGGCGCGTGTGCGGCGGCGTCTGCTCGTACGCCGTGTACTTCGTGTGCGCGGCGTCCGCCCAGCCGCCGAAGAGCGTGACGTGCGAGCCGTCCTCGGGGTTTCGCGGGTTGTGGAAGAGGAGCATGTCGCCGGGCTTCAGCTCGTCCTTCGTGATGCGCTCGCCGAAGGAGGCGAGGGAGCCGGTCCACTGGTTGGAGCGCAGGTCCCAGGCCATGGAGACGAAGCCCGAGCAGTCCTGCCGGTACCCGTCCGCGTGGTACTCGCTCATGCTGTACGGGACCTTCGCGTCGAGCCAGGTACGGGCCCGGTCGATGATCTGCGCGCGCGTGACGGTGCCGGGCGTGACGGCTCCGCCGTCGCTCCCCGTGTGCAGCGGCCCGGTGCCGCCCTGCGGGGTGCGGGGGCCCTCGGACGGGTCGTCCGGGTCCCCGTGGCCGCCGGGATGTTCGCCCTCCTGGGTGGCCGAGGGCTCGCGGGGCGCGGCGGCGGGGCGGACGAGTGCGGCGGAACGGGGGGCCGAGGCGGTGGCGGAACGGGTGGCGGTCGTCCCGCCCTCCCTCCTCGTCTCGCGCGGCGCCGTCGCGTAACCGGCGTGCCGTCGCGCCTGCGCCTCGTCCGGG
>NZ_JAAGLR010000301.1 GCF_010548245.1 Streptomyces sp. SID11385
GGACTGCTGGTGCGGACGCAGGCGCGCTGCGGGCTCGGGGACTTCGCGGCAGCCGAGGCGTGCGCGGCGGCGGCGGACGCGCTGGCCGCACGGCACGAACTGCCGCTCGTACGGGTCTTCACGACGTGGTTCCGCGCGCTGCGCGCCTCGCTGGCGGGCGGCGGCTGGGAGCCGTACGAGGAGGCGGTGGCGCTCCTCCCCGGCTGCGGCATGCCGGGCTTCGCCACGGGCCTCCCGGCGCTGGCGCGCCTCACGGTCGCGGTGCGGACCGGCGAACAGCCGCCGCCGGACGGGGACTTCGGGCCGTACGAGCCGTGGGTGCGGCCTCTTCTGGGGGCGCACGGGG
>NZ_JAAGLR010000330.1 GCF_010548245.1 Streptomyces sp. SID11385
GGGCGCCGGGTCGCCGCCGTGCGCGTAGAGCAGCGCGGCGCCCGCGACGAGGAGGTAGCCGGCGCACACCCCGGCCACAGCGGCCCCGCGTCCACCGAGCCGCCCCCTGGCCCGTACCGGCAGCAGGTCGCCCCGCTCCTCCGGTTCGGCCGCCTCGCGCGCCGCGCGGTGCAGGAGCCAGAGCGGCAGCAGCGGCAGCAGGAGGGGGACGAGGCCGAGCGGGACGGAGTCACCGGTGACGAGGCTGGAGCGGGCGAGCGTCGTGCCGTGCCCGAGGAACCACAGCGAGGCGGCGAGCCGCAGCGCGCCGCCGGGTCCGCTGTCGGGGAACGGCGAACTGACCCACAGCACCATGACGAGGACCGCCAGCGCGCCGAGTCCGAGCCCGGCGGCGAAGGCCCCGCCGAGAAGCGAGGCGATGAAGGCGGGCAGCCGTCTGCCGAGGCGGGCGGCGACGGGCGGGGCGGCGGGCGTGCCCTGGGGCGGGGACGTGGCGGCCCCGGGCGGATCGGTCATCTCGGTCACCGGGCCATGCTCCCAATGACCCAGTCGATACCCGTGCAAGAAGCGCGTACCGGAGGTGTCGCCCAATATACGATTATGCGATCTTACGTACGGAGCGACGCGCCGTGCCGTCAGGGAACCTCTCACCACGGGGGTGCGCGATGACCCCCGGCACGTCCGCCCACCGAGGCGAAGACGGCCCTGACGCGGCGTCGGAGACCGTGACCCACGCCCTGCCACCCGCCCCCGACCGCCGCCTGCTGCGTGAGCACGCGGGCCTGACCCGCGCTCAGGCGGCGGCACGCCTCGGCGTGAGCCCGCAGACGCTGCGCGCCTGGGAACGGGGCCGCGCCCGCCCGCACGGCAGACGCCTGGAGGCGTACGCGGGACTGCTGGCGGAACTGGCGGGCGGACTCCGGACGGAGGGCGGGGCGGGGGGTACGGGCGAGGAGGCGGCGCGTGCGGGGGAGACGGCGCGTACGGGCGCTCCGGAGCGGACGGGCGAGGAGGCGGCGCGTCCCGCCGGCATCCCCCGACCCGTCGAGACACCTCCCGCCGAGATGCCTCCCGCCGAGGCGCCCGCCGCCGAGACTCCCGCCGCCCAAGCACCCACCGCCCAAGCGCCCGCCGTCGAAGCACCTTCCGTGATCCCCGACATCGCGCACCCCGAGCCTCCCACCGCCCCACTCCCGCTCCCCGGTCCCCCGGAAGCCGCCTTCGCCGCGCTCTACGGGCGGGCCGCGCCGGGCCTGCTCCGTCAGGCGTACCTCCTGACGGGCCGTCCGCAGGTGGCGCTCGCGGCCGTGCTGAGCGGTTTCCGGCAGGTGTGGGAGCGGTGGCCGGAGGTGGTGCGCGACCCGGACCCGGAGGGGTGGGCGCGGGCGATGGTGCACGAGTCGGCGCTGTCGCCCTGGCGCGGGTTCG
>NZ_JAAGLR010000365.1 GCF_010548245.1 Streptomyces sp. SID11385
CCGCGCGGCTGCGGGCGCACACGCGGGCACACCCGGAGGCGGCACCCGCGGACGTGGCGCACTCGCTCGTGGCCACGCGCACGGCCCACGAGCACCGGGCCGTCGTCCTCGGGGCGGACGGGGAACGACTGGGCTCGGGGCTGGCCGCGCTGTCGCGCGGCGAGCCGGATTCCCACGTCGTCACCGGGGTGGCGAGGGACCGCGGCAAGACGGTCCTCGTCTTCCCCGGCCAGGGCTCGCAGTGGGCCGGGATGGCGACGGGGCTGCTGGACTCGGCGCCGGTCTTCGCCGCGCGGCTGCGCGAGTGCGACACCGCCGTGCGCGCCGTAACGGGCTGGTCCGTCGAGGAGATTCTGCGCGAGCGGCCCGGCGCCCCCTCGCTGGACCGCATCGAGGTCGTCCAGCCGGTGCTGTTCTCGGTGATGGTCGCGCTGGCGGAGCTGTGGCGGGCGCACGGGGTGCGGCCGGACGCCGTGGTCGGCCACTCGCAGGGCGAGATCGCGGCGGCGTGCGTCGCCGGTGCCCTCACCCTGGAGGACGCGGCGCGGCTCGTCGTGCTGCGCTCCCAGTTGTTCGCCGACGAGCTGATGGGGCACGGCGCGGTCGCCTCGGTCGCGCTCTCGCGCGCGGAGGCGGAGGAGGCGCTGGCGCCGTACGAGGGCCGGCTCACCGTCGCGGGCGTCAACAGCCCGCGGCTGGTCACCGTGGCCGGGGCGCCGGAACCGCTCGCGCGGTGGGTGGCCGAGCTGACGGCGCGCGGGGTCAGGGCCCGTGTCGTCCCCGCGACCGTCGCCTCGCACTCCCCCCAGGTCGAGCCCCTGCGCGCGCGCATCCTGAGCCTGCTCTCGTTCGTGCGGCCCCGCCCCGCCGAGGTCCCCATGGTCTCGACGGTCACCGGGGAGATCCTCCGGGGGCCGGAGCTGACGGCGGAGTACTGGTTCGAGAACTGCCGTCGGCCGGTCGACTTCGAGCCGGTCGTGCGGCGACTGCTCGACGAGGACCACGATGTCTTCATCGAGTGCAGCGCCCATCCCGTGCTGACCCTCGGAGTGGACGAGACCGCGCGGGAGGCCGGAGCCGAACCCCTGGTCGTCGGCACTCTGCGGCGCGGCCACGGCGGGCCGGAGCGCTTCCTCGGCTCCCTCGCGGAGCTGTACACGCAGGGCCGCGAGGTCGACTGGCACGCGGTGACGGGCGCCGGGCGCCGGACGGTGGAGCTGCCGACGTACCCCTTCCAGCGCGAGCGTTTCTGGGTCGAGCCCGTCGCGCGGCCCGCCGAGGCCGCCGCGGACGGCACGTTCTGGGACGCCGTGGAACGCGGGGACGTGGACGGGCTGGCCGCCGAACTCCGCGTGCGGGACTCCGCCGCGCTGGCAGAGCTGCTGCCCGCCCTGGCCGCCTGGCGGAGGGAGAGCGAGGAGAGGAACGCGATCGACGCCTGGCGCTACCGGGTGAGGTGGCGGCAGGCCCCCGAGACCGTCCCGGCGGGGCTCGACGGCACCTGGCTCGTCGTGCGCGCGCCGGACCCCCGGGACGACGGCCTCGCCGGCCTCCTGCGGGCCCGGCTCCAACAGGCCGGGGCGCACGTGGCGGTGGTCTCCGCCGAGGCCGGGGCCGGTCACGACACGCTCGCCGCCGCCCTCACCGACGCCGTCGGGGACCCAGGCTGCGGCCCGGTCACGGGGCTGGTGTCCCTGCTTCCGCTCGCGGCTCCCGGCGGGACGGAGGGCGCGGTGTCCCCGGGGCTGGTCCGTACGGTCGCGCTGCTGCGTGCGGTCACGGACCTCCGGCTGGACGCCCGCGTGTGGTCGCTCACCCGCGAGGCCGTCGCGACGGGACAGGGCGAGAGCGTCCACGAGCCGGAGCGGGCGCAGGTGTGGGGCGCCGGCCAGGTCGCCGCGGTCGAACTGCCGGAGGTGTGGGGCGGATTGGTCGACCTGCCGGAGGCGGCGGACGACCGCGCCCTGGACCGCCTGACGGCGCTGCTGGCCTCGGGCACCGAGACGCAGGCCGCCGTGCGTGAGACGGGGGTGTACGTACGCAGGCTCGTACCGGCCGCGGTGTCCCCGGGGACCGCGCGTCCGTTCGTCCCGGACGGGACGTGGCTGGTGACGGAGGGCGTCACCGGTCCGGGCAGGCACGTGGCGCGCGCGCTCGCCGAGCGCGGGGCGGCGCGCCTTCTGCTGACCGCCGCTCCGGGCACGGACGCCGCGCTCCTCACCGCGGCGGAGGCCGAACTGGCCGCCCTCGGGACGCGGGTGACGGCCGAGGTGGTGGACGTGACCGACCGGGAGGCACTCGCCGCCTTCCTCGCCGCCGCGGAGACGGGCGCGCCCCTGCGGGGCGTGGTGCACACCGCGGGTCTGCTGGAGGACACGCCGCTGGGGTCGCTGACTCCGGCCGAGCTGGAGCGGCAGTCGGCCTCGCGGGTGCTCGGCGCGCGCCACCTCGACGAGCTGACCGCGGGGAGCGACCTGTCGGCGTTCGTGCTGTTCTCCTCGGTGACCGGGACGTTCGGCGGCGGTACGGGCCTGACGGCGCACGCGGCCTCCACCGCGTACCTGGACGCGCTCGCCGCCCGCCGGCACGCACGGGGCGAGCCCGCCCTCGCGCTGGCCTGGGGCGTGTGGCGGGAGGAGTTCGACGAGGAACAGGCGCGTGCGGCCGAGGAGGCGCGCCGGGAGCGGCTCGGGCGCCGGGGGCTGCCG
>NZ_JAAGLR010000399.1 GCF_010548245.1 Streptomyces sp. SID11385
TCGGGCAGCTCCTCAAGTGGGACCCCCACATCCGCGACGAGCCCGCAGTTGGACGAGCCCGCACCCGGGAAGCCGATCCCGGCGAGCTCCCGGACCCGGCTCGACTCGCCGTCCGCGCCCACCAGGTACGAACCCCGCAGGGTGTACTCGCCCTCCGGCCCGCGCACCCGTACGTCGACCCCGGACACGTCCTGATGCGCATCGACCACCTCGTGACCGCG
>NZ_JAAGLR010000423.1 GCF_010548245.1 Streptomyces sp. SID11385
CGTCGTGGCCCGCGCCGCGGACACGGCGGCGTGCAGCCGTTTCGGGCAGCACGTCGTGGCCGGGACGCGCTGGAAGTCGCCGCGGGGCCACTGGTACGCGCTCGGCGCGGGCAGCCGCCAGGTCGTGGCGCTCACCACGAGCGGCACGGTCTCGGGCACGCACGCGGGGACGGCGTTCGCCGTGCGGGCGCCGCGGGACGGGGCCGTACGGGTGCGGGCGCGGCTGGCGAACGGGGAGACGCTGGCGGAGGTGGGGCGCTGAGGGGGCCGGGCGTGTGGAGGTCCCTGCCGGTGTGCCGCTTCGGGGGGCGAGGCCGGGGCCGGGCGGGGACACTGTGGCGATGAGCCACGACGAGCGTGACAGGGACCGCCTGGAGCGGCACGAGGCGCAGACGCTGGGAGCCGCGCTGGCGGCGGAGCGGCG
>NZ_JAAGLR010000450.1 GCF_010548245.1 Streptomyces sp. SID11385
GGCGGGGAGGGCGACGCCGTCGGTCGCGACGAGGCACGCGGGGCGCGCGTCGTCGAGCATGTACGCGAGGCGGTCGGCCGGGTAGCCGGTGTCGAGCGGCAGGTAGGCGGCGCCCGCGCGGTGCACGGCGAGCAGGGTCACGACGAGCGCGAGGGAGCGCGGGACGGCGACGGCGACGGTCGTCTCCGCGCCCGCGCCGTGCGCCGCGAGGGTACGGGCGAGGACGTCCACGCGCCGGTCGAGTTCCGCGTACGTGAGCGAGGTGCCCTCGAAGACGAGCGCGGTCGCCCCGGGCGTACGGGCCGCCTGCGCCCGGAACGCCTCGGGGAGCGGGGCGTCCTGGGCCGCCGCCTCGGTGGCGTTCCACTCGGTGAGGACGCGGGCGCGCTCGTCCTCGCGCAGGACGTCGAGCGCCGTGAGGGGGCGGTGGGGCGCGGCGGCGGCCTGCTCCAGGAGGGAGACGAGGCGTTCGCCGAGGAGCGCGGCGGTGGACGCGTCGAAGAGGTCGGCGCTGTACTCGATCCAGCCCTGGATGCCGCCGCCCTCGCCCTGCTCGACGAAGTCGAAGCTGAGGTCGAACTTGGCGGTGTCCTGGCCGACGCTCTCGCGCCGCGAGGCGAGCCCGGGCAGGAGCGGGGCCTCGGTGCCGTCGCCCGCGAGGTGCACGACCATCACCTGGAAGAGCGGGTGCCTGGCGAGCGAGCGGGCGGGGTGGAGGGCTTCCACGAGGCGTTCGAAGGGAAGGTCCTGGTGGGCGTAGGCGGCGAGGTCGCTCTCGCGGACGCGGGCGAGGAGTTCGGCGAAGCTCGGGTCGCCGGACAGGTCCGTGCGCAGCACGAGGGAGTTGACGAAGAAGCCGACGAGGTCTTCGAGCGCTTCGTCCGCGCGGCCCGAGACGGGCGCGCCGAGCGGGATGTCCTCGCCCGCGCCGAGCCGGTGCAGGAGGCTCGCCACGGCGGCCTGGGCGACCATGAACATGCTGACGCCGTGCTCGCGGGCGAGCGCGCGCAGGGCACGCTCCAGGTCCGGGGCGAGGGTGAAGCCCACGGTGCCGCCGCGTCCGCTCGACTCGGCGGGGCGGGGCCGGTCGGTGGGGAGGTTCAGCTCCTCGGGGAGCCCGGCGAGGGCGCGGGTCCAGTGGTCGAGGAGCGCGGGGCCGGTCTCGGCGAGGAGGTCCCGCTGCCACAGGGTGTAGTCGGCGTAACGGGCGGGCAGCGGCGCCCAGTCGGGGGCGTGGCCCTCGGTGCGGGCGGCGTAGGCGGTGGCGAGGTCGGCGCGCAGGGGGCGGTCCGACCACTCGTCGGTGGCGATGTGGTGGAGGACCAGGAGCAGGACGTGCTCCCCGGGGCCGGTGGGCGCGAGCGCGGCGCGCAGCGGGAGGTCGCGGGACAGGTCGAAGGGCCGGGCCGCCTCGGCCGCCAGGTCCTCGTACCGCACCGCCGCGAGCGGGACCGCCGCCTCGTCGGGGGTCAGGACCCGCTGGTACGGGACGCCTTCGACGGCCGGGAAGACCGTGCGCAGCGGGGCGTGGCGGGTCACGACGTCCTGGAGGGCGGCTTGGAAGGCGGCCCGGTCAAGGTCGCCCGTCAGGCGCCAGGCGGTGGGGATGTGGTAGGCGGTGCTGGTCTCCTCGACCTGCTGGAGCAGCCACAGGCTCTGCTGCGCGGAGGAGAGCGGGAGGCGCGCGGGGACGGGGCGGGGGGTGGCGAGGGCGGGGCGCGCGGGGCCCGTCGTCCCGTCGACGCGGGCGGCGAGGCGCGCGGGGGTGGGGGCGTCGAAGACCGTGCGCAGGGAGAGGTCCGTGCCGAGCGCGGAGCGGACGCGGGCGACGAGGCGCATCGCGGTCAGGGAGTGGCCGCCGAGGGCGAAGAAGTCGTCGTCGGGGCTTACGTGTGCGTGGTCGAGCACGGCGGCGAAGAGCGTGCACAGCAGTTCCTCGCGCGGGGTGCGCGGCAGCCTGCCGCCGCTCGTGGCCGGGGACGGCGGGGCGGGCAGCGCCGCCGTGTCGAGCTTGCCGTTGACGGTACGGGGCAGGGCGGTCAGCACGACGAAGGCACCGGGGACCATGGGGGCCGGGAGCGTGGCCGCCACGTGGGCGCGCAGGGTCGCCGGGTCGGGCGCGGTGCCGGTGACGTACGCCACCAGCCGCTCCTCGCGGACGAGCACGGCTGCCGCCGAGACATCGGGGTGGCGCGTCAACGCGGCCTCGATCTCGCCGAGTTCGACGCGGAAGCCGCGGATCTTGACCTGGTCGTCGGCGCGGCCGAGGAAGACGAGCGTGCCGTCCGCGGAGCGGCGCACGAGGTCGCCCGTGCGGTACATCCGCGTGCCCGCCGGGCCGTAGGGGTCGGCGACGAAGCGTTCGGCGGTGAGCGCGGGGCGGCCGAGGTAGCCGCGCGCGAGCCCTTCGCCCGCGAGGTACAGCTCGCCGGGGACGCCGACGGGGGTGGGGCGCAGGGCCTCGTCCAGGACGTGGGCGCGCGTGTTGTCGAGCGGGGCGGCCCAGGCGCCTTCGGGGGTGTGGTGCCAGCCGTAGGCGTCGACGGCGCACTCGGTGGGGCCGTACAGGTCGTGGACGGTGGTGTGCGGGAGGGCGGTGAGGCGCTGCCACAAGGCGGGGGGTGTCGCCTCGCCGCCGACCGCGAGGACGGCGGGGACGTGGCGCGCGCGGTCCCCGGGGCCGGTCTCCGCGCGGCGCCCGGGTCCGCTGCCGGTCCCGGTCTCGGTCCCGGTCTCGGCGAGGAAGCCGTGGTGGAGGAGTTCGCGCAGGTAGGTCGGGGTGAGGTCGGCGAAGTCGACGCGCGCGTCCGTGATGCGGGCGAGCAGCGCCTCGGGGTCGCGCATCGTCGTCTCGTCCACGACGTGGAGTTCGTGCCCGGCGAGGAGCCAGAGCAGGGGTTCCCAGGAGCCGTCGAAGCTGAACGAGGCGGCGTGCAGGGCGCGCAGGGACGCGCGGCCGGTGGTGCGCACGGCGGGGGTGATCAGGTCGCGCAGGTGGGCGGCGTAGAGGTTGGACAGGCCCCGGTGGGTGCCGATGACGCCCTTGGGGCGGCCGGTGGAACCGGAGGTGTAGATGGTGTAGGCGGCCTGGTCGGGGCGGGGGGCGGGGGCCCCGGCGGTCGCCGGGGGCTCGCCGGTCGCGGGCTCGTCCAGCAACAGGCGTGGCACGCCCGGGACTTCGGGCAGCTCCGCCGCGTACTCCGTCGTCGTCACGAGGCACACGGGTGCCGCGTCGCCGAGCATGAACTCCAGGCGCTCCGCCGGGTGCGCCACGTCGAGCGGGAGGTACGCGGCCCCGGCGGCGAGGACGCCGAGGAGCCCGGGGACCATCTCCTCGCGGGGCAGCGCCAGCGCGACGACGGCCCCGGGCGCGGTGACGTGCGGGCGCAGGC
>NZ_JAAGLR010000479.1 GCF_010548245.1 Streptomyces sp. SID11385
TGACGGCGCAGCCGGCCGCGCCGACGACGCGGGTGCCGTCGAGTACGGCGTGGGCCGCGTCGGCGAGGTGCACGCCGTGCCGTCCGGCGGCGTCCACGACGCATTCCCGCAGCAGGGCGCTCGCCGTGGAGCCGAGCCGCAGCCCGTCGCCGCCGGAGGCCCGCAGGGTGCAGCCGTGCAGGGCGAGACGCGCGTCGTGCGCGGCCTCCACCGCGCCCTTGGTGACGGTGCAGCCGTGCAGTGCGGTGCGTCCGGCGCGCAGCAGTACGGCGGGGCCGCCTTTGCCCTCGACATCGAGGTCCCGCAGGACCGGGGCGCCGCCGCCGACGCTGATCACCGGCCCCTGGGCGCTGCTGATACGTACGGTGCCGGGGCCCTTGGCGGCGGTCACCGTCACCTCGCCGTCCAGCACCAGCGCTTCGTGGTAGACGCCGGGTGCCACCAGCACCTCGGTGCCGGTGCCGGCCTCACGGACGGCGGCGGTGATGCTGCGGTAGGTGCCCCAGCCGCGTGCGGCGACCCGCAGCACGCGGCTCATCGCGGACCGCTCCGCGCCGCGCCCTTCACAGCGAGGTCCCCATCGACTGGAGGTGTCCGAAGAGGCCGAAGACGCCGAGCGCCAGCGGCACGGTGAGCACGGAGAGCAGCAGGCCCAGGGTGCTCATCCAGGCGGGCCGCTCGGTCTCCTCGTCATGGGTGTCGCCGAAGATCCGGGAGGTGCCCCGGGCGAGCACGGCGAGCCCGGCCACGATGAGCGCGGCGGGGCCGGTCCACGCGGGGGCCCCGGCCGCCGCGGGGGCGAGGGCCAGGCAGGCGCCCAACCCGACTGTTCCGGCTACCAGTTGGGGCAGTACGGCGCCGAACGCGTTGAGCAGTCCGGCACGCAGCAGCAGCGCCAGACCGGCGGCGGCGCTCAGCGCGAGCGCCCACACCTGGTCGGCGGCGGCCAGCAGCACCAGGGCGGCCACCAGCAGCGCCGCGCACAGCACGGTGAGGCCGATGAGGAGGCGCCGGGCGCCCGCGACGAGCCCGGCGACCTGGCCCTGAGCGGTGTCGCCGCTTTGCTCGCTGTCCACGGCGGTGCCGGAGAGCGCGACCAGGTGGCCGGTCGCGGTGGGCGCGACCGCGAGGACGCCGAGCAGGACGACGACGACCACGGCGGCGCTCTCCAGCAGCCCGGCGCCGGAGAGGGCCAAGGCGGCCGTCACCGGTACCCAGAGCACGGTCAGGGCGAGGACGGCGGTGGTGAGCGGGTGCGGTACGGCGGCCCGCGCGGCGACCGCGCCGAGCAG
>NZ_JAAGLR010000513.1 GCF_010548245.1 Streptomyces sp. SID11385
CCGCTGCGACCGCGCGGCGCGGTGGCCGGCGGGAGTCGGGGGGAGGCGGGTCAGTCGGTACGGGCGGCGGGGCGCCCCGCGCCGCGTCCCGGCGGGGTGGGCCACTGGGTGCGGACGGCGGTGGCGAGCAGCGTCTCCAGGGCGGGTCTGGCGTCCCTGGCGGCCCGCAGCAGCGTGAGGCGCTCCCGGGCCGGGAGGGTCGCGAGGAGCTGGTGGAGGCGTTCGGCGCGGGCCTCGCGCCGTTCCCGTACGACGTCGCGGCCCGCGTCGGTGATGGAGACGAGGACGGCGCGGCCGTCGTCGGGGCAGCGCACGCGGCGGACCAGCCCCTGTTTCTCCAGCCGCTGGACGAGCTGGGTCATGGAGGGCTGGGAGACGCCGCCGTCGCTCGCGAGCACGGTGAGCCGGGTCGGCCCCGTACGGGAGAGGCGGCCCAGCGTCATCGCGGCGGTGAAGCTGATGTCATGCACCGTCAGGTGCCGTACGGACAGCGCCGTCAGCCCTTCCAGGAGGGCGGTGACATCGTCCTGACCGAGGGGGATCTCATCCACGGGACCATATGTATCACGCACCTATATAGGGGTCCATGAATTATGCAACCATCCGGGAAAGAGTGAGCCACCTCACAGTGGTGCGGGGAATGGTGGCGCGCTACGCGCCGCTCGCGCGCGTGCCGTCCTCGCGGCGCCTGCGGCCGAGGAGGGAGCCGAGGCCGTGCCGGGTGGCGGCGAGGACGACGCGGTCACCGGGGCGCAGTACGTAGCCGGGGTGCAGGTCCCAGACGAGGCCGCCGCCGCCCTGGCCGCCGGGCGAGGCGAGGTCGGCGGAGCGTTCGGCCGGACCGCTCGTGTCGAGCGCGATGACCCGCCAGGACCCGGGGCGGAACGCCTCGGCGACCGTCCGGCCCTCCAGTTCGGCGCGCCCCGCCACGTCGAGCGCGGCGAAGAGCAGGACCCGGCGTTCGACGGGGATCGCGCCGAGCACCTGGCGGCCCATCATGGCCCCGGCGAAGGCGGGCGCGGCGAGCGAGGAGACGCTGCGGCTGCGGGTGAGGGCGCCGGGGTGCGCGGCGCGCAGGGTGCGGTAGACGGCGGTCGCGAAGTCGTCGTCGAAGAGCCGCAGCGAGACGCGCAGGAGCGGGTGGAGGGAGCGCGCGTACAGCGCCGCCTCCAGGTTGGTGGCGTCCACGCTCGTCACGGCGAGCAGCGCCGAGGCGCGGCCGATCTTCGCGGCTTCCAGCACGCCCTCGTCGGTGACGTCGCCGATGACGCACGGCACCTTGAGCCTGCGCGCGAGCGGGATGCCGCGCGCCTCGGGGTCCTCCTCGACGCACACGACGGGCACGTTCATCTCGTGGAGCCTGGCGAGCACCCGGGTGCCGATCTTGCCGAGCCCGAGGAGCACGACGTGCCCCGCGAGACCGCGCGGCGGGCGGCGCAGGGTGGAGGCGGAGCGGAAGGTGCCGAAGGCTTCGAGGGTCGCCGCGACGAGCACGGGCAGGATGAGCAGGCCGATGAGCCCGTTGAGGAGTTGCAGGATCTGGCGGGCCCTGCCGTGGCCGATGGGGTCGTTGATCGCGAAGAGGTCGAGGAGCGTCACGTACGCGGCGTGCAGCGGGTGTTCGCCGGTGACCACCATCGAGGCGGCGGTCAGGACGAGCACGGCGAGCCCGAGTCCCGCGAGCGACCAGCGCAGCCGCGCCGAGAACAGCGAGCCGAGCGGCACCCGCCAGCCGCCGGTGAACCGGCCGGCCACCGTGGCGGTGCCGGGGCGGCCGATCTGTTCCAGGACGACCGTCTCGCGCCCGGCCGCCGCGGCCACCTCCCGGTCGTCGGGGAGCAGGCGGGGTGCGTCGGCGCTGCTGTCGGAGCCCTCGGCGCCGCCCGGGTCGCCGACCGTCGCGGAGAGCAGCGC
>NZ_JAAGLR010000556.1 GCF_010548245.1 Streptomyces sp. SID11385
GTCGTCCCCGTCCCCGACCCCGGCGGAGGCAGCCGTCCGGCCGCCGCACCCCGCCGCGTCGGCCGCCGCACCCACGGACGCCCCCACCGTCGCCGCCCGCCCCACCAACGCCCGCCGTACCTACCGGCCCGGTGTCGCGACCGGGGCCGGTGTGCCCGCGACGCCCTGGTCCGAGGGCTGGGAGCGGGCCGTGGCCGCGCTCGGGGCCGAGCCGGGACGGTTCGCGCGGGCGGCGGAGTACCTGCGCGAGGGCAGGGTCGGCACCGTCACGCTCACCTCCGGTACGGCGCTCGCCTACGTCCAGGGCGGCAGGGCCCGCCCGTACCGCGTGAGCCTGCGTACGCACCACCTGCCCGAGCCCGCCTGGGAACGCCTCGCCGACGCCTGCGCCGCGCGCGCCGACCGCCTCGCGGTACTCCTCGACGGCGGGCTGCCGGGCGCGCTCGCCGGGGCCGAGGGCGCGGCGCTGCTCCCCGCCCCGGGCG
>NZ_JAAGLR010000585.1 GCF_010548245.1 Streptomyces sp. SID11385
CGGCGCTCGGCGCGCTGTACGGCTGGCGGGCGGTGTTCTGGGGTCTCGCAGCGCTGTGCGTCCCGGCCGCGCTCGGCGTGTTCGTGGGGGTGCCGGCGGGTCGCCCCGCGGGGGGTGGGCTCGCGCCGCGCGCGGAGGCGGCGGTGCTCCGCAGGCCGTCGCTGCTCCTCGCGATGCTGCTCGGCGCGCTGGTCAACGCGGCTACCTTCGCAGCTTTCACGTACCTCGCCCCGGTCGTGACCGGCCCCGCCGGTCTCGGGGAGCGCTGGGTCGCCGTGGTGCTGATGCTCTTCGGCGCGGGGTCCTTCGCCGGGGTCACGCTGGCGGGCCGCTTCTCGGACCGCCGTCCGGGCCTCCTGCTCGTGGTCGCCTTCCCGGCGCTGCTCGCGGGCTGGCCGGCGCTGGCTCTCGCGGCGGGCGCGCCAGCCGTGCTGCTGCCGCTCGTCTTCGTCCAGGGCGCGCTGTCGTTCGCCCTCGGCAGCACCCTCGTCACGCGGGTCCTGTACGAGGCGGGCGGGGCGCCGACGTTGGCGGGCGCGTGCGCGACGACGGCGCTCAACGTC
>NZ_JAAGLR010000613.1 GCF_010548245.1 Streptomyces sp. SID11385
GGGGTGCCCGGGCCCGCGCGGGCGTCCGGTGACTCCGCGCCCGTACGGCCTTCGGCGCCCTCCGCCCCGGCGCGGGGGCCCGTTGCGGGAGGCTCCGCCGGGGCCGGTCCGGCGGGGCCCTCCGCCGTGACGTCAACCTCCGCCGGGTCCTCCACCGCGCCTGTGCAGCGTGCCGTGGCAGCGAAGCGTGGCGGTCCGTCCGGTGAGGCGGAACGGCCGGTCTCTCGTCCGGGCCCGGCGTCCGTCCCGCAAGGGGGTGAACGGGCGGTTTCGCGCGGTTCGGCCGCACTCCCGGGCGACGGGGAGCGGCCGGTCCAGCGTCGTGCCACCGTTTCGCGCGCGGAAGGGGCGCCGGTCCCCGCTGCCGCCCCCCGCGAGGGAGAACGGCCGGTCACGGCATCCGCGCCCGTCCGCCGCGTGCGACCGGGACTCGGCGCGCCGCTCGGCAGTTCCTCGGCGCAGTCACCGGCGAGCCCGCCCGCTTCCGGGGACGCGCCCCGT
>NZ_JAAGLR010000641.1 GCF_010548245.1 Streptomyces sp. SID11385
GGGGGTGTGGGGGTGGTGGTAGGTGAGTTGTTCCGCGGTGTGCCGGAATTCTTCCAGGATGGGGTTCATGAGGGGGGAGTGGAAGGCGTGGCTGACGCGGAGGAAGCGGGTGGTGTGGCCGAGTTGGGTGAGGGTGGTGTTGAGGGTGTTGAGGGTGGTGGTGGTGCCGGAGAGGACGGTGGCGGTGGGGCTGTTGAGGGCGGCGATGGAGATGTCGTTGTGGTGGGTGAGGTGGGGGGTGAGGTCGTGTTCGGTGGCGCGGACGGCGAGCATGGTGCCGCCTGGGGGGAGTTGTTGCATGAGGCGGCCGCGTGCGGCGACGAGGGTGCAGGCGTCGGGGAGGGTGAGGATGCCGGCGGCGTGGGCGGCGGCGAGTTCGCCGATGGAGTGTCCGGCGAGGTATTTGGGGCGGATGCCGAGGTGTTCGAGGAGGCGGTGGAGGGCGACTTGGAGGGCGAAGAGGGAGGTCTGGGTGTACTGGGTCTGCTGGAGGAGTGCGGCTTCGGGGCTGTCCTCGGCGGCGAACATGAGGTCGCGCAGGGGGCGGTCGAGGTGGGGGTCGAGGTGGGCGCAGACCTCGTCCAGGGCTGCGGCGAAGGCGGGGTAGATCTCGTAGAGTTCGCGGCCCATGCCGGGGCGCTGACTGCCCTGACCCGAGAACAGGAACGCCGTCGGACCCGTGACGGGTGTACCCCGCACCACACCCGGAACGCTCCCGTCCTCCGCCGCCGACGCCAGCGACGTCAGTGCCGTGCGCAGGCCCTCGACCCCGTCCGCCAGCACGACGGCCCGTGACTCCAGTTCGGCCCGCCGCGTGGCGAGGGAGAGCGCCAGGCCGGAGAGCCCGCCGACGGGCTCCCCGTCGACGCGGTCGGCGAGCCGCCGGGCGAGCGCCCCCAGCGCGGCGGGCGTACGTGCCGAGAGAGGCACGGGCACCGGACCCGCGGGCGGGTTCGCCTCCGGGGAGGCCGCCTCGTCCTCGTCCTCGGGCACGGGTGCCTGCTCGATGATGACGTGGGCGTTGGTGCCGCTGATGCCGAAGGAGGAGACGGCGGCGCGCCGGGGACGTGCGGTCTCCGGCCACGGCTGCGCCGAGGTGAGCAGGCGCACGGCGCCGCTGTCCCAGTCCACGAACGGGCTGGGCTCCTCCGCGTGCAGGGTGCGGGGCAGTTTCCCGCGGCGGATGGCCTCGACCATCTTGATGACACCCCCGACCCCCGCGGCGGCCTGGGTGTGCCCGATGTTGGACTTCAGGGAGCCGAGCCACAGGGGCCGGCCGCCCTCCCGGGACTGCCCGTAGGTGTTGAGCAGTGCCTGGGCCTCGATGGGGTCCCCGAGCCGCGTGCCGGTGCCGTGCGCCTCGACCGCGTCGACACCGTCCGCCCCGAGCCGGGCGTCCGTCAGCGCCGCCTGGATGACACGCTGCTGCGAGGGGCCGTTCGGGGCCGTGAGCCCGTTGCTGGCCCCGTCCTGGTTGACGGCGCTGCCGCGGATCGTGGCGAGGACGGTGTGACCGTTGCGCAGCGCGTCGGAGAGCCGCTCGAGGACCAGGACGCCCACACCCTCCGACCAGCCCGTGCCGTCGGCCTGCGCGGAGAAGGACTTGCACCGGCCGTCGGGAGAGAGCCCCTTCTGCCGGCTGAACTCGACGAACGTGCCCGGCGACGACATGACCGTCGCGCCGCCCGCCAGCGCGAGCGTGCACTCCCCGCCCCGCAGCGCCCGCACCGCGAGGTGCAGCGTTACGAGGGAGGAGGAGCAGGCGGTGTCCACCGTCACCGCCGGGCCCTCAAGGCCGAAGGCGTAGGACACCCGTCCGGAGAGCACGCTGCCCGCCCCGCCGGTCAGGCGGTGCCCGTCGGCGCCCTCCACGGGTTCGAAGAGGTACGGCCCGTAGTCGTGGTACATCAGGCCCGCGTAGACGCCGGTGCGGCTGCCGCGCAGGCTGGTGGGGTCGATCCCGGCGCGTTCGAGGGCTTCCCAGGAGGTCTCCAGGAGCAGCCGCTGCTGGGGGTCCATCGCGAGGGCCTCGCGGGGGCTGATGCCGAAGAACTCCGCGTCG
Source organism: Streptomyces sp. SID11385 (assembly GCF_010548245.1). Classification (GTDB taxonomy): domain Bacteria; phylum Actinomycetota; class Actinomycetes; order Streptomycetales; family Streptomycetaceae; genus Streptomyces. The sequence goes on from NZ_JAAGLR010000641.1 coordinate 2,063, forward strand.
AACTCCGCGGCGTCGTGCAGGAACCCGCCTTCCCGCGTGTACGAGGTACCGGGGCGGTCCGGGTCGGTGTCGTGGAGCCGTTCGAGGTCCCAGCCGCGGTCCGTGGGGAACTGCGAGACGGCGTCCGTTCCCTGGTCGAGCAGCTGCCACAGATCCTCCGGCGAGGCCACTCCGCCCGGGTAGCGGCAACTCATGCCCACGATGGCCACCGGTTCGTGCGCGGCGGCCACCAGCTCCTGGTTCTGCTGCCGCAGCCGGTTGGTCTCCTTCAACGAGTCCCGGAGCGCTTTCACGACTGCTTCGGTCGAGGTGTTGTTCATGTTCTTCTTTCTCCAGGACTCAGGACTCGTGGCTTTCGCCGGCCATGCGGATGAGAGCGTCGATGTCCAGCTCGTCGATGTCGGTCTCGGTGGTGGGGGCGGTGTCCGGCCCGGGAAGACCCGCGACGTCGGAGGCGGTGGCGGACCGGGGCCCGGCGAGATCCACCAGCCGGTCCAGCAGGCCGGAGCCCCGCAGCCGGTCGAGCGGAAGCTCGCTCAGCAGCCGCCGGATCTCCGTGTCCCCGAGCGGCGCGGCGGAGGCCCGCTCCTCCGCGACCGCGTCCGACGAGGCCGCGAACGAGGTGAGGAGCAGCCGCGCGACGGCGGTGGGGGTGGGGTGGTCGAAGACGAGGGTGGCGGGCAGGCGCAGGCCGGTGGCCTTGTTGAGACGGTTGCGCAGCTCCACGGCGGTGAGGGACTCGATGCCGAGTTCCTTGAAACCGCGCCGCGCGTCCACGGTCCGGCTCCCCTCGTAGCCGAGCGTGCGGGCCACCTCCGCGCACACCAGCTCTTCGAGGTGTTCCTCCCGCTCCTGCGCCGGCATCCCGGCGAGCCGGTCCGCCAGGGCCGGCTGCCCCGCGTCCTCGGCCCGGGCGCCGGACGCCGCCGCCTTGCGCTGCCGCACGGGCACCAGCCCCCGCAGCAGTGCGGGCGGCTCGGCCGCTCCCGAGCGCAGTGCCGCCCGGTCGAGCGGCAGCGGAACCACGCCCGCCAGCGGCAGCGACACCGCCGCGTCGAAGAGCCGGAGGCCCTCCTCCGACGAGATCGGCAGCATCCCCTGCCGCGCGAAGCGGCCCCGGTCGGCCTCCCCGAGCCGCGCCGCCATGCCCCCCTCGGCCCACGGGCCCCACGCCAGCGAGACCGCTGCCAGCCCTCGTGCGCGCCGGTGCCGGGCGAGCGCGTCGAGATACGCGTTGGCCGCCGCGTAGTTGGCCTGCCCCGCCCCGCCGAGCAGCCCCTGAATGGAGGAGAAGAGGGCGAAGAGGGGGAGGTCGAGGTGTTGGGTGGCGTGGTGGAGGTGGTGGGCGGCGTCGGTTTTGGGGCGGAGGACGGGGGTGAGTCGTTGGGGGGTGAGGGTGGTGAGGGTGGCGTCGTCGAGGGTGCCGGCGGCGTGGATGATGCCGGTGAGGGGGTGGTCGGTGGGGATGGTGTCGAGGAGGTGGTGGAGGGCGGTGGGGTCGGCGATGTCGCAGGCGGTGAGGGTGACGGTGGCGCCGAGGTCGGTGAGTTGCTGGGTGAGGGTGGTGGCGTGGGGTGCGTCGGGTCCGCGTCGGCTGACGAGGAGGAGGTGGGTGACGTGGTGGTGGGTGACGAGGTAGCGGGCGAAGAGGGCGCCGAGGGCGCCGGTGGCGCCCGTGATGAGCACCGTTCCCTCCGGATCGAGCGCCGGGAAGGCGGACCCTTCCGAGGCCACGCGCGTCAGCCGGGGCGTGAAGGCCCGGCCCCCGCGCACCGCGAGCTGTCCGTCTCCGGTGTCGAGCGCCGACCGTACCGCCTCCTCGTCTGACAGATCCTCCACGTCCACCAGGACGATCCGGTCCGGGTTCTCCGTCTGCGCCGAGCGCAGCAGCCCCCAGGCCGCGGCAGCCGCCAGATCGGTGACGTCCTCGTCCGCCACCGCGACCGCGCCGCGCGTGAGCACGACGAGTCGCTCCTGCTCCGGCCGCTCCTTCGCCAGCCACTCCTGCGCCAGTTCGAGGGCCGCGCGCACGGTGTCGTGCACCGCCTCCGGCCCCTCGGCGCCCTCCAGCCGTACGACCGTCGGGACGATCGACCCCGCGGAGGACCCCGCGGGCGCGGGCACCCACTCCGAGCGGAACAGGGAGTCCTGCGAGGCATCGCCCGGGGCGCGGAGCTGATCGGCGGAGACCTCACGGACGGCGAGCGACTCCACGGAGGCGATCGGCGCTCCCGTCGCGTCCGCCACCTCGATCGCCACCGCCGCGGGCCCGACGGGCGTCAGCCGTACCCGGGCCGCGGCCGCTCCCGTCGCGTGGAGCCGCACCCCGCTCCACACGAACGGAAGCCGCGGCGCCGCCGAACCCGGCAGCGCGCCCAGCTCGATCGCGTGGAGAGCCGCGTCGAGCAGCGCCGGATGGAGCCCGAAGGACGGCGCCTCCTCCGCACCGTCCTCCGGCAGCCGCACCTCGGCGAACACCTCGCTCCCGCGCCGCCACACCGCACGCAGCCCCTGGAACGCGGGGCCGTAACCGAAGCCCTGCTCCGCGAGGTCCTCGTACCGGCTCGCCAGTCCCACGGACTCGGCCTCGACGGGGGGCCACGGGTCGATACGCGGCCCGGGGACCTCGTCCTCCGGCGCCAGCCAGCCACTCGCGTGGCGCACCCACGTCTCCTCGTCCTCGCCGTCCCGCTGCGCGTACACGGCCAGTGCCCGGCGCCCGGACTCGTCGGGCGCGCCGGCGATCACCTGGACCCGTACGGCGCCCTGGGCGGTGAGGACGAGCGGCGACTCCAGCGTCAGCTCCTCCAGGACCTCGCACCCCGTCGACTCGCCCGCGCGCAAGGACATCTCGACGAACGCCGTCCCGGGCAGCAGCACTTGACCGAGCACCTCGTGATCGGCCAGCCACGGCTGCGTGTTGAGGGACAGCCTGCCGGTGAACACCGTCTCCCCGCTGTCCGCGCGCGTGAGAGCCGCCCCGAGGAAGGGATGCTCGACGGCGCCGAGCCCGAGGGCGGGAGCGTTCCTCCGCCGGGCGGCGTTCGGCTGCCAGTAGCGCCGGTGTTGGAAGGGGTAGGTGGGGAGGTTGTGGTGGTGGGGGGTGGGGTGGTGGAGGAGGTGGTGCCAGTTGAGGGGGGTGCCGTTGGTCCAGAGGTGGGCGAGGGTTTGGGTGAGGGTGGTGGTTTCGGGGTGGTTTTTGCGGAGGGTGGGGTGGAGTTGGGGGGTGGTGGTGTTGTTGGTGGTGGTGTCGGTGAGGGTTTCGCGGGCGAGGGCGGTGAGGGTGGTGTCGGGTCCGATTTCGAGGTAGGTGGTGGTGCCTCGGTCGGCGAGGGTGGTGATGGTGTGGTGGAAGTGGACGGTGTTGCGGATGTGCTGGACCCAGTAGTCGGGGGTGGTGAGTTCTTCGGGGGTGGCGGTGTGGTCGTGGTGGTGGGTGATGAGGGGGGTGTGGGGGTGGTGGTAGGTGAGTTGTTCCGCGGTGTGCCGGAATTCTTCCAGGATGGGGTTCATGAGGGGGGAGTGGAAGGCGTGGCTGACGCGGAGGAAGCGGGTGGTGTGGCCGAGTTGGGTGAGGGTGGTGTTGAGGGTGTTGAGGGTGGTGGTGGTGCCGGAGAGGACGGTGGCGGTGGGGCTGTTGAGGGCGGCGATGGAGATGTCGTTGTGGTGGGTGAGGTGGGGGGTGAGGTCGTGTTCGGTGGCGCGGACGGCGAGCATGGTGCCGCCTGGGGGGAGTTGTTGCATGAGGCGGCCGCGTGCGGCGACGAGGGTGCAGGCGTCGGGGAGGGTGAGGATGCCGGCGGCGTGGGCGGCGGCGAGTTCGCCGATGGAGTGTCCGGCGAGGTATTTGGGGCGGATGCCGAGGTGTTCGAGGAGGCGGTGGAGGGCGACTTGGAGGGCGAAGAGGGAGGTCTGGGTGTACTGGGTCTGCTGGAGGAGTGCGGCTTCGGGGCTGTCCTCGGCGGCGAACATGAGGTCGCGCAGGGGGCGGTCGAGGTGGGGGTCGAGGTGGGCGCAGACCTCGTCCAGGGCTGCGGCGAAGGCGGGGTAGATCTCGTAGAGTTCGCGGCCCATGCCGGGGCGCTGACTGCCCTGACCCGAGAACAGGAACGCCGTCGGACCCGTGACGGGTGTACCCCGCACCACACCCGGAACGCTCCCGTCCTCCGCCGCCGACGCCAGCGACGTCAGTGCCGTGCGCAGGCCCTCGACCCCGTCCGCCAGCACGACGGCCCGTGACTCCAGTTCGGCCCGCCGCGTGGCGAGGGAGAGCGCCAGGCCGGAGAGCCCGCCGACGGGCTCCCCGTCGACGCGGTCGGCGAGCCGCCGGGCGAGCGCCCCCAGCGCGGCGGGCGTACGTGCCGAGAGAGGCACGGGCACCGGACCCGCGGGCGGGTTCGCCTCCGGGGAGGCCGCCTCGTCCTCGTCCTCGGGCACGGGTGCCTGCTCGATGATGACGTGGGCGTTGGTGCCGCTGATGCCGAAGGAGGAGACGGCGGCGCGCCGGGGACGTGCGGTCTCCGGCCACGGCTGCGCCGAGGTGAGCAGGCGCACGGCGCCGCTGTCCCAGTCCACGAACGGGCTGGGCTCCTCCGCGTGCAGGGTGCGGGGCAGTTTCCCGCGGCGGATGGCCTCGACCATCTTGATGACACCCCCGACCCCCGCGGCGGCCTGGGTGTGCCCGATGTTGGACTTCAGGGAGCCGAGCCACAGGGGCCGGCCGCCCTCCCGGGACTGCCCGTAGGTGTTGAGCAGTGCCTGGGCCTCGATGGGGTCCCCGAGCCGCGTGCCGGTGCCGTGCGCCTCGACCGCGTCGACACCGTCCGCCCCGAGCCGGGCGTCCGTCAGCGCCGCCTGGATGACACGCTGCTGCGAGGGGCCGTTCGGGGCCGTGAGCCCGTTGCTGGCCCCGTCCTGGTTGACGGCGCTGCCGCGGATCGTGGCGAGGACGGTGTGACCGTTGCGCAGCGCGTCGGAGAGCCGCTCGAGGACCAGGACGCCCACACCCTCCGACCAGCCCGTGCCGTCGGCCTGCGCGGAGAAGGACTTGCACCGGCCGTCGGGAGAGAGCCCCTTCTGCCGGCTGAACTCGACGAACGTGCCCGGCGACGACATGACCGTCGCGCCGCCCGCCAGCGCGAGCGTGCACTCCCCGCCCCGCAGCGCCCGCACCGCGAGGTGCAGCGTTACGAGGGAGGAGGAGCAGGCGGTGTCCACCGTCACCGCCGGGCCCTCAAGGCCGAAGGCGTAGGACACCCGTCCGGAGAGCACGCTGCCCGCCCCGCCGGTCAGGCGGTGCCCGTCGGCGCCCTCCACGGGTTCGAAGAGGTACGGCCCGTAGTCGTGGTACATCAGGCCCGCGTAGACGCCGGTGCGGCTGCCGCGCAGGCTGGTGGGGTCGATCCCGGCGCGTTCGAGGGCTTCCCAGGAGGTCTCCAGGAGCAGCCGCTGCTGGGGGTCCATCGCGAGGGCCTCGCGGGGG
>NZ_JAAGLR010000674.1 GCF_010548245.1 Streptomyces sp. SID11385
GGCGGCGACGGCGAGGACGAGCGGCAGCGCGCCGAGCAGGCCGCGCACCATGGCGCCGCGCGGCACGGGCACGCGCGGGACGTGCAGGGCGTGGGCGAGCCAGGCGGGCAGGGGGCGGTGGCGGAGGTGCTGGCGGCGGAATCCGCGTGCGGGCAAGTTCACTCCCGTCGGCAGGTGTGGGGGTCGCGCGGTACGTACGCGCGAGTGCCTGCGGACGGCAGTGGCCGTGGCTGTGCTCGTACAAGGGTACGGGAGGGGCGAGGTGCGGAGGAAACGGGCGGGTTACGGGGGTGTGGCGGGTCCGTACGGCGGCGCGCGGCGGCCCGTGCGGCGGTGAAATCGCCTGGCGCGCCGGTCGGCGGGCCGTCAGGCTCACCGTATGGAGAGTGCCGAACACCCCGGGACCGCGCGGACCGTCCCCCGCCACGAGATACGCGCGCTGCACACGGCGGACACGCTCACCGTGTACCAGGCGTACCGGCCCTCGCTCGGGGGGCCCGCCGCGCGCGACGGGCGGTTTCCGCGGGAGTGGGGGCGGGGGCGCATGACGTGGGTCAAGCCGTCGTTCCTGTGGATGATGTACCGCTGCGGGTGGGGGACGAAGGAGGGGCAGGAGACGGTGCTCGCGGTGGAGATCGCGCGGGAGGGCTTCCTGTGGGCCCTGCGGCACGCGACGCTCTCGCACTACGAGCGCGGCGTGCACGGGGACCGGGCGCAGTGGCAGTGGTCGCTGCGGCGAGCGCCGGCGCGCGTGCAGTGGGACCCCGAGCGGGACCTGAACGCGCGAGCTCTGGAGCACCGCTCGCTGCAGCTGGGGCTGTCGGGCGAGGCGAGCCGCCGGTACGCGGACGAATGGATCGTCGCGATACGGGACGTGACGCCGCTCGCCCGGCGGACGCACGCGCTCGTGCGGGCGGGGCGGCTCGACGCGGCGCGGGCACTGCTGCCCGTCGAGCGGCCGTACGAGGTGCCCGCCGACGCGCTGGCGGGACTGCTGCCGGTGGCGGGCGTGCCGGAGGGGGCCGCGTGAGGGATCTGGCGGGGCGCGCGGAGCGCAACTTCGTGGCGCACGCCTGTCACCTGCACCGCGCTCACGCGGGGCGGTCGGTGAGTGTGCCGCCGGGCGGGGAGGTGCACGTCGCGGACAGCGGGCTCGACGACGACACGTTCAACGTCGTGGCGGGCGCGC
>NZ_JAAGLR010000710.1 GCF_010548245.1 Streptomyces sp. SID11385
CCCTCGTCGAGGACCTCCAGCGCGCGGCCATGGTGGTCGGCGTCACCGTCCTCACCTACGTATCCGTGCTGCTGCTCCAGAAGGTCGTCATCCTCTACGGGAAGCGGCTGTTCTCCGCGGTGGTGCTGACCGGGGTCATCCTCCAGGCGACCGTGATGATCGTGCTCCAGGTGGAATTCCCCCTGATGTACGCCAACCAGACCCTCGGCTTCAT
>NZ_JAAGLR010000737.1 GCF_010548245.1 Streptomyces sp. SID11385
GGCGCGGGCGGGCGGGGCGCGCGGCCGGGCAGGCCGCCCGGGGTGCGAGCGGCGTACCGGCCGCAGGACCCCGCACGCCGAAGGGCCGGGCGTCCCCTTCTCCCGGGACGCCCGGCCCTTGCCTCGGCGGAGGCCGTGATCGGATTCGAACCGACGTAACCGGCTTTGCAGGCCGGCCCCTGAGCCACTCGGGCACACGGCCACGCGCACACGTACGGACCGCTGTCCATGGCCCGCCGTGTGCTGTGCGGTACCCCGACCGTAGGAGCGGGCCCGGGGTGCGGGCAAGGGTGCGGCCGTCCCTGCCACGGAGCCGACATACGGCGTTCACGGGAGGCCACGTACGGGAGCGGCCACCTCTCCCGGGCCGCCCCGAGTCGTACGCCGAAAGGACGAGCGGCGGACCGGCTTCCGACAGGGGCGTATGCCGCATTCGCCCCTTACCCTGGGCCGGTGAGTACGAGCCAGCAGCCCGGCGGCGCCGAAGCCGCCGCCCCCGTCCCGATACCGGTACTCCCCGTCCCCGAGCCCGCCCCGGCCGGCGGTGTCCTCTCGCGCCCGTACCTCGCCCTCAGCCTCGGCATCGTCTCCGTCGTCCTGCTCATCGCCTTCGAGGCGACGGCGGTCGGTACGGCGATGCCGGTCGCGGCGCGCGAGCTGCACGGCGTCCCGCTCTACGCCTTCGCCTTCTCCGCGTACTTCACGACGAGCCTGTTCGCCATGGTCCTCGCGGGCCAGTGGGCCGACCGCGCGGGCCCGCTCGCGCCGATCACGCTCGGCATCGGCGGCTTCGCGGCCGGGCTGCTGCTGTGCGGCACGGCGGGGAGCATGTGGGTCTTCGTGCTCGGGCGCGCGGTGCAGGGGCTCGGCGGCGGGCTCGTGATCGTCGCGCTGTACGTCGTCGTCAGCCGTGCGTACCCGCGCAGGCTCCAGCCCGCGATCCTCGCCGCGTTCTCGGCGTGCTGGGTCGTGCCCTCGGTCGTCGGGCCGCTCGTCGCGGGGACCGTCACCGAACACCTCGGCTGGCGCTGGGTCTTCCTCGGCATCCCCGTCCTCATCCTGCTCCCCCTCCTCATCGCCCTCCCGCAGATCCGCCGCCGCGCCGCCGGGCCGCTGCCCGCGGACCCGGACGCATCGCCGCGCGCCGCGCCCCGGGGCCGCCTCGCC
>NZ_JAAGLR010000768.1 GCF_010548245.1 Streptomyces sp. SID11385
CGAGCCGCCGCAGCGCCTCCGCGCCGGGCGCGGGCAGTCCCCAGGCGACCTCGTCGAGCCGCCCGGCGGAGGTGCCGATCAGGCCGATCCCGACGACGCGTTCGCGGACGAGGTCGGGGTAGCGCTCGGCGAGCGCCATGACGGTCATGCCGCCCATCGAGTGCCCGAGCAGGACGAGCGGGCCGGTGGGGGCGGCGGCGTCGATGACGGCCTTGAGGTCGCCGCCGAGCAGGTCGATGGCGGGCGGCGGCGCGCCGGGTGTCCAGCCGGAGCGGCCGTGCCCGCGCTGGTCCCAGTAGACGGCGCGGGCGCGGCCCCGGAGGGCGGCGCGCTGGTGGTGCCAGGAGTCCTGGTTGAGGCAGTAGCCGTGCGAGAGGACGACGGTGAAGGGGGCCTCTCCGCCGAGGGGGGCGGCTCCTTCGCGGGCGTCTCCCTCGGGGTCTCCTTCGCGCGCGGCTCCGTCCTCGTAGGGATTTTCGATCTCGTACGCGAGGGGGGTGCCGTCCGCCGCGAGGACGACGCCGGGGGTGCCGCGCAGCGTCCCGTACAGGCTCGTGGCGTCGAGCGCGAGGCGGGCCCGGCGGCGCACGGAGCGGCTCATGGTGAGCCGTTCGACGGCTACTCCGGCCGCGGCGCCCGCCGCGAGCACGCCGACGGCGGCCCCGAGCACCCCGGCCCGTCGCCGCCCGGCGGCGGGCGGCGACGGGAGCGGGGAGCCGGGGAGTCCGGCGAGAGGTGCGCTGTCGGCCACGTGGCTCTCCTCGGCGACTCGGGTCGTACGGCTCGTACTCGGGTCGTACGGGTCCTGCTCGGGTCGTACGGGTTGCTTACCCGTTCAGGTGGACGCGTGGCACGCGTCCACCGATGCGCGTGACGATCTCGTAGACGATGCTGTCCGCCGCGCGTGCCCAGTCCTCGGCGCTCGGTTCGCCCTGGTCGCCGGGGCCGAAGAGGACGGCCTCGCTGCCGGGGGCGGGCGTGTCGCCGCCGAGGTCGACGACGAACTGGTCCATCGCGATGCGGCCCGCGACGGTGTGCCATTTGCCGTTCACGAGGACCGGCCCGGACCCCGAGGCGTGCCGGGGGATGCCGTCGCCGTAGCCGAGCGGGACGAGGCCGAGCGTCGTGTCGCCGGGGGTGACGTAGTGGTGCCCGTAGCTGACGCCGTGTCCGCCGGGGACCTGCTTGACGAGGGCGAGCGGGGCGACGAGCCGCATGACGGGGCGGAGGCCGAAGTCGGTGTGCGTGCCCATGGCGGGGCTGGGCGAGAGCCCGTACATGGCGATCCCGGGCCGTACGAGGTCGTAGTGGCTCTCGGGGAGGCTGAGGGTGGCGGGCGAGTTGGCGATGTGCCGCACTTCGGCGCGGACGCCGAGGCGCGCGGCGAGCCCCGTCATCTCCTCGAAGAGGGTGAGCTGCGCGGCGATGGAGGGGTGCCCCGGCTCGTCGGCGCAGGCGAAGTGCGACCACAGGCCGACGACCTGGACGACCCCCTCCGCCTGGAGGGCGAGGGCTTGGCCCACGAGCCCGGGCCAGTCGCCGGGCTGGCAGCCGTTGCGGCCGAGGCCGGTGTCCGCCTTGAGATGGACACGGGCCGTGCCCCCGGCGGCGCGGGCGGCGGCGGCGACCTCGTCGAGCGCCCACGTCCCGCTCACGGAGACGTCGATGTCGGCCTCGATCGCCGCGCGCCAGGGCCCGCCGGGCGTCCACAGCCAGCACAGCATGCGGCCCTCGACGCCCCCGGCGCGCAGCGCGAGCGCCTCGGCGGG
>NZ_JAAGLR010000801.1 GCF_010548245.1 Streptomyces sp. SID11385
CGAGCCGACGGCCGCGTCCCGGCACGTACCGGACCTCGCCGGGCGGGGCCCCGAGGCGCGGACGGAGCGGACGGCGCGGGCGCTGCGCGAGGCCGCCGGGCGCGAGGGGTGGACGCTGCTCGACCACCCGATGCTCGCGCTCGACGTGGCGGGCTCACCCGCGTACCTGGAGCCGGACGCGGTCGTGGTGGCGCCCGACGGCACATGGACGGTCGTCGAGATCAAGTCGTTCCCGATGATCGACGGCGCGGCCGATCCCGCGAAGGTGGGCGCGGCGGCGCGGCAGTCGGCGGTGTACGTGCTGGCTCTTGAGCCGCTGGCCGAGGCGATTCCCGTGGCGCGCGTGCGCGAGAGCGTGCTGCTCGTGTGCCCGCGCGACTTCTCCAACCTCCCCACCGGCGCCCCCGTCGACGTCCGCAAGCAGCTCTCCGTCACGCGCCGCCAGCTCACGCGGCTCACGCGCGTCCCCGACCTGCTCGCCGCCCTCCCCGAGGGCACGGTCCTCGATCCGGCGCTCCCCGCCGAGGAGTTGCGCGCGGCGGTCGCCGCCGTGCCAGCCGCGTACGCCCCGGAGTGCCTCTCCGCGTGCGAACTCGCCTTCCACTGCCGCGCCTCGGCCCGCGCGGGCGACGAGGTGACGGCGCTCGGACGGGCGGTACGCGGCGAGCTGGGCGGCCTCGCGACGGTCGGCGCGGTCCTCGCCGCGGCCCACGGCGAGACGGGCGACCCGGCGGACCCGGC
>NZ_JAAGLR010000839.1 GCF_010548245.1 Streptomyces sp. SID11385
CCGTCGTCGCTCCCCGTACCGCCGCGCCCGTGGCCCCTGCGGCGGTGCCCGTCGTGGCGCGGCGCCTCCTGCCCGGCGTGCCGGGCCGTACCCCCGACGTGGCAGGCACCTCCGTGCCGACCGCCACGACCGTGCCCGGGCCCTCCGTCCAGCGCGTCCCGGCGCGGAAGTCCCGCCCGGGGGAAGCCTCCACGCAGCCCCCGTCCGCACTCCCGCAGCCGCAAGCGAGCGACACGCCATC
>NZ_JAAGLR010000867.1 GCF_010548245.1 Streptomyces sp. SID11385
CACGTGGTGAGCGCACCGCCCGCCAGGATGGCGAACACGTGGCGGCGGGTGGGGAGTTCGTTCATGACGCGCCTTCCCGATCGTGGGGGGTGCGGCTCCAAGGGCTGCCCTCGCACGGCGCGAAGCAAGTTCCGCCCTCTGCCGTGCGTTCATGGATATGAACACTGAGTCAGTACGTGAACGATCCTGTGGGGAAGTTAGAGGAGTGCGGCGCGCGGGACAACCCCGGTCGCACGAACGACGCGAAACGAGCGGCGTCCCGCGCGGGACGTCCGGCCCCGCGCTCACGCCTGCGCGGGAGCGGACGCGCTCACGCCTTGCAGG
>NZ_JAAGLR010000897.1 GCF_010548245.1 Streptomyces sp. SID11385
CCCCCGAGGGCATCGGGCGCTACGAGGCGCCGGGCGGCCCGGCGTCGACCGGCGCGTTCCCCGCCGCCGGTCCCGCGAACGCGCGGGGTCCGCAGGGCGGGTACGGGGCGGAGGACACCGGCGCCTGGGCCCGCCCGCAGGAGGAGTACGCACCCGGCGGCCAGGGCCAGGACGGCGGCTACCCGCCGCACCAGGACCAGCACCAGCCGCAGCCCCCGTCCCACGAGCAGCAGGATCAGGGCCGGGCGCAGGGCGCTCCGGGCCGTCAGGGCCAGCCGCAGGGCTACGGCTACGACGAGGCCGCGCGGCAGCAGCAGAACGGCTGGTCGCCGCAGGAGACCGGGCAGTTCCCCGCCCCGGGTGGCCCCGCCGCCCCGTACGGGCAGGCGAACGGCTACGACACCGGCCAGTACCCGGCGGCCTCCGACACCACCGGCCAGTTCCCGGCGCCGCAGCAGGGCCAGTACCAGGGCGAGCGGGGTGGCTACCAGGGGCCGTCCGAGACCGGGCAGTTCCCCGTCCCGCCGCAGCAGGGGCAGTACCAGGACCCCACGCAGACCGGCCAGTTCCCCGCCGCCTCGCAGACGGGCCAGTTCCCGGCCCCCGGGTACCCCGAGGACGGGCGCCCCGCCGCGTACGACGAGGGGCCGGCCGCGCAGCCGCGCGCCCCGCGGCAGCCCGGTCCGCAGGCACCCCAGGGACCGCAGGGGCCGCAGTCCCCGCAGGCGCCGCAGGGCCAGGGCGGCTTCGCGGTCAGCGAGACCTCCTCCTTCCCGGTGAACACCGGCTTCGAGCCGCCCAGGGCGCCGCGCCCCGACGGGCCGCCCGCGC
>NZ_JAAGLR010000932.1 GCF_010548245.1 Streptomyces sp. SID11385
GACGTCTATCTCTTCAAGAACAACACCGATTCGGCCGGAAACTCCTACGGATGCCATGAGAACTACCTCGTGGCCCGGCACGGAGAATTCTCCCGGCTCGCGGACATCCTCATTCCCTTCCTCGTCACGAGGCAGCTGATCTGCGGTGCCGGCAAGGTGCTGCAGACCCCGCGGGGCGCCGTCTACTGCGTCAGCCAGCGTGCCGAGCACATCTGGGAGGGCGTCAGTTCCGCGACGACACGTTCCCGTCCGATCATCAACACCCGGGACGAACCGCACGCGGACG
>NZ_JAAGLR010000963.1 GCF_010548245.1 Streptomyces sp. SID11385
CGGGGTGGGCCCGGCGGGCGGGGACGGGCCCGCGGACGGCACCGGCGGTACGGGCGCGGGGCCGGGCGGTCCCCGAGCGGCGGCCGTGTCGGTGGCGGCGCGGACGAGCCGCGTACGGGAACAGGACGTACGCGAACAGGTCATGTTCGACCAGGAACAGCCGCCGTACGAGCGCGAACGACCGCGGTGGGGTCAGGAGCGCACCCCGCAGGGGCCGTACGGCCGCCCCCGCGTCCCGTACGACCAGGAGGCGGACCAGCGTCCGGCCCCGCACCCGGCGGACGCGACGGCCGCGAACTCCGCCGACCACCCGGGCGCCTCGGTGCCCGCGCAGTCGCGCGGCGCGGAGACCGGCGACATCGAGGCGCCGCCGAGCCGGACGCTCCGTCTGCGCCCCCGTACCTCCTCCGGCGGACGGAGTCCGCTGCCGCGCCTGGTGGTCCTCGTGGACGACGTGGACGCGCTCCTCGACCCGCCGCTCGGCGCGACGGGCCGCCCCGCGGCCGGCTCG
>NZ_JAAGLR010000993.1 GCF_010548245.1 Streptomyces sp. SID11385
CGCCCCGGAGCCCGTACCGCCACGGTCAACCTCGCCCTCGCGGACGGGATGCGGAAGCTCGCCGCGCACCTGCGCGCGCTCGGCCACCGGCGCTTCGCGCACCTCGCCGCCGACGTGGACTCCTGGACGTTCACGAGCCGCGCCGCCGCCCTCGGCGAGGCCCTGGCCGGGACGAGCCTGACGACCGTGCGGGCCCCGCTGTCGATCGCGGGCGCCCGCGAGGCCGCGCTGCGCCTGCTCGATACGCCGGGGCGGCCCACGGCCGTCGTGTGCGACGACGACCTGATGGCGGCGGGCGTGCTGAAGGCGGCGCGCGGCCTGGGCCTGCGCGTGCCCGGCGACCTCTCGGTCACGGGCGTCGACGACCTCACGCTCGCCCGCGCCCTCGATCCGGAACTGACCACCGTGCGGCTGCCCGCCGAGGAGTTCGGCGCGCGCGGCATGAGCGCCCTGCTCGCGCTCCTGGACGGCTCGGAGCCGCGCACGGACCCGCTCCCCGTGGAACTCGTCGTCCGCGACTCAACGGGACCGGCCCCCGCCTGACGCCCCGTCCGCCGGGCCG
>NZ_JAAGLR010001041.1 GCF_010548245.1 Streptomyces sp. SID11385
GGGGATTCCGGGTTGAGCGGGGGTTCCGGGCTGGGTGGGGCCGCCGGACTCGGGCGGGGTTCCGGGCTGGGTGGGGATTCCGGGCTCGGTCGGGGTGTAGGCGGGGGCGGCGCCGGAGCCGGTGCCCGGCCGCGGGTCCTGCGGCGGGCGCGGCGGTGTGTCCTGCGGAGTGCCGCCGGGCGGGCCGAAGCCTTGGGGCGGTGGGCCGAACTCGCCACCGGAGGCGGGCCCGAAGCCTTCGCCGCCCGTGGCTCTCGCGTCCTCCGGCTCTCCGGGCGCGCCCTGCTGAGGTCCCGTCATGTGCTCCCCCTGTGGTACGTGCGCGGCACCCGTGTCCCGACCCCCCGGGCCCACACCGGACGCCTACGCATGGTTTACCACCGCGCACCCGTCCGTGAACATCCGGGCCCGTACCGCTCCCGCGCCCTCGTAACGGCCCGGCGCGAACGGCCAGGCATGACCGGCCCGTTCCGGGCAACCCGTCCGCTGACGGCGACCGCACACGGCGGGGCCTCCGACGAAAAGGGGTACGCATGAGCGGGTACGGAGCGGGACGGACGCGCGGGACGACGAGCGGCCTGGCGATAGCGTCGCTCGTCCTCGGCATCGTGGGACTCTTCTTCTTCTCCATCCTCCTGGGCCTGCTGGCCCTCGTCTTCGGTTACGTCGCGCTGCGCGGCACGGGCCGCCCCGGCATGGCCAAGGCGGGTCTCGTCCTCGGGGCGGTCGACCTGGTCCTCGGCATCATCCTCATGGCGACCAACGGGTTCGGTCTCTACGTGGGGGCCTGACCCGGGGCGTGTCCTCACGCGTCCGGGCAACCCAGCGCCTGCGCCGCCTCGTTCAGGAGGCGGCGCAGGCGCAGTGCGTCGGGGGCGAGCGCGCTGACGAGGACGGCCGGCCCGTCGAGCGGCAGCAGCACGGCGCCGGGCGCGAGCGCGTGCGCGCCGGACTCGCACTCCGTGAATTCCGGTGCGACGACGAGGAGTTGACCGATCGCGCGGAGTCCCGCCGTACCGGCGGGGCCGTCCCAGCCCGGCGGGGCGCCCGTACCGAGACACGTCTCCTGGTCCAGGAGCGTGCGTCCGGCGAGGCGGACGGTGAGGCGCGAGGTGATCCGGCCCGGCACCTCGCCGCTGCGCCCGAGCACTTGTTCCTCGCGCAGCGCGAGGCGCGCGCCTTCGGCGAGCGTGACGCGGGTGTGCTGCGCGAAGTCGCTTCCCGCGACGGCGACGACGGGTTCGGGCAGCCACTCTAGGTGCCCGTCCGCCGCCGCCTCCAGGTCCACGGTGTACGTGGAGCGGGGCGTGGCCTGCCCGGGCAGGGCGAGCGTCGCGGCGACGGAGCCGACGCGCAACCGCGCCCCGGGGCCCGCCTGGGCCCGTACCGCGTACGCGTCCCCGCCGAGCGGGCCGCCCATCGCCCCGACGAGCACGACATGCGCGGCCCCCGCAGTGCCCCGCGTACGGCGCAC
>NZ_JAAGLR010001076.1 GCF_010548245.1 Streptomyces sp. SID11385
CCGCGAGCGTGGCGCGCGGCCCGAGCGCGCGCCAGGCACCCGAGGCGAGCCGCGCGTCGACCGAGTACACGGGCGCGCCCGCGATGACGAGCGGGCTCCAGGCGGCGAGGTAGATGAAGTCCGGCGCGTCGTACGCCGGTACGGTCCGCCAGGTCACCGTCACGAGCAGCGCCGCCGAGAGCGCGACACCGGTCGCCGCCGCGAGCCGCTGCCACAGCCCGAGCACGGTGAGCACCCCGGCGATGACCTGGAGGAACGCGATCGAGAGCCCGGCGCCGACGGGGTGCGAGAGCGCGAAGTCGCGCAGCGGCTCCGCGAGCGCCCACGGGTGCAGCGACGTCAGCCACTTCACCATCGAGCCGCGCTCGCCGCCGTCGAAGTACACGGGGTCGCAGAGCTTCCCCATGCCCGCGTAGACCGAGATCAGCCCGAGGAAGACGCGCAGCGGCAGCAGGACGACGCCGAGGTTCAGGCGCCGCCCCGGGTAGTACCCGTGCCGCGCGTTGTCCTTGCGGTTGCCCGTACGGGGCCGGTCCTCGACGAGCGGAAGCTCCCCCGTCGGCACCCCCCCGTACCGCGCCCCCTCCTCCTCGAACGCGCTGCCCGCGCCGCGCATCCGGGGCAGCAGCGGCGCCCCGGGACCGCCCGCGGCGGCGAGCGCCTGCGTCTCGGCGAGCCCGTGCGCGCCGAACGCCCGGGCCTGG
>NZ_JAAGLR010001107.1 GCF_010548245.1 Streptomyces sp. SID11385
CCTTCGCTGCCTCGACCTCGCTCTCCAGGAAGGCGTCCACGGAGGAACGACGCGCCCGCCGCCGCCCGTGCCCGGTCGTCGTGCTGTCGGGGTCGCCCGCGCCGTCAACCGTCCCCGTCCCGGGGCCGCTTCCCTCCGTGCTCCCGTCCGCGCCCGCTTCGGCCTGCGGCGCGGCCGGTGCCGCCACCGCGCCCGCGCCCTCGCCGAGCGGCACGTCGAGCACGTACGTCGCGCCACCCATGCCGGGGACGGTGTGCGACTGGAGGACGCCGCCGTGCGCGCGCACGATGCCCGTGACGATCGGCCCGTGCACCGGGTCGCCGCCCGGGTAGGGGCCGCGCACCTCGATCCGCACGGCGTCACCGCGCTGCGCCGCGGCCACCACGATCGTGGAGTCCACCCAGCCCGTGTTGACGAGCCCCTGCCGCGCGTTGCCCGTCGCGTCGATGCCCGCGACATCGGCGACCAGGTGGGCGAGCGCCGTCGCGAGCCGCTCCGGGTCGACCTGCGCCTCGATCGGCGGCGCGTGCACCGCGAACTGCGCGCGGCCCGGCCCGATCAGCTCGACCGCCCCGTCGACGCCCGCCTGGACGACCGCGTCGAGCATGACGTTGCGGCGGTGCAGCGTGTCCGTACCGACATCGAGCCGCTGATAACTGAGCACGTTGTCGACCAGAGTGGTCATCCGCGAATAACCAGCGGTCAGGTGGTGAAGGATCTGGTTCGCTTCCGGCCACAACTGACCGGCCGGATCGGCCGCGAGCGTCCCCAGTTCGCGCCGCAGTTCGTCGAGCGGCCCGCGCAAAGAGGTCTCCAGAACGGCAAGAAGTTGCTCGTGCCGGGCGGCAAGCGCCTCGAAACGGTCCTTCTCGCGCTCGGCGAGCGCCGCGTACCGGTCCTGGGCCTGCGCGACGGCCTCGTCGTGCCGCGCGTCCAGCTCGGCGATCCGGGCCTCGTAGCCCTCGGTCAGCTCCGCGACCTCGGCGGCGTGGCTCTCGCGCAGCCCCGCGACCTCGGCGGCGTGGCTCTCG
This sequence comes from Streptomyces sp. SID11385, assembly GCF_010548245.1. Taxonomy (GTDB): domain Bacteria; phylum Actinomycetota; class Actinomycetes; order Streptomycetales; family Streptomycetaceae; genus Streptomyces. The sequence goes on from NZ_JAAGLR010001107.1 coordinate 1,032, forward strand.
CGCAGCCCCGCGACCTCGGCGGCGTGGCTCTCGCGCAGCTCCGCGCTCTCCGCCGCGTGCCGCTCGACCAGCTCCTCGTAGGCGCGCCGGTCGGTGAAGGTCATGACGGCGCCGACGAGTTGATCGCCGTCGCGCACGGGCGCCGTCGTGAGGTCGACGGGGACCTTCTCACCCTTCTTGTTCCACAGCACCTGCCCGCGCACCCGGTGCTTGCGCCCGGAGCGGAGCGTGTCGGCGAGCGGCGACTCGGCGTACGGGAAGGGGGTGCCGTCGGCGCGCGAGTGCAGGACGAGCGGGTGCAGTTCGCGCCCGCCGAGGTCGCTCGCGCGGTGCCCGAGGATCTGCGCCGCCGCCGGGTTGACGAGGACGACGTGGCCCTCGGTGTCCGTACCGACGACGCCCTCGGCCGCCGCGCGCAGGATCATCTCCGTCTGCCGCTGCGAACGGGCGAGTTCGGCCTCGGTGTCGACAGTTCCGGTCAGATCGCGAATCACGATCATCAGCAACTCGTCGCCGGAGTAGCGCGAAGCGTCCTCGTACGGACCGGAATACGTCCCCGGGGACTGCGCCTCCGGATTGATGCTCGCGCTCGTGACCTCGACGGGGAACTCGCCGCCGTCCGTGCGCCGCGCGATCATCCGCAGCGGCTTCGTACGGCCGCGCTCGTCCTGGGCGTCGGGGCGGCGCATCGAGCCGGGGATGAGCCGGGAGTCGAACTGCGGGAGGAGATCGAGCAGTCCGCGTCCGACGAGCGCCGTACCCGGGGACTCCAGAGCCTGGAGCGCGATGGTGTTCGCGTTGACGACCGTGCCGTTGGTGTTGACGAGCACGAGGGCGTCGGGGAGGGAGTCGAGTATGGCTGCGAGGCGAGCAGTGCCCCGGGATGGCCTGCTGCTCACGACGAACGTTCCTCCCTGCCGTTCCACGAGGACCGCGCCCGCGGCTCCTCGCCCTGCCCTCCCGGACCGTCCCGCCGGCGGCCCGCCTGGGCCATCGTGCCGCGCGGTCCGCGACGTGTCACGCCTGGGAGTCTACGGGCAGCCGCGCTCGCTCGTACGAGGGAGCCGCGAGCGGTCGTACGAGGAAGTCGTGAGCATCCCGCGCGGAACCGGCGACGGCCCGTGCGGGGGAGCTTCGCGGGGTGGGGGCGCGCGGGCGGAGCGTGCGGGGGCGCGTGTCGGGTCGCGTGCGGTGGGGCGGGAGTGGGGGCGCGCCGGGGGCGTCGGGCCGTGCGCGCGGCCGGGTGTCGGGTCGGCGCGGCTTCAGGCGGCGGCCGTTCCCGTACCGCCCTGGGCGGGCAGCAGCGGTACGAGCCGGTCCCAGCGGGCGATCTCGCACCCGTTGGTCCGTGTGAACGTGGTGTCGACGGGCCGCCCCGCCCACTCCCCGCTGACGTGCGCGGTGCCCGGTCCCCCGTACTGCATCGTGCAGATCGCGTCGGACGGTACGGGCGCGAAGGTGTCGCGTCCCCACACGGTCACCTCGTCGAGCCGTGCGCAGGCCGCCTCGGCGTCGGGGTGGTCGCCCCCCGTGGGGTGGCAGCGGAGCTCGTACCGCGTGACGGACCCGCCGTCCCCCTTCACCTCCACGACAAGCCGGTCGCCCCGGAGCGGCCCGGGCGCGGGAACGGCGGAGAGGGCGGTGGCGGGCCCGGCCCCGGCGCCGAGCCCGAGGAGGCAGCCGGCGAGGAGCAGGGCGGTACGGGGAGCGGGCGGACGGAAGACGGACATGAACCCTCGCTCGGGACGGCGCGCGGCACGGTGGCCCCGTCCCGCATCGAGGTGCACAACGGGAGAGAGAGGGGGAGGACACGCGTCCTGCGGTGAGTGGCTGGGCGGGGAGCGGTCGTCCCGGGGCCGTCCGGGGAGGGGCCGAACGACCGCCGAAAGCTCTTTGCCCCACCCCTTGCCGCCTAGTACCGTGGGTGCCGATTGGTGGCAGCCCGCACGGCTGTGTCATCATCTCCACGCACCCGCAGGCGCTTGCTCGCAGGCAGGTGTGGCTTTTGGAGGCGTCGCCTAGTCCGGTCTATGGCGCCGCACTGCTAATGCGGTTTGGGGCTTACCCCCCATCGAGGGTTCAAATCCCTCCGCCTCCGCAGCACCCGCAGGGCCCCGCTCGTCCCCAGGACGACGGGGCCCTGCGGCGTTCCCGGCACGTGAACGGAGACGGGGTGTCCGGGGACCGGGGAGGGGCGCTCCGGGGGTGCTTCGAGGGCGCTCCGGGGGGCGCGATCCGGCCTTCGCGGGCACCTGCCAAAACAGCCGTACGCCCAGCTCAGGCAGGGCGCGCGATACGGATTTCGCGTCCGGCCGACCTTCATGTAATGTTGTTCTCGCAAGGCAGCCGGGGGACAAAAACCCGGGAGCCGAGCACAAGCACTCGTAGCTTAACGGATAGAGCATCTGACTACGGATCAGAAGGTTGCAGGTTCGAATCCTGCCGAGTGCACAGCACGGAAGAGGCCCCGGAGAAATCCGGGGCCTCTTCGCGTTGCGCGTGCGGTATGCCGTTCGGCTTCTGCGGATGCGTTGGGGGCCGCCGGGGAGGTGGCCCGGTCGCGTGGTTGTGGTGGGCGGTTCTGTCTGGTGGCCCTGCCTGGTGGTTGCGTGCCCCTCGTCAGTACGTCCAGCGCCAGGCGTTCGAGCGGTAGGAGCAGGTGATCGGGGTGCCGGCGGCCGTGCTGGTGCGGGCGCCGTGGTCGCTGTTGCGGCAGTAGTGGCCCGCCGAGTAGCAGTTGCCCGCGTTGGAGACGATCGAGCAGGTACTGGTGCTGCTTCGAGCCGTGCCGCTGCCTGTGCTGTTCCCGGTGCTGCCGCCGCTGCTGCCCGTTGTGGTGGTGCTCGCCCGGGCGGTCTTGGTGACCGTGACGGTGACTGTCGGGGCGGGTTCCGGCTTGGCCTTCATCGTCTTGGTGACGGTGGGGGCGGGTTCGGGGGTGGCCGTGGCGGTGACGGTCGCGCGCGCGGTCACGGTCGTCGCGGGGGCCGCCTTGGCCGCGACGGTCTCCTGGCCGTCGTCCCCGGCGGAGCCGATGAGCGCGCCGGTGAGCAGCAACGCCGTACCGCCGACCCACACGAGGACGCGCTTGTGCAGCGGCCGCCCGGGTGCGGGGTCGGTGGTGGACGGCTCCGGCGTGCCGTACGGGTTCGGGCTGGTCATGTCGTCCCCCCGGGGAGCTCTGGTAAGTGGGACGACGGTAGTGAGCCAGTGGGGGATGTGGGGGTGGTGTGGAGAAGATGTGGCCTGTTCGTGATCTGAGGCGTGTGGTGCGCGGGTCCGTGCGGCGTGGGTGCCGCTGAGGGGGCTGGAGGTGCCTGCGCTGTCAGTGGCTTCCGTTACGGTCGGCGCAATGGAGCGTGGTGCGGGGTGGTGGTGTGCCGGGGCGCGGTGGGAGGCGTCCGGGCGGGTGGGCTTGCGGTGGGTGGGGGAGCGGGTCAGCGGGCTCGGCGCGGGGGAACGGGTCGGGTTCCGGGTGGTGGGTGAGCGGCGGTGCCTCGGGGTGTGGCGGGGCGGCCGGTGGCGGGAGTGCGGCCGGGGGGCCGTGCTCGGGGAGGGAGGTGCGCGGGCGCAGTGCGAGGAGTGTGCGGCGCTGGACCGGGTGCGGTCGGTGGCGGCCGACACGTACGCGGACGACCCGCGCCCGTACCGCGTGTACCTCGCGTGGTTCGGGCCCGGGCTCGTGAAGGTCGGGATCACGGGGATGGCACGTGAGGGGGTGCGGCTGCTGGAGCAGGGGGCGCTCGCGTACTGCTGGCTCGGGCAGGGCCCGTTGATGGCGGCGCGGCGGGCCGAGGAGATGGTGCGACACGGGCTGGGGGTACCGGACCGGATTTCGTACGCGCGCAAGCGGGCGGCCCGGGGTGGTGGTGGTGACTGCCGGGCCGAGCTGGGGCGGGTGCACGGGGCGGCACGGGAACTGCCCGGGTGGCCGGAGACGTTGGAGCCGCTACCGGGTGAGGTCGTGGAGCACGGCGGCGTGTTCGGCCTGCCGCTGCCGTACGGGGGGATCGTGCGCGGGTTGCGGGACGGGGCGGTGCTCGTGGGGACGGTGCGGGGCGTTGCGGGCCCCGACGTGCATCTCGATGTCGCGGGAGAGACGGGGACCGTCGTGCTGGACACCCGGCGGCTCGCGGGGTGGTGCCTCGCGGCGGTGGGCGAGGAGGCGGTCACGACAGTGGGGCTCGTCGAGCGGGCGGGGGAGGGAGGGGAGCAGGGGGAGTTGTTCTGAGCGTGACTCGGCTGGGGGACGAGCCGCGTCCGGCTGGGCTGCCTGCGAAGGGGCTGCTTTCGGGCGGGACGGGTCCGGCTGGGCTGCCCGCGGGTGAGCCGCCTTCGGGCGGGGCGGTTCCGGCCGGGGTTGTTCCGGGCGCGTGGGGGCGGCAGGGTGGCCGGCATGGTGAGCGAGGAACTGGGCGGGGAGCGGTCGGCGCGCGTACTGGGGCTGGAGCCCGGGGGCGCGCGGGAGGCGGCGGCGGTACGGGAGTTCGCGCGGCGGATCGGGGCGGAGCACGGGCTCGTCGACGTGCACACGCACTTCATGCCGGACCGGGTGCTGCGCAAAGTGTGGGCCTACTTCGACGCTGCGGGGCCGCTCGTCGGGCGGCAGTGGCCGATCACGTACCGCCGTGCCGAGGACGAACGCATCGCGGTGCTGCGGGCCTTCGGCGTGCGCGCCTTCACGTCGATGCTCTATCCGCACAAGCCGGGCATGGCCGCGTGGCTCAACGGGTGGGCCGCCGACTTCGCCGCGCGCGTGCCGGAGTGCCTGCACACGGCGACCTTCTTCCCGGAGCCGGGCGTCGAGACGTACGTACGGACGGCGGTGGAACGCGGGGCGCGCGTCTTCAAGGCGCATGTGCAGGTGGGGGCTTACGACCCGGCGGAGCCGGTGCTCGACCCGGTGTGGGGGCTGCTCGCCGAGGCCGGGGTGCCGGTCGTGGCGCACTGCGGCTCGGGGCCCGTGCCGGGGAAGTACACGGGTCCGGGGCCGATGCGGGAGGTCCTCGCGAGGCATCCGCGGTTGCGGCTCGTCGTCGCGCACCTCGGCATGCCGGAGTACGCCGAGTTCCTCGACCTCGTCGCCGATTACCCGGAGGTGCGGCTGGACACGACGATGGCGTGGACGGGGTTCGCCGAGGAATTCGCGCCGTTCCCGCGCGCGGAACTGCCCCGGCTCGCGGCGTACGGGGATCGGGTGCTGCTCGGCACGGATTTCCCCAACACTCCGTACCCGTACGCGCATCAACTGGAGGTGATGGCGGACTTGGGCCTCGGCGAGGAGTGGCTGCGGGCGGTCTGCCACGACAACGCGGCGAGGCTCTTCGGGCTGGTGGAACAGGTTAGTTGAGGGGTGGGGGTCGCGGGAACGGGTTGCCGCTGCCTGTGGATAACTCGGGGTGAAGCGGAAATCTGCTCACTCTTGAGGGTGAGGCGTTGCGCGAGTTTCGCGGAGTTGTCCACAGATGTGGGTGGAGGTGGCGGGGTGGGGGTGGGGGTGCGGAAGACTTGGTGTTGGGGTCGCCCCCCAGGGCGGGTGGGGGCTGTCC
>NZ_JAAGLR010001165.1 GCF_010548245.1 Streptomyces sp. SID11385
CCGGCCGCGCGCCGCGCGGCCAGCCCGTCCAGCACCCCGTCGCGGCCCGGAGTGTCCTCGGGCACCGCCGCGAGCAGCAGCGCCGCCTCGTCCTCGGCGAAGACGCAGCCCGCCGCGCGGAGCCGGGCCACGAGGCCCGCGACGTCAGCCACGCCCGCCCATCGTCTCCGGGGGCCTGCGCACCGGGCTGCCCCAGCCCCGTACCACCTCGTAGTCCGTGAACTCCTGCACGAGCCGGTACGCCGCGCCCGCGTGCGGGCCGCGCCGCTCGGCGGCGAGGAAGGACTCGGCCTCGCGGCGGCTGTGGCGCGGCGTCCCGCACAACTGCCACGTGCGCCCGTTCCACATCTCGGGAATCCAGCGCTCGCGGGCCTGGGGGCGGTCCTCCCGCTCGCCGTAGCGCGAGGGGACGACCAGGTAGTCGCGCTCGCCGTCCGGCAGCCGGACCGCCCGGCGTCCGCCGCGCCGCCGCGTCTCGCACAGCAGGCACAGGTCGGGGGCGCTGTCGTCCTTCGGCCCGAAGGGGTGTTCCGCGCACCGCGTGACCGGCTCGGGGCCCTCGACGGTCTCCTCCAGGAGGTCGAGCGCGCGGCGCAGGTCCTTGGCGATCTCGTGCAGCTTCGCCTCGTTCGTGTCACCGCCCAGTTCGTCGCCCTGCTCCCCGAGCGCCCTGAGCGCCCGGCCCAGCGCCGGGATCTTCTGCTGTCTCATGGCGTGCGCCTCCGGTGTCGCGCGTCCCCGTACCCGCCCATTGTCCAACGCCCGCCGGGCAGCCTTTCAGTCCACCCGCCCCACCGGTACGAGCGTGAGCCACGCGATACCGAGCAGCCCCCGGTGGCCGTCGAGCCAGAAGGCGCGCTGCGCGTCGAGCCGCGCCCGTACCGCGTCCGCCTCGGGGTGGCCGGGGTGCAGCGCGAGCCACTCCTCGCCCGCCGCGCGGTACCCGGACTCGAACTCCTCCCACTCCGACGCGCTCGCCGTCTCCGTCCACAGCGGCCGGAAGCCGCCCGCCACGGCCGCGTCGACGAGCGCGCCGAGCGAGGGATGGTCGTCGGCCGCCGCGCCCGGCCACAGCCGTGCCAGCTCCTCCGCGCCGGGGGTACGGGTGAAGAAGCCCTCACCGAGCAGCACCCGGCCGCCGGGGTTCACGAGCCGCCGCAGCTCGGCGAAGAGCCCCGGCAGGTAGTCCGGCGCGTCCGGGTCCGCGAGCGCCTGCCCCGAGCCCCCGCACAGCACGACGTCGGCCGGTCCGCGCGTGGTGCCGCGCGCCGATTCCTCGTACAGCCGCACGCGGGTGTCGAGCCCGCGCTCGCGCGCCCGCTCCCCGGCCCGCAGAAGATCCTCGCCCCGCAGGTCGATCCCGGTGCCGCGCGCCCCCGGTACGGCCTCCAGCACCCGCAGCAGCAACTCCGCCCAGCCGCAGCCGACGTCGAGCACCGTCGCGGGCCGTGCGGCGGCCAGTCGCGCCACGATGCGCGCGGCGCGTTCCTCGGAGAGCGGGTTGTGGAAGGTGAGGGCGGGCAGGCCGGAGGGCGGGGCGTCGGCCGTCGCGCGCGGGTCGGGGGAGGTCATGGGAGCGGACGGTACGGAGCGGGGGCGGGCGGGGCGAATGGTTTTCCGGTGCTCCCGGGCGTACGGGTGCGGGGCCGCCCTTCCGAGGAAGGACGACCCCGCACCCGTACGCGCCTCAGACCTCTTCGGCCTCCGCAGGGGCCGCCTGCCGCACGCGCTTGTTGCGCTGGGCGACGACCGTGAGGGCCGCCGCCGCGCCGCCGATGAGCGCGGCGGGAACCATCCAGTGGCGGTTGAGGGCGTGGCCGAGCTTGTGGTCGAGCGAGTACCTGCCCGGGCCCGTGACCGCGAGGCCGGCCGCGGCGAGGCCGAGGAAGGCCGGGTACTCGTAGCCGCCGCCCTGGGCGAAGAAACCGCCGGGGGCGTGCACGGCGGCGGCGCCCGCCATCGTCCCCGCCGCGGCGGCGCCCGCCG
>NZ_JAAGLR010001201.1 GCF_010548245.1 Streptomyces sp. SID11385
AGTGCGTGGCTCGTCGGAGCGTTGATGACGCACGGCGGTCCAGCCCGTGGTCGCCAGCATCACGAACACAACCGCGACGGCGAGCAGAGTGCGCCATGCGGTGAGCGTCGGGGAGGAATCGAAGGAAGTCACTGCGGCCCACATTAGGAGACGCGTGCCGCACGCCGTTAAGCGGGTGACACACATCACCCGACTGTCGGGAATGGA
>NZ_JAAGLR010000746.1 GCF_010548245.1 Streptomyces sp. SID11385
CGTCGGCGCGGGCCGCGAGGGCGAGGAGGGCGGGGCCCCAGTCGGCGCCGGGCTCGGGCACGGGGACGGGGAGCCCGGCCGTACGGGCGCGCGCGGCGAGCTTCGCGGCGAGGGAGAGGGCGGGCTGCGCGAGGGGGATGCCCTCGGTGACGGAGGCGCGCTGCTTCTCGTCGGCCTTCGCGGCGAGCCACAGCGTGCGGACCTCTTCGGGGGTCTCGGGCGTCTCGACGCTTTCGTCGCCGAAGATGTGCGGGTGGCGGCGGATCAGCTTCTCGACGAGCGCGCCCGCGACGTCGTCGACGGAGAAGGGGTCCTCGGTGTCGTCCTCGGCGATACGGGAGTGGAAGACGACCTGGAGCAGGACGTCCCCCAGTTCCTCGCGCAGCTCGTGCCGGTCCCCGTCCTCGATCGCCTCGACCAGCTCGTAGACCTCTTCGAGCGCGTACTTCGCGAGACCTTCGTGGGTCTGGCGGCTCGACCAGGGGCAGTCGAGGCGGATCTGGTCCATGACCTGCACGAGGTCGATGAGGCGGGCGCCGGGCAGGTCGTACGAGGCGGGCAGCAGCTCCAGCTCGGGCATGGCGTGCCGCCCGGAGCCCGCGAGCGCGGCGAGGCGGTCGGTGAGCTTGTGCTCGTCGGCGCCCTCGCCCGCCACGACGACGACCGTGGAGCCGTCCGCGCAGGCCGCGACGAGTTCCTCGGCGGCCGGGACCACGGTCTCGACCGCGACCCCGGCCTCACGCAGGTACGGGAGCTGGGGGTGCTCCGGGTCCGCGCACAGCACGCGGGCCGCGCCGCGCAGGGTCTGCCAGGCGCGCCAGGACAGCAGCCCCGGCGCGACCCGGTGACTCGTGGTCAGCAGGACGATGCGACCGGTGCCCCTGCTGTTCCCGGGGCTGTCGGGGCGGTCTTCCGGGCCGTTTCCGTGGCTGGTTTCGTTCACCACGGCAACGTAACCCAGGCGGGGCCGCGTCCTCCGTCAGCCCTGCCCCGTTTCTGCGCCGGTGCCGTCGGCGGCACCCGCGTCGGCGCCCGCCGCCTCACCGGCCGGGGCACGGCTCACCTCGCGCAGCCACGCGGGGTGCGCGTCGGCGCGGGTGGCCTTGGCGGCGTCCCAGGTGCCGTAGCGCGGGTTGACGTCGACCTTGAGCTTCTTCGCGGTCGCGGCGAGCGTCTTGTCGACGGTCGCCTTGCCGTCGGGGCTCGACGGGTCGGCGCCCAGTGCCTCGTACAGCTTCTGCTCGGCGATGTTCTCGCGCAGGGCGTCGTCGAGGCGGGACGGCGGGACGCCGTAACGGGTGAGCCATTCGACCTTGAGGCCCTGCTCGCCGCCCGCCTGCTGGGTGAGCTGCGCGCGGGCGCTCTGCACCTCGGCGCGGCTGACGGTGACGCCGTGGTCGTCGGCGGCGCGGGCGACGACGCGGTCGCGCACCATGCCCTGGAGGGTCGGCCGGGCGAGGCTGCCGCTGCCCGAGATGATGCGCTCAGAGGTCTGCGCGTCGGAGCTGAGTTCCCGTACGGCGTCGTGGAGTTCGCCGACGCGGTGCTGTAGCTGCGCCTCGGTGATCCGGGTGCTGCCCACGACGGCGGCGGCGCCCGGGTGCGGGGTGCTGCCGCAGGCGCTGAGCAGCGGCGCGGCGGCGAGGGCGAGGGCGGACAGGGCGTATGCGGTGGAGCGGCGGTGCAAGGTGGGCCTCCCTGCGAGCAGTTTGTGCGTCGATGCACAAAGTCCGGGGTCGATCGTAGGAGGTGGCCGGGCGGAGGGCCACCACCTTGGAGCAACGAGTCGGGAGGGGGAGGCGGTACGGGGGTCTTCGGGGCGGTACGGGGGAGCTGCGGGGGCGGGAGGGGTACGGGGCGCCGCCCGCCGGGCGGCGCCCCCTGCCGTCAGCCGGTGATCGCGACCGGGCCGTCCCAGGCGCTGCGGTCCACCGTGATGGTGTAACTGCCGCGCTTCTCCTTGCTGTTGACCATGTACTGATGGCCGCGGCTGTGGTCCGTGTAGAGGCTCTTGGACCAGGGCCAGTCGCTCGTCGTGGTGTTGACCTTGTCCCACTTGGCGTACCAGAGGTTGCCGGGGAGGTCGGTGCGGTCCTTCGCGGTGGCGATCGCGGCGGCGCTGGAGCTGCTGAAGCCGTAGAAGCCGCCGCGGTAGATCTTGCCGCGCAGGGTCTTGGTGAAGGCGCGCGTGTAGGAGAGGACCGCCTTGGCGCAGGAGGCGTTCTTCGTGTCGTACGGCTCCATGTCGAGGAAGATCGGGCTCCCCTTCTTCATGCCGAGCGCGGCGGCCTTGGCGACCGCGTCGGCGCCGTCCTTCGCGCCGAGCGAGGCCGCGTTGGACGTCGTCATCTTCTCGGGGTTGGCGCTCTTCTGGCACGGGGGCTGCGCGCCCACGTACAGCGGGACGAGCTTCCAGCCCTGCTTGCTCACGGTCTTGACCCACGAGGCGGTGAGCTGCGGCTGCGCGCACCCGCGGTTCTTGCCGCCGATGTAGACGGCGGCGGCCCCGTAGAACCCGGTGTGCCACGCCTTCATCGCGGCGCTCGACGGCGCGGTGCACGTGTCGAAGGCGCGCCCCTTGAACGTCTTCTGCGCGGGCCACACCGTACTGGCCCCCGCCTGCGTCGCCGCGAAGACCCCCACCCCCGCGACAACGGCCGCACTCGTCCCGAGCGCGATCCACCGCCCCCGCTTCGACCGTCTGTGACTACCGCCCTGCTGCCCGGACTTGGCCATCTTTTTCCCCACCCTTGACGTACCTGACGAGATCACCCGCAACGCGAGCATCGCAAGATATCGCGCGGCGCGGCGGGCGTGTCGTGGGGTGGGGGGCCGGGGCGGGGAGTGCCTACGGGTACGGGCCCGGCACCGCCCCCGGCCTCACCTCGCCCGGAACCGGGCCGGGGCCTTCGTCGGGGCTGTGCCCTCGGGGAGTTTCTGGTCGGGGCAGGTGGTGAGGACCTTCTTCATCGCGGCCTTCTCGGCGGACGTGACCCACAGGCCGTACTTCGCCTTCACCGCGACCTGGCCCGCCACGTACGTGCAGCGGTAGCCCTTGTTGGCCGGGAGCCACGTCGCCGTGTCGCCGTCGCCCTTGCTGCGGTTGGGGCCCGCGCTCACCGCGAGGAGGTTGAGGGGGTCGTTGGCGAGGGCGATGCGCTTGCTGGGCTCCCACTTCGACGCGCCCTTCTGCCAGGCGTCGGAGAGGGAGACGAGGTGGTCGATGTCTATCTTGCTCGCGCCGCGCGTGAAGCGGACGTCGTCGCCGGAGTACGGGTCGTCGTTGAGGACGCCGCTGGCGATGACGCAGTCCCCCGTCTTGAACTTCACGTCCTTCAGGTCACGCTTGAGGACATCGTTGCGGGTGTCGCAGTGGTTGGAGTCCGTGTCGGCCCACGCGGTGCCGAACTTGTCGCGGTCGTAACCGGTCTTCGGAGCGCGGCCCTTGACCGTGAGCCCGTCCACGGCCTTGAGCGCCGAGCCCTCCGCGCCCCGCGCGGGCGCGCTCGCGGAGCCGCCGCCCTCGCCGGCGTCCGACACCTCGACGTCCTTGCACCCCGCCGCGCCGAGCAGCAGCCCGCCCAGCGCCACCGCGCCCACCACGCCACTCGCGCCCCGCCGCACCCCGTACCGCATCTCGCCACCCCTCGCCCGCCGCCGGTCCCTCCGGCCGCCCCCTCTGTGTACCCGGGCCCGGTGCCGGGATGCCCGGCGGGGTGGCGTACGCCCGGGGCGTACGGGAACCCGGCGGCCATGACGCCACGTCACGGGACCCCGTGTCCCCGCCCCCGCCCGTACCGCCGCCCCGCTTAAGGTCGCCTCCATGACTGTGCAACGGATGGACAACGTCGCCGTCGTCGTCGACGATCTCGCCGCGGCTGTCGCCTACTTCCTCGCGCTCGGCCTCGAACTGGAGGGCGAGGCGGAGATCGAGGGGCTTTTCGCGGACCACACCGTGGGGCTCGACGGCGTCCGCAGCGCCATCGCGATGATGCGGACCCCGGACGGCCGCAGCAAGGTGGAGCTGACCGCGTACCACCACCCGGCGGCGATCGAGGCCGGGCCGCCCGCGCCCAATACCCTCGGCCTGCACCGCATGATGTTCGCCGTGGACGACCTCGACGCGACGCTTGAGCGCCTGCGCCCGCACGGCGCCGAACTCCTCGGTCAGGTGGCCCGGTACGAGGACAGCTACCGCCTGTGCTACCTGCGCGGCCCGGCGGGCATCATCGTGGCGCTGGCCGAGCAGATCGGCTGAGGCGGGGCGGACGGCGGGCGGACGGGCGACGGGCGGGCGGGGCGGACGGGCGCCGGTACGGGACACGCGCCCCGTACCGCGAACCCGCCCCGCCCTCCCTCGCCCCTACGCCCCCTACGACCCCACGATCGACGTCAGGAACTCCCCCACCCACGCCAGCAGTTCCCTGTTCGCCAGCGGCTTCCCGCCGATCTTCGCCGTCTTCGGCCGCGGCACGAGCGCCGACTGCTGCGCCGCCTTGAGCACCGTGCCCGGGTAGAGCCGGTTGAGCCGCAGCTCCTGCGACTCGCGCAGCTCGGGCAGCGGCGCGAAGCGCACGTTGTTGCCCTGGAGGACGATCTCACCGACCCCGCACGCCCGCGCGAGCAGCCGCAGCCCGGCGACGAGCAGCAGGTTCTCGACGGGCTCGGGCAGCGGCCCGTACCGGTCGGTCAGCTCCTCCCGTACCGCCGTGATGTCCTCCTCGGAGGTGGCCGCGGCGATCGCGCGGTACGCCTGGAGGCGGAGGCGCTCGCCCGGCGCGTACTCGTGGGGGACGTGCGCGTCCACCGGGAGTTCGATCTTGACCTCGGGCGGCAGCTCCTCCTCGGCCGTCCCGTCGAGCTGCGCCCGGTAGTCGGCGACGGCCTCGCCGACCATCCGTACGTACAGGTCGAAGCCGACGCCCGCGATGTGCCCGGACTGCTCGCCGCCGAGCAGGTTGCCCGCGCCGCGGATCTCCAGGTCCTTCATCGCGACGTACATGCCCGCGCCCATCTCGGTGTGCTGCGCGATCGTCGCGAGTCGTTCGTGCGCGGTCTCGGTGAGCGGCTTCTCCGGCGGGTAGAGGAAGTACGCGTACCCGCGCTCGCGCCCGCGCCCGACCCGGCCGCGCAACTGGTGGAGCTGGGACAGCCCGAAGTTGTCGCCGCGCTCCACGATCAGGGTGTTGGCGTTCGAGATGTCGATGCCGGACTCCACGATCGTCGTGGAGACGAGCACGTCGAACTTCTTCTCCCAGAAGTCCACGACCACTTGTTCCAGGGCCTGTTCGCTCATCTGCCCGTGCGCGGTCGCGATGCGCGCCTCGGGCACGACGGCGCGCAGCCGTGCCGCCGCCCGGTCGATCGAGTCGACGCGGTTGTGGATGTAGAACACCTGGCCCTCGCGCAGGAGTTCGCGGCGGATCGCGGCGCCGATCTGCTTCTCGTCGTAGGGACCGACGAAGGTGAGGACGGGGTGCCGCTCCTCGGGCGGGGTGGTGATGGTGGACATCTCGCGGATGCCGGTGACGGCCATCTCCAGGGTGCGCGGGATCGGCGTCGCGGACATCGTCAGGACGTCGACGTTCGCGCGGAGCTTCTTCAGCTGCTCCTTGTGCTCGACGCCGAAGCGCTGCTCCTCGTCGACGATGACGAGCCCGAGGTCCTTGAACTTCGTCTCGGACGAGAAGAGCCGGTGCGTGCCGATGACGAGGTCGACGGACCCGTCCCGCAGCCCCTCCAGCGTCGCCTTCGACTCGGTGTCGGTCTGGAAGCGGGAGAGGGCGCGGATCGTGACGGGGAACTGCGCGTACCGCTCCGAGAACGTCGAGAAGTGCTGCTGCACGAGCAGCGTCGTCGGCACGAGGACGGCGACCTGCTTGCCCTCCTGGACGGCCTTGAAGGCGGCCCGTACCGCGATCTCCGTCTTGCCGTAGCCGACGTCGCCGCAGATCAGGCGGTCCATCGGGACCGTCTTCTCCATGTCGGACTTGACCTCGCTGATCGTGGTGAGCTGGTCGGGCGTCTCCGCGTACGGGAAGGCGTCCTCCAGTTCGCGCTGCCACGGCGTGTCGGGCCCGAAGGCGTGGCCGGGGGCGGCCATGCGCGCGGAGTAGAGCTTGATGAGGTCGGCGGCGATCTCCTTGACGGCCTTCTTGGCGCGCGCCTTCGTCTTCGTCCAGTCGGCGCCGCCGAGCCGGTGCAGCGTGGGGGCCTCGCCGCCCACGTACTTCGTGATCTGTTCGAGCTGGTCGGTCGGGATGTAGAGGCGGTCGCCGGGCTGGCCGCGCTTGGCTGGCGCGTACTCGACGACGAGGTATTCGCGCGTCGCGCCCTGCACCGTGCGCTGGACCATCTCGATGTAGCGGCCCACGCCGTGCTGCTCGTGGACGATGTAGTCGCCGGTCTCCAGGGTGAGCGGGTCGATGGACTTGCGGCGGCGCACCGGCATCCGGGCGCCTTCCTTGCCCGCCGCCTTCTGCCCGGAGAGGTCCGTCTCGGTGAGGACGGCGAGCTTGCGCGCCGGGTCGATGAAGCCGTGGTCGATGGAGCCGCAGGAGACGTGCACGACGGCGGGCGAGATCGCGCCGAGGTCGGGGTCGAGGCGGGCCGGGATGCCCTCGGTGCCGAGGACTTCGGCGGTACGGGACGCGGGGCCCTGGGCCTCCGTGACGTACACCGTGCGCCAGCCCTCGCTGACCCAGCGCTTCGTGTCGGCGAGGGCGCGCGCGGTGTCGCCGCGGTAGGTCTCGGGCGCGTGCATCGCGAGGCTGATCGTGTCGCCGTCCAGTTCCTCGTCCACGGCGAACGGCGAGACGGACCACCACGGCGTGCCGAGGTCGTGCACGGCGTGCTCGCGTACGTCGGCGAGCGACCACAGCGAGGCGGCGCCGACGTCGATGGGGGCCTCGCCGCCGGTCGCGGACGCGGCCCAGGAGGCTTGCAGGAACTCCTGGCTCGTCGCGACGAGGTCGGCGGCGCGGGTACGGACGCGCTCGGGGTCGCACACGAGGGTGAGCGAGCGCGCGGGCATGACGTCGAGCAGCAGTTCCATGTCGTCCACGAGGACGGGCGCGAGCGATTCCATGCCCTCGACGGCGATGCCCTCGGCGATCTTGCCGAGCAGTTCGTGCAGCTCGGGGTGTTCCTCGGCGAGCACGGCGGCGCGGCGGCGCACCTCGTCGGTGAGGAGGAGTTCGCGGCAGGGCGGGGCCCACAGGCCGTGCTCGGCGATCTCCAGGGACCGCTGGTCGGCGACCTTGAAGTAACGGACCTCCTCGACCTCGTCGCCCCAGAACTCCACGCGCAGCGGGTGTTCCTCGGTGGGCGGGAAGACGTCGAGGATGCCGCCGCGCACGGCGAACTCGCCGCGCTTCTCGACCAGCTCCACGCGCGCGTACGCGGCGGCGGCGAGCGCTTCGACGATCTCCTGGAGGTCGACGCTCTGCCCCTGCCTGAGCGCGACGGGCTCCAGGTCGCCGAGCCCCTTGACCTGCGGCTGGAGCACGGAGCGGATCGGCGCGACGACGACGGAGACGGGCCCGGCCTCGGGGTCGTCCGCGTCGGGGTGCGCGAGGCGGCGCAGCACGGCGAGGCGGCGGCCCACGGTGTCGGAACGGGGCGAGAGCCGCTCGTGCGGCAGCGTCTCCCAGGAGGGGAACTCGACGACGCCCTCGGCGGGGATGAGCGTACGGAGCGCGGCGGCCAGGTCCTCGGCCTCGCGGCCGGTCGCGGTGACGGCGAGGACGGTACGGCGCGCCTCGCGCGCGAGCGCGGCCACGACGAAGGGCCGCGCGGCGGGCGGCCCGACGACATCCGCCTGGGTGCGGTGCCCGTCGCCCGCGGCCTTGACCGCCTCGGCGAGCGCCGGGTCGTCGAGGACCGCGTCGAGAAGACCGTGCAGACTCATGAATGCCATCCGTCCTTGGCCGGGGTCCGAGCGTGGCCCGGGGGGTGTACGTGGCCCGGGAACAACGGCTCCGGGGCAGCCCGAAAGACCGGCACGGGATACGGGCCGGGGGTCTTCCAGCGTACGACGCGAGAGCGACGGACGGGCGGCGCGGTCACCCTCCGTGGGGGGATGGGCCGGGGCGGGTGACGACTTCCGGCGGGGGCCGGTGGCCCCCGGGCTCCCCCGCCTCCGGGTCCGACGCGCGTGTTCGCTTATGGACAGACAGCTGATCGCTGATCGACATCTCGCGTCTGCCCAGGTCGGGCGCCTTCTCCGTAGCGTCGACGTGGTGTGAGTCATCCTCTTGGAAAGGACCCTGACGCATGTGCGTTCACGGTGATGGTGAGGGAACGTCGCAGGAATTGGCGGGCCACAGCCGGCGAGGCTTTCTGCGCAGCACGGCACTGGCGAGTGCGGGTGTGGCGGCGGCGGGAGCCGGGGCGTTGACGCTCGGTGGAGCACCCGCGTACGCCGCCGGCGCCTCCGCCGTGTCCGGCGCCTCCACGGGGGGCCACTCGGACAGATGGAACCCTGATCCCGACTCCCTCCAGTTCACCTTCGCCGTCATGCCGGACACCCAGTTCCTGTACTGGGGCAGCCAGGACAGCGTGAACCGGACGCCGCAGGAGGAGTCGTTCCGCTACATCGTGAGGAACAGCGGTGGCACCGACAACATCGTGTTCATGTCGCACCTGGGTGATCTGACGCAGGACGCCGACGCGTCCTCGTTCGAGCAGGTCGACAGGGCCTTCGGCATCCTGGACGCGAAGGGTGCCGCGTACAGCGTGGTGGCCGGGAACCACGACGTGACCGGGGACGACACGCGGGGGGACACCCCGTATCTGCGGACGGTCGGCCCCCGGCGGTTCACGCGCGCGAAGTCCTTCGTCGGCGCGGACCGGACGGGCTACAACACGGCACACGTGTTCCGGGCCGCGGGACGCTCCTGGCTGGTGCTGGCCCTGGACTGGCGGACCACCGAGCAGGGCTTCGCGTGGGCCGACGGGATCATCAAGGCGCACCCCGGGATGCCGGTGATCCTCACGGCGCACGACATCGTCGCCCCGGAATACGACGACAACGTCTTTCCCTACGAGTCGGGGGACCCGGAGAACAACGCCACGCTCTCCGCGTACGGGCAGACCGTCTGGGACAAGCTGATCGCGGACAACGACCAGATCTTCCTGACCCTCAACGGCCACTACTGGCCGTCCGGCCGTACGACGAGGAAGAACGCGCACGGCAATGACGTGCACCTGCACATCGCCAACTACCAGAACCGCTTCTTCGGCGGCGGCGGCATGATCCGCCTGTACCACTTCGATCTGGCCCGCGACACGATCGACGTCGAGACGATCAACCCGTGGATTCTGGCGCAGAGGCCGGAGTCCCGCAGCAAGCTGGCGGCGCAGCACGCGCGCGTCACGGGCCCGGTCGACAACTTCTCGGTCCCGATCGACTTCGAGAAGCGCTTCTCCGGCTTCATCCCCGTCCCGGTCCGCCCCGCGCGCCCTGCGGGCACACAGCTGATCAAGGGCACGGTGGCGTACTGGCGCTTCGACGGACAGGGCGCACCGGGCACCGCGCTCAAGGAGGGCCAGAAGATCCGCGACCTCTCCGGCAAGGGCAACGACCTGTCGGTGGTGACCGTGCCCGGCACGGCCGCCGACGCGCTGACCTGGTCCGACGACCACCACCCGGACCAGCCGGCGCACGCCAGCCTGACGTTCTCCGGCGGCAGGAGCCCGGTCAACGGCTCGTACCTCACCACGGCGGCCGGAGCCCCCCTGAACAGGGAGACTTTCAAGGGCGGGTACACGATCGAGACGTTCGTGCGGATGCCGCTGGACTGGGACGCCGGGAGGAACGGCAACGCGTCGGTGCTCAGCCGCCGGGGTGCCGCCAAGAACGCCGGCAAGCACGGTGAGAACACCGACCCGAACGAGCCCCTGGCCCAGTTGGCCATCACCAACAACGGCCGCGAAGTGCAGTTCAACCACTACGCGTTGAACAACACCTACCCGACCACCAACTGGAGCCACGGCCTGGCGGAGCTGCGGTGGTGGCACGTCGCGGTGGTCAACGACGGCCGCCGCACGAGGCTGTACGTCGAGGGCTCCCCGGTCGCCGACGACCCGCGGCGGCTGTCGCACGGCCTCACCTCGCTGGGACTGCCGTGGCTGGTGGGCGGCCACGAGTACGACGGCGCGATCGACGTCGTCTTCCACGGCGGCATCGGTGAGATCCGGATCGTGAACCGGCCCCTGTCGCAGGGCGAGTTCCTGACGGCCGACGACCGGGAGGGCGGACACCGAGGGTGAGCGGGCAGGCCCTCGGACGGTGTTTCCCTGGACGCGGTCCGTCCCGTCG
This sequence comes from Streptomyces sp. SID11385, assembly GCF_010548245.1. Classification (GTDB taxonomy): domain Bacteria; phylum Actinomycetota; class Actinomycetes; order Streptomycetales; family Streptomycetaceae; genus Streptomyces. The sequence goes on from NZ_JAAGLR010000746.1 coordinate 10,322, forward strand.
TGGATTCTCTACGGGTGACAGATACGACGGGTAACTCACCCTGGACCAAGGGCATTAGCGCCATCACGCTGTTCGTCGGCGATCTCGGTGCCACGAAGCGGTTCTACCGGGAGGTCTTCGGGCTGCCCGTGGCCTTCGAGGACGGGAACTCGGCTGTCTTCGAGTTCGGGAACACCCTCATCAATCTGCTGCGGGACACCGAGGCCCCCGCGCTGATCGGGCCCGCGCGCGTCGCCGCGCCCGAGTCCGGGTCGCGGCTCCAGCTCACGCTGCCCGTCGACGACGTGGACGCCATGTGCCAGGAGCTGAAGGCGCGCGGCGTCACGTTGCTCAACGGGCCCGTCGACCGGCCCTGGGGGATTCGCACGGCCAGCTTCCGGGACCCGGGTGGGCACATCTGGGAGATCGCCAAGTAGCCCCGTCGTCCAGCGTCCAGCCGCCCTCACGCTCCCGGACGGCTCGTCCGTACCGGGAGACGGGGCGGCCGGGCCTCGCCCTCCAGGTGGGTGATCTCGTGGTGGATCAGGCGGGAGAGGGGCGGGGTGTAGGTCGCCGTGAGGGGGTGGCCGGTCAGGGTCGTGGTCTCCACCGTGATCTCGCGGGGGCGGCGGACCGGGGTACGGGCGGCGGGCCGGCTCGGGCACGTCTCGTAGCTCTCGTCCGTCTCGGCCGAGGCCCCCGTGACACGGGGGTTCAGCAGGACCACCGCCGGGGCGCCCCACGGCGGCTGCACCAGCGCCGCCGCGCGCGGCACGCCGATCTGCGGCGCCGACAGCCCCACCCCCTCCGGGAACGCGAACGCCCGCAACACGCGATCGAGCGTCGCCTCGATCGCCCGCACCGTCCTCATCGCCTCCTCCCTCTCCCCCGGCAGGTCGAACGGCCGCGCCGTCACCGCCAGTTCCGGCGCACCCTCCAGCAACACCCCCGCCTCCCGCATCCGTTCCGCCCCCGGCGACGCCGGTTCCTCCACGACGCACCGGCCCGGATGCCCGTCGTACAGCCCGCACCGCTCCCCGCGCCCGCACGGCGGCAGCAACCTCGCCTGGTACGGCGGCATTTCGCGCGTGAACGTCACCCACACCGCCCCCTCCCTCAACTCCCGCACCTTCCCCATGTGTTCGACGCCCTCGTGCGCCTCCAGCGCGCACCGCGTCCGGCTCGCCGGTTCCCCGCCCAGCGTGTGGATACTCAGCCGCTTCGCGAAGATCCGCATCAAGTGCGGTACGTCCGTCTCCGCGTCGCACCGCGCGGGCGCCAGGGCCGGGCCGGGCAGGGTCATGTCACTCATCGGGGCTCCAGGTTTCCGTTCACTCGCTTCGGCCGGTACGGGCACCGGCACGGCGGCCAGCTCCAACCACGCACCACCCACGTCCGGGAACCGCGCCCCGAACGACCCCCCGCCCGCCAGCAGTTCGGCCACCGCCGTCTGCCGTCCCCCGTCCTCCGCCCACTCCCGCAACGCCGTCGGCGCGTCCGGTCCCGGCGCGTACGTCGGCCGTACGAGGCCGCGCGGCGCCCACCGCGTACGCGGTCCCGGGTCGAGCCGCACCGCGAGCCGCAACGCCGTCGCCCGCAGCCACGCCCCGCACTCCCCCGCGTCCCGCACCTCCCCCGCAGCGAGCAGCCACGCCCCGCGCGCGTCCCCGCCCCTGGCCCATACGGCGAAGCCCCGCACGGCCCGCCCCACGGGCCGCTCCGGACGGCCGTCCACCACCGTCACCGCCCGCCCCCGGAGCCCCGCACCGCCCCCGCGCCCGCCCTGTGCGGGTGCCGTTTGCGCAGGACGCGGCAGTCCGTCTCGGCCGAGTAGTCACCCCGCGCACGCGCGGCCCGCTCCTCGCGCAGCAGTTCGAGACACCTGGGGCAGTCCGTGGCCGAAAGCCCGGAACGACACTGTGCGGCTGTGTTCATGCCTCTACAGTGCGTCACCAGGGCGGGACTCCATAGCCAAAACCCCATGAAGGCAGGGGTAGCCCGATTCCTGCGGGGGGAGCATTATTCAAATCGCAGATAGGAGAGGGGAGTTAGCACGCGTGAGCGAATCCTCTCGGCGAAGCAGGGCGATTGCCGCCTTCGCCGAAGAAGTACGGAGCCAGCGGCAGCATTTGGGGCTTAGTCAAACGGCATATGCCAATTTGCTGGTCTTCTCACAGCCGCTGGTTTCGAAAGTCGAACGGGGCGAGGTTCCGGCTAGTCCGGAGTTCGCGCGGGCGATGGACAAGGCGGGGAAGACCGGTGGGGTGTACGTCCGGCTGCATGGCGAGTTGTTCCGCCAGGACTACCCGGACTGGTTCAAGCCGTATGCGGATCTTGAGCAGGATGCGGCGGCGATAGTGAACTTCAGCCCGAGCCTGCTTGTGGGGCTCGTGCAGACGGAGTCATACGCGGCAGCCGTCTTCCGCGCGGGGCACCCGACGGAGACGGTGGACGAGATCAGAGCGCGCGTCGAACTCCGAGTCCAGCGGCAGGAGATCCTCAACCGGGCCCATCCTCCTCGGCTTTGGATGGTGGTGACAGAGGGAGTGCTCCGGATGGGCGTCGGCGGCGCCGAGGTCATGGGTGAGCAACTCACCTATCTCGCAGACCTTGCCGAGCGCCCCAACATCACGATCCAGGTCCTCCGGGTGAGGGATGGCGCACCACCCGCGCATCTGCCGTTCACGCTCCTCACCGTGGACGGTCAACAGGTGGTCTACTCGGAATCATGGGTCGGCGGTGGTTCAGTGGATAAGTCACCCGAGGCAATCGCAAAGACAGCCGCAGTGTGTGATCATCTCCGCATGACGGCGGCGTCCGCCCAGGATTCGCTGGACCTACTCCGCAGCATGGCAAAGCAACAAGGAGCAGACGAATGACGAAGAATTCCGTTCGAACGTGGACCAAGAGCAGCTACAGCGGCGCCGACAACGGGGATTGCGTCGAAATCGCGTTCGGCGAGCCTGTCATTCCCGTCCGCGACAGCAAGCGTGCCGAGTCCGGCCCCGTGGTTGAATTCGGTCGTGAGGCGTTCGCCGCCTTCCTCGGGTCCGTGACGACGGACCGTTAAGACGTCGCGTGACTGCCACTTCCCCCCCTCGGTGGCAACCCCTCCACGCGACCCCGAAGCCCGCCGTGCTCCCCGGACCAGGGAGCGCGGCGGGCTTCGCCTCGCGTGCGGGTGGGCAGGCTCCAGGCCCGTACGAGAGACGAGGGAGCGCCCCGATGACGAACCAGACGCGCAGGTGGGTCAAGAGCAGCTACAGCGGTGCGGACAACGGCAATTGCGTCGAAATCGCGGTCGGCGAGACGGCCGTACCCGTACGCGACAGCAAGCGGGCAGAGCAGAGCCCCGTGATCGCGTTCGGCCGCGAAGCATTCACCGCCTTCCTCGGCTCCGTCACGAACAACCGCTGAGACACCACCCCCACGCGAACCCGAAGCCCGCCGCGCCCGCCCCCGGGCCCGGCGGGCTTCGCGGTACGCCCGGCTGGGCAGGCTCCTAGCCCGTACGCGAGACGAGGGAGCAACCCCATGACGAACCAGACACGCGAGTGGGTCAAGAGCAGCTACAGCGGCGCCGACAACGGCAATTGCGTCGAGATCGCGTTCGGAGAGGCGGCCGTGCCCGTACGCGACAGCAAGCGGGCCGGGGAAGGCCCCGTGGTCGCGTTCGGGCGGGAGGCGTTCGGAAGGTTCCTGGACTCCGTACGGACGGCCTGAGCGGACGCTGGCCGCGCGGCCAACTGCCGTGCGCCGCCGCTGCGGTCAGCTCGCCGGCGCCTTGTCGGTGCGGCGGTGGGAGAGGAGCCAGTCGTAGAGGGCGGGGTCGTCGTAGGTGGCGGTCCAGGAGTCGTGGCCGACGCCCGGGTAGCGCGTGAAACGGACGTCGGCGCCGAGGGCTTCGAGGGCCGTCACGATCTCCTCGGAGTGGCGGATCGGGACGACGTCGTCCTCTTCCCCGTGAAACGCCCAGACGGGCACGTCACGGATGGGATCGGGGCTTTGCAGCCACAGGCCGCCGCAGACGGGGGCGACGGCGGCGAAGCGCTCGGGGTAGCGGACGGCGAGGCTCCAGGTGGCGTAGCCGCCCATGCTCAGGCCCGTGACGTAGATACGCGAGGGATCGATGCGGTACTCGGCCTCGACCTCGTCCAACAACCGCGCGAGCATGGTGACTTCGGGAACCCACTGACTCGACGCGGGACACTGCGGGGAGGCGACGACGAAGGGGAACTCGCGCCCGCCCTCGGCCAGTTTGGGTATCCCGTGGCTCGTGACCGCCTCCAGGTCGACGCCGCGTTCGCCCGCGCCGTGCAGGAACAGCACGAGCGGCCACGTACGGGCCGGATCGGCGTCGTACTCCTCCGGCAGGTGGAGCAGGTACGACAGCACATCGGCCGGAGCGGCCTCGCCCTCGACCACCTCGTGCCGACGCGCGGCGGGGACGACCTTGCGCAACTTCCGCATCACATGTACCTCCATCGGGTGAACCGGCGGCCCGGGTCGGCCGGCCGGGACCGGTCCATCCTGCCGCTCCGCACGGTGGAAGAGGACGTCCGGAGCGGAAGGCTCCCGCGGATCGACCCGCACCGCGGATCGCACAGACATATGATCGCGAGCCCGAGTCCACCCCCGCACAGGGAGGCACCACGATGCCGAAGGCTCTGCCCGGGCCGCTGTCACTCCGTCCCGTGCGCGAGGGGGACCTGCCCCTGCTGTACGAGATGCAGCTCGACGAGGAGGCCCGGCGCCTCGCCGCGTTCGTCAGCGAGGAGACCCGGGACGGCGCGGCGTTCGTGGCGAAGCACCGGAAGATCCTGGCGGACCCGGCGATCACGTTCCGGGGTGTGGAGGTGGCCGGCGAACTGGTGGGCAGCGCGGCCGTGTTCCCGATCGAGCAGGACATCGAGCTGGCGTACTGGGTCCGCAGGGACCTGTGGGGGCGAGGCGTGGCGACCGCCGCCGTCGCCGCGCTGCTGAAGGAGGTCACGGCGCGGCCGGTGCACGCGCGGGTCGTCGCGGACAACCCGGGCTCGGTGCGGGTCCTGGAGCGCAACGGGTTCGTACGGATCGGCAGCGAGGACTCGTACGCGGACGGGCGCGGAGCCACGGTCACCGAACTGGTCCTCCGGCTCGACGACCCGCGCTGAGACCGGCGTTGTCGGAGGGGCCGTCCACACTGGCCCGCATGAACTCGGTGACCGCGCACGACTACGCCTGGATTCGCACCTCGCCGTTCTTCCGGCACGCGCAGGAGGTGGGGTACACGCTCACGCTGATACGGGGGCGGACCCCGGAGGAGGTGCTGCGCGCGGCGCAGGCGGAGCCGCGCGGCAGCGGGAACGGCACTGACGGGCTGATCGACGCGGAGAACGCGCACCGCGACGAGAGCGACGACGTGTGGGACGAGTCCTACGTCGTCGGCGCCTTCAGCACTGAGGGCGCGGGCGGCGACTGGACACTCGTCCTCGGCTACGACGGTGGCCTGGGGCTCGGGGACGCGTGCGTCCAGGCGTTGTCGCTGGGCGGCCGGATCGTCGTGCACTCGACCAACGGCGGCAAGCCCATCGACCTCTTCCAGTGGTACGAGGACGGCGCGCTGCGCACGGTCTTCGAGTGGGCCCTCTGGCGCGACGGCAGCACCCCCGACGCGCTCCTCCCCGAGCTGCGCGAGGTCGGCTTCCCGCTGACGCCGGAAGGCGAGCACGACGAGGACGCCCCGGACGTCGACGGCAAGGCGGCCGTCCTCGCCCTGGCCGAGCGCCTCACGGGCGTACGCCTCACCGAATCGCTTCTCGGCGACGCCACGTACACGCTCGGACTCGTCCCCGAACAGCCCGCCGAGGAGTGGTCCGAGCTGATCATCGACATCACCGACGCGCACGGCGAGCGCCTGTACAAGAAGTGGACGTACGAGGAGGTCGCCGCGGCCTCGGAGCGCGCACGAAGGCAGGCGAACGGGCCCGCGCAACTGCCGTGAGAGCGGCACGAGTCGCCCGCAGCCCGTGCCAAGCGGCAAGCGGCAAGCGGCCACGGCCGACCCGTCAGTTACCGACCCGCGCGCGCCCCGCGTCCTTCCGCACCAGCCACAACGACCGACGTACGAGTGCCAGGCCGGCCAGCACCGCCGGCACGCGGACGGCCTCCCACGTGGCGGTTTCCGCCGAGGCCACCGAGAGGACCTTCACCGTTCTCATTCACATACGAACCGTGAAGGTTGCGTCTGCCCCCCAGACCGAAACGCGCATTTCGGATGCCCGGGGGTCTGCCGTGGCCATTGCAACGAGCCTGCCGTCTGGCCCGTCGAGAAACTGTTGGCCAATGTCACCAGCCAGCACTTCCTGACCTTGGCGGAAGCTGGCAGCAATTGGACTGTCGACGTCACGCCACTTCGGCGGCGTTTCTCCCTGCGTAAGCAGTCCTGTCACACAGAAAAGGCCAGCGCTCGACTGGATGACCCCGCCATGCCAGACAATCGCCTCATCTCCGGTGTGGAGAATTTCGGGAGCCCTCCGGTAACGAAGGTCCGCATTTCCGTCATCCTGCTCGACGAACCACGCCCTGAAGGTTTTCTTCAGCGCCGGCACATGAACTACAAGAAGCCAATCCTGTTCGGGGTCGAGCAGCTCATCAGGGCCAACATAATGGGCGTAATGAGCCCTGGGCGTCGAAACCTCCAGGGGCAGAAGCAGGATGCCGCTAGAGGAGTTTCTGGCGAAAACCGCAGCAATGAAGACCGATCCCCAGGGGGCATCATCGTCGTGCAGTACCTTCGCCAGATGCCGCCTGGTCTCGCCCTCGACGCACACGGTGAACTCGGCCCCTGCGGGGCCGGCCGTTGTCGCGAGCCAGCACATAAGTCCAGGAGCCGGGGTGCCAAGGAGGCGAAGGGTCGACTTTCCTAGTTGCTGCAATGCAGTCAAGCCCTCTCGCCCCCCGTCCCTCGTCTTGCGGCGTTACCACTCAAGAAGGTCCACCACGCGGGTGCAGTGTGGGTCGTCAGAGTCCTGCTGGCGCTCTGGTTCCTCAACCAGCGACGGAAGCGCTGCCAGGAGAGATGTCATATGTTTGCCGACCTTCACGTCGGCACCGATCACTTCACGCACATCACGGCCCGAGACATACATCCTCAAGGTCTCAGGTCCCATAAGGAGAAATCCCCGAACGGCAGGGCTGGGCGGTTCATCCACATAGGGCTCCGCCAAGGCTTGCAGGAATTCGGTGGCGCGCTCCTCGTGGGATTCTTCACCCGCCCGGAGAGCACTCCCCCTAAGGGATACCACGGTCATGCCGAGCGCCGAACTCACTTCACTGTTGCTGTAAAACTGGGTGCCAGCCGCATGGCGCATCACGATCCTTAGCATTTCACCTGCGGATCGGACGCCTTTGCTCTTCTTGATGGGAATTTCATAAGCGATGTATGCGGACAAGTCATACTCACCGTGAATGCTGACTGCGACCCGTACTACGGGATCAGGCCGCACGACGGGCAGGACACCACGCACGAACACATCGCTTACCACTGGCACCACAGCATAGGGGAGGAAGTGCCTCACCGCATCGCATTGCGCTTCCTCCACAGCTTCCGGATCTAGCGGCATCTACTCGTTCACCCAGTGGGGACACTTGTTCATCCCATAACAGTAGGCAGTGATCACACCGATTACTTCACCCTTCTTTACCGTGTATCGATCTTCCTTCTTCTTTTCATTGGTTTGCCTGGCGTATTGCACAATGACCCTGGTCTTGATTACTTTTTTCCCGGGCCTGACGGCGTTGCCGTAGTATACGAGTCGCGGACCGTGCTCCTCATCGACATCACCGTTCAACGCGGATGTGATGAACGCACACTTCTTGACGTTGTGCTTCCCGCTCAGATGATTCCATCCAAGGTGCGAATTACCGTAGCGCGTCGGGATACGGCGGCCGTCCGGGTCCTTCGCCTCGCACTTCGTCTTCTGATTCCAGGGAGGATGAGCGGCATTGGCCGGTTCGATCGCCGGGCCGATGAGCAGAAAGGCCGCCAGAGCGGGCGCGAGAAACTTCTTCTTGGTGTTCACGGTCCTGATGCTTGTATCGGCGGGATTGGTCCAGCTACGACACGCCGGGCCCCTCACCCCATCTGGTGATGCGGGATCGTTCCTCCCCGAGTAGTACGGCCGGTCGGCGACGATGCGGACGACAGAGCTTGCCGGTCGCGGGCCAGGCGCCGCCACCGGAGCCGGAGACCCCGGAGGCCCGCTCCCGCCGGGTGGCGGGAGCGGGCCCGTGGAGTCGCCGTCAGGGGCCGGCCGTGCCGGGGTTACGCCGTGGTGGCCCGGTTCCAGAAGTGGTGGGTGAGGCCGCTCGCGGAGGACGTGGACTCGATGGTGAAACGCTCCTGGATGTCCGCCAGTCCGTCCCACATCGAGACGCCGCCGCCCAGGATCATCGGCACGGTGACCAGGTGCAGGAAGTCGACGAGGTCGGCCGCGAGGAACTGGCGGACGGTGGAGGGGCCGCCGCCGAGGCGGATGTCCTGGCCGTTCGCGAGGTCCTGGGCGTATTCGAGCGCTTCCTTGGGGCCCGCGTCGAGGAAGTGGAAGCTCGTGCCGTTGTCGAAGTGCAGCGGCTCGCGGCGGTGGTGGGTGAGCACGACCACGGGCGTGCCGAAGGGGGGCTCCTCGCCCCACCAGCCGCGCCAGCCGTCGTCCGTCCACTCCCCGCTCTGCGGGCCGAACTTGCCCCGGCCCATGATCTCCGCCCCGATGCCCTGACCCCACGTGCTCGTGAGCGCGCGGTCGAGCGTGATCGGGTCCGAGACCGCGTGCACGCCGTCGATCGCCCGGCCGTCGAAGCGTGTGAACATCCTCTCGGCGCCCCCCATGGGGCTCTCGATCGTGATCGTGTCGCCTGCGCTGTAACCGTCCAGCGAGACATGGAAGTTGTGTACGCGGACCTTGCTGATGGCGAACCGCCTCCCGTGAGTGATTGCGAACTGCAACCGGTCAGCGAACCCTACGATGACGGGGTTGCGAGTCGCAATCAGTCAGGAGGTGTCGCGTCGCGATGCGCGAGGAACCGCGATCGGGTTGCGCGATCAACGCCGCCGTGGAGGTCCTGGGGGACCCGTGGACGCTCATCGTGCTGCGCGACGTGATCTTCGGCGGCCGTCGCCACTTCCGTGAGCTGCTGGCCCGGAACGACGAGGGCATCGCGTCCAACATCCTCGCCGCCCGCCTGCGCAAGCTCGTCGGTACGGGCCTCCTGACGCGCGACGAGGCCCCGCGCGGCCGGAAAGCCACGTACACCCTCACCGAGGCCGGTATCCAGACGCTCCCCGTGATGGCCGCCCTCGGCGCCTGGGGACTGGCACACCGCCCCACCACCCCCGAACTCGCCATCCGCGCCCGCCTCCTGGCGGAGAACCCGCACCTGGTGGACGAGCTGATGGACGAGCTGCGCGAGGCCCATCTCGGGATCGCCCGGGAGACGACCGGCGGGCCGACCGCTTCCGAGCGCCTGCGGCAGGCGTACGAGGAGGCGCGGGCCGCGCAAGCGGGCTGACGGCGGGGCGGGGCCGCCGGACCGGCGGCGTACCGGGCGCGCCGGGCGCCCACGATGTCGTCCGAGGCGTCGCCGTCCAGACGGGCCGGGAGCCGTCCCGGTGCGGAGGCGTTCGGCGCGCCGGAGGCGAGCCCGAGCTGTCCGCGCGGGCCGGAGTCGCTAGCGGCGGCGAAGCGGCGACAGCGGCCAGGGACCCGGCTCCGCCGGGCACGGCGACCAGGCACAGAGCGAGCAGGAGCCGAGGTGATGGCGAGAGCCGCGGACCGGCACGGCCTCCCGGTCTCCGTCACTCCCGGAGGGACGACTCCCGCGGCCCGACCGGCCTCAGCGCCCTCGCGAGCGCGTCGACGGTCACCCCGACGATCGCCCGGAGCTGCTCATGGCTCGACCCGGCCCTGCCCATCACCGCGAGGGACTGGTTCACGGCCGCTATGTGTACGGCGAAGTCCGCGGCGTTCTCCTCGGACATCCCACCGGCCTCCAGCGCGGCGCGCAGGCGCGGGCGCTGGAGGACGAACAACTCCTTGACATGCTCTGCGACGCCCGGACTCAGCGCCGGACTCGCCATGACCGACTGGGCCATCAGGCATCCGTCAGGCACGGCGGGGTCGGCGATGCGCTCCAGGGTGACGTCGAAGAACGCGCGGACGGCGGCGACGGGGTCCTCGGCCGCGCACGAGAGGGCGGCGTCGTACTTGTCGCCGTAGCGCGTGGCGTAGCGGTCCAGGCAGCGAAGGAAGAGCGCGTCCTTGTCGCCGAGCGAGGAGTAGATCGAGCTGCGGTTCAGGCCGGTCGCCCGCGACAGGTCGTCGAGCGAGGTGTCGGCGTAGCCGGAGCGCCAGAACTGGATCATCGCGGCGTCGAGCACCGTGTCCATGTCGAACTGCTTCTTGCCTGCCATGCGCCCCATCCTCTCATCTTGAACTGATCGGTTCAAGATGTGCTAGCGTCGCATCCCGGCCCACCCGCCTCGATGGAGGATTCCCATGAGCAACCCCGTCGCCGCCCTGCCCCCGCATGACCTGGCCGGGTTCACGCACCGCTGGGTCGATGCCGACGGCGTCCGCCTGCACGCCGTCGAAGGCGGTCGGCCGGACGGACCGGCCGTCGTCCTGCTCACCGGGTTCCCGCAGACGTGGTGGGCCTGGCGGAAGGTCATGCCCGCTCTCGCCGACCGGTTCCGCGTCCTCGCGATCGACCGGCCGGGCCAGGGCAGTTCCGAGCATCCGGAGCTCAGCTACGACACGCACACGGTCGCCGCGCACATCCAGGCCGCCGTGAACGCTCTCGGCGTGCGGGAGTACTGGCTCGCCGGGCACGACATCGGCGCCTGGGTCGCCTTCTCCCTCGCTCTGCACCACGAGAGCCGACTGCACGGGGTCGCGCTGCTCGACGCCGGAATTCCCGGGATCACCATGCCGGAAGCGATCACTCTCGACCCGGCTCTGGCATTCAAGACCTGGCACTTCGCCTTCCACCTGGTGCCCGGTCTTCCCGAGACGCTGATAGCCGGCCGCGAGCGGGAGTACGTCAGCTGGTTCCTGAAGACCAAGTCCTTCGCGCCCGGCACGTTCGAGGAAGCGGAGCTCGACCACTACAGCGCGGCACTCGCCGCCGACGGCGGCCTGCGCGCCGGCCTCGCCTACTACCGCGACGCCGCCGAGTCCGCGCGCCGGAACCGCGCGGCACTCACGCGACGGCGACTGGCCACGCCCGTCCTCGGCATCTCCGGCAGCCACGGCTCGATCCCGGACATGGCGGCCTCCCTCAGCCCGTGGGCCGAGAACGTGACCGGCGTCATCGTGCCCGACTCCGGTCACTACATCCCCGAGGAGCAGCCCGAGGCCGTCACGGCCGCCCTCACCGACTTCTTCAGCGGCCGTTAGGGCCTGTCTGACGATTCCCGTCTGCCGTGCGACGCGATGCACGCTCCCCCCGCCTTCGACCGGGGCGCCCGGCGGACGACCGGCGGCCCGACCGCTTCCGAACGCCCGCGGCAGGCGTACGAGGAAGCGGTCGGGCCGCGCAAGCGGGCTGACGGCGGAGCGGGGGCGGGGGCGGGGCGTTGGCGGCGTGGTGCCCCCGAGCCCCGCCCCCCGTTCCCCCCGCTCCCCCGGTCCCGCCGCAGGTCTCGTCACTCCGTCGCGATCGCCCCCAGGACGTTCAGCCGTCCCGCCCGGAACGCCGGTACCAGGGCCGCGAGCAGCCCCACCAGGGCCGAGCCCGCGAAGACGCCGCCGATCGTGGCCCAGGGGATGTCCAGGACCTTCAGGCCCTCCAGCGCCAGGAGGGACTGCGCGCTCGCGCCCCAGCCGAGGCCCAGGCCCAGGCCCAGTGCCGCGCCGAAGAGGGCGATGACGACCGATTCGAGGCGGATCATGCGGCGGAGCTGGCGGCGCGAGAGGCCGATGGCCCGCATGAGGCCGATCTCCCTGGTCCGCTCGACGACCGACAGCGCGAGCGTGTTCACGACGCCCAGGACCGCGACGACGATCGCGAGGGCGAGAAGCCCGTAGATCATGTTGAGGAGCTGGCCGACCTGGTCCTTCAGGAGCTGCTTGTAGTCGGCCTGGTTGGCCACCTCGTACTGCGGATACGGGTCCATGACCTTCTTCAGCTCCGCGTACGCCGCCTTCTGCCGCCCGTCGTCGGCCTTCGCGAAGAGCGCGACGGACGGCGGGATCTTCCCGGCCGGGAGGTGGGCGCGGGCGGTGGCGAGCGACACGTACCAGGCGCCCTTGTCGAAGACCGTCTCGTCCGAGGTGATCGCGCGGACCGTGAGCCGCGCGGTGCCGCCCTCGTGGAAGGCGACGGGCAGTCTGTCGCCGACCTTCACGCCGTACTTCTCGGCCGTGCCCTCGTTGAGCGACATGCCGTCCTTCTCGTAGGCGGCGGCCAGGCTGCCCGCGACGGTCTTCTGGTGCACGTCCTCCATGTACGTCGGCTCGGTCGCCGAGACCCCGTCGCGCTTCTTCGTACCGTCCGGGAACGTCACCGTCGCCCCGACCCGCTTGAGGTGCGAGACGTGCGCGATGCCGTCGATGCCCGCGACCGCCTTCTCCGCCTTCGGCACGAGCGGCTGGCTGCCCGTGTCGATGATGAAGTCCGCGCCGACCGACTCGTCGAGCTGCTTGCTCGCGGAGGTCACCATCGAGGAGCCGACGACGGAGAGGCAGGCGACGAGCGCGAGCCCGATCATCAGCGCGGCCCCGGTCGCGCCCGTCCGGCGCGGGTTGCGCAGCGCGTTGCGCTCGGCGAGCCGGCCCATGGGCCCGAAGACCCGCAGCACGACCGCGCCGATGACCCGTACCACCAGCCCGGCGAGCAGCGGCCCGACGAGGATCAGCCCGAGCAGGCTCAGGAAGATCCCGCCGCCGAGCCACGGCGCCCCGTCGCCCGCCTTGTCGACGGTCGACACCTGGTAGAGCGCGGCCGCGCCGCCCAGGGTGAGGACCGCGCCCAGCGCCGAACGCACCGCGCCCGCACGGCGGTCCGTGGGACTGCCCGTCTCGCGCAGCGCCGCCATCGGCGAGACGCGCCCGGCGCGCCGGGCCGGGAGGTACGCGGCGAGCACGGTCACGGCGATGCCGAGGACGAGCCCGATGGCGGGGGTGGTCCAGGCGATCGTGAGGTCGTTCGTGGACAGGTTCATCCCGGCCGCGCTCATGAGCTTCATGAGCCCGACCGCGAGCCCGACCCCGGCGCCCACCCCGAGCACCGAGCCGACCACCCCGAGCAGCAGCGCCTCGACGAGCACCGAGCGGTTGACCTGGCGGCGCGAGGAACCGACCGCCCGCAACAGGCCCAGTTCGCGGGTGCGTTGGGCGACGAGCATCGAGAAGGTGTTGACGATGAGGAAGATCCCGACGAGGAAGGCGATCCCGGCGAAGCCGAGCAGCGCGTACTTGACGACGTCGAGGAAGGACGCGGTCTCCTTGCTGTCCTCGTCGGCGGACTCCTGCTGCGTGAGCAGCTTGTGCCCCGCCTTGTCGAGCACGGCGCCCGCGTCCGCCTTCAGCGCGGTGTCGCTCACGCCCTTCGCGGCGGTGAGGTCGATGTGCGAGAACCGGCCCGGGGCACCGATGAGTTCGCGCTGCGCGGTCGCCGTGTCGTAGTAGAAGACGGCCGCGCCCGGGTTGGTCACGGTGAAGGTCACGATGCCGCTGACGCGCGAGGTGAAGTCGCCGTGCGCGGTGATCGTACGGACCTCGGCACCGGCCTTGAGGTGGTGCTTCTTCGCCGTGTCGGCGTCGACGACGACCTCGGCGCGCGAGCGGGGCAGGTGCCCGGAGGTCAGCTCCATGGACTGCCGGTCCGTGCGGGTCCAGTTCCCCCCGATCGTGGGGGCGCCCGTCGAGGCTCCGAGGCTCTTGTTGTCCGCGCCGACGACCGTGACGGACTGCGTACTGACCGCGCCCTCCGCCCGCGCCACCCCGTCCACACGGGCGAGCTTCGCGACCTCGGCGGCGGGCAGCGTGGCCCCGTCCTCGGTCTGCGCGCGGTCCTCGACGGCCTTGCTCGGGCTGACGGTCACATCGGCGGCCGTCTGCGCGTTGAGCTTGTCGAAAGTCGTCGTCATCGTGTCGGTGAAGACGAGGGTGCCGCACACGAAGGCGACGGAGAGCAGCACGGCCACGGCGGAGAGCGCCATACGGCCCTTGTGCGCCCAGAAGTTGCGCATGGAGGTACGGAGAACGGTCACGAGGTCCGCCCCCGCGCGTCGAAGTCCTTCATGCGGTCGAGGACCTGTTCGGCGGTCGGCTCGTACATCTCGTCGACGATCCGGCCGTCCGCGAGGTAGAGGACGCGGTCCGCGTACGAGGCGGCGACGGGGTCGTGCGTGACCATGACGATGGTCTGCCCGAAGCGGTCGACGGAGGCGCGGAGGAAGCCGAGCACCTCGGCGCCCGCGCGCGAGTCGAGGTTGCCCGTCGGCTCGTCGCCGAAGATGATCTCGGGCCGCGCGGCGAGCGCGCGGGCCACGGCCACGCGCTGCTGCTGGCCGCCGGAGAGCTGGTGGGGGCGGTGCTTGAGGCGGCCCGCGAGCCCCACCGTCTCGACGACCTGGTCGAGCCAGTCGCGGTCGGGCCTGCGGCCCGCGATGTCCATGGGGAGCGTGATGTTCTCCAGGGCGTTGAGCGTCGGGATGAGGTTGAACGCCTGGAAGATGAAGCCGACCCGGTCCCGGCGCAGCCGCGTGAGCCGCTTGTCCTTGAGGCCCGTGATCTCGTCCTCGCCGAGGTGCACGCTGCCCTCGCTCACGGTGTCGAGCCCCGCGAGGCAGTGCATCAGCGTGGACTTGCCGGAGCCGGAGGGCCCCATGATCGCGGTGAAGCGGCCCTTGGCGATGTCGACGTCGACGCCGTCGAGCGCCCGTACGCGCGTCTCCCCCGAGCCGTACGCCTTGACGAGCCCCCGGGCCCGCGCGGCCACTGCCGCCCGCCCGCCCGCGCCGCTTTGGCGCGGGTGTGTGGTCAGTGCCGTTGTCACGTCATGTCTCCTATGTCGGTCATCAAGGCGCGCAGGCGCGCCCCGCGCCGCCCGCCGTTCCCCCGGGGGCGGCTCGCGGAGCGAAAGTCTGTGGTGCGGAAGTCCTGTGGTGCGGTGGGGGCGGCGGTACGTGGCGCACCACGTCGGCCGTGTGCGGTGGTCCCGCGTTCCGCTCCCCTGCCTGCTTACGGGCTCCATACTTCCCGTCCGCCCCGCCCTCGCGCAGTGCGGCTGAGCGCACAATCCGCAGGGGGGTTAACCCCCCTACGATGCTGCGGTCAGCCTCGCTCCGCCAGGCTAGGCAGCGACCGGGACCACCCACCTCCTCCGCCGGTACCACCGGCCCCCGACCCCACTCAGGGGAATCCCCTAGGGGACGACTCGGGGTACGGGCCCGGCGACCGATCCGGACTAAAGAGGATCAGCGGGTGGCGCGCGGTATATCCGGATTCATGACGGAGGGGCCGCATTCCTCTGCCCATTCCCTCAATAATGGCGCGAGAACTCACACCAACAGAACGAAAAGTCAGGCAAATTCCAGGTCAATTGAAATAGTGAACGCGAATACCGCCGCAGCCGGATATCCGCAGGTCCGCCAGGCGCGAAGCGTGTAAGCGGAATTCATCCGGTCCGGACCGGGCGGCGGACCAACCGGGGGCGCGGGCCGGAAAAGGCTTGAACGTCGCCGGGACGCATGGAAGTTTGGCCGGGCGATCGCACAGCGGGTGACGTGCGCTGAAACGGCTCCACGGGGGAAGCCGTCGACTCACCCGAGGGGGGAGCCGACGCATGCACATCGCCCTGCCATCCGGTCCGGACGGCCGCTGTGACATCCCGTCCGGGAACACCGGGACGGCACTCCGGGAAACCCGCGCCGCCACTACGAGCGAGCGCACCACGCCACGGCCCCCGAGGGCCGGTGGCCCCCGGGGGGACATGACTCCGCAGGCCGGGGCAGTGCCAGCTGCCCGGAAGTAGGCCGGCGGTCCGCCGCACGCCCGGGAACGCAACCCCACTCGCCTTGTGCGCCGATCAACTCCGCGCGCGATTCGGGGTGTTGACCCGGCGTGCATCCACTCACAACGCGCAAAGGTATCCCATGAAGCTGAAAAGACCGGCCGCGCTCGTCTGCGCGGGGGCCGTCCTCGCCCTCGGTGGCGCCTCCGGCGCCGCGGCCTGGGCCTCGCCCTCCGACGGCCCCGCCCACGTACGGCAGGCGGCGGCAGAACACCACGTCACGTACTCGGACGCGGACATCGTCGGCCTCCTCGTCTTCGCCAAGGGCAAGGCGGCGGACGACCACCCCGAGCTCGCGGACGCCATCAAGTCGCACAAGTCGAACAACGAGAACAACGAGAAGGTGACGCTGGAGCAGATCGACCAGTTCACCACCGCGCTCAAGGCCCTCGACGCCGACTTCCACGACAAGATCACCGTCGCGGTGCAGATCGACGACCCCTTCCAGGCCAAGGCCGGCATGGAGCGGCTGAACCAGGACATCGACAAGTTCCTGAGCAAGGCCAAGGACGCCAGTGCCGACACGGTGAGCCCGCAGGGCATCGTCTGGCACGACGCGAACATCGTCATCGAGCTGAACGTCGCGGGAGCCATCAACGCGATCGGCTACGCCAACGTGGCGGGTGCCACCGAAGCGGTCGTCGCGCTGGTCGTCGTCCCCTCGGCCGTCAGCTACGGCTTCGACATGCGTCAGCCCAACGGTCTCGACGAGGACACCATGGTGGCCGCCGTGGCCCACACCCTGTGAGTCCGGCCTGACACCACGCGGTACCGCTGCCGCGCCGCTCCCGCGGGACAGACGCCGTCCCAGGGACCGCGCGCCCCTCGTCCCCCGGGGCGGCGCGGCAGCTCCCCGCGCCCCCGATCCTCGACACCGACTCCCCGAAGGTCGCGTTTCCATGAATCCCAGTACGGGCGGAGACGGGCGCACCGACAAGGAAGTACAGGCCGGGTCCACCAGGCCACTGATCCTGTTCGTCCTCGTCTGCGTCTGCGTCTTCGGATACCTGGCTCTTGGCCTCTTCTACACACTGCCCAGCAACGCCCTCAGCAGCCGGCACTCCGCCGGTGCCCGCACCGCGTTCAACACCCTCGTCCCGCAGAACTGGGCCTTCTTCACCAGGAACCCGGAGACGGGCCAGACCGGTGCCTACCGCCTCGGTCACGACGGCGAGGTCAGCGATCTGCTGCACACCCCGCAGGGCGCCCCGTCCAACCTCTTCGGCCTCTCCCGCACGCAGCGCGCCCAGGGCCCCGAACTCGGTTTTCTCAACGCTCACGTGACGGGGCACTACGCCAAGTGCTCCGCCTACCTCGCGGACTGCGTCGAGGAGAGCGCGAAGCGGGCCCCGGTGAAGGTCACCAACACGAGCCCGCTCCCCACCCTCTGCGGTGACCTCGTCCTCACCCAGGAGAAGACCGTGCCGTGGGCCTTCCGGAACGAAGTCCCCTACCAGAAGCACGTCGACCGAGTCGCCCACGTGGATGTCCGATGTCACTGACCCCGCTGCTCAACACCGCCACCCAGTGGGTCACAGGCCGTACGGCCCGCTTCGACCTGCGCAACAGATGGTTCGGCGTCGGCCGCACCGTCCTCGCCTCCGCCCAGCTCAGCGTCCTGCTGTTCACCCCGCTCAAGGCCCTGCTCGTCCCCGTCCTGGGCATGGGGCACTACCCGCGCTGCGACGGAGTGCGGGCCGCCTCAGCCGTGTGCGTCGGCGGCGGCTCCGTCGGCGACGAAGTCCGGCGTTGGGTGATGGTCGCGATCCTCCTCCTCGTCGTGAGCGGCTACCGGCCGCGCTGGACGGCGCTGCCGCACGCGTGGGTGGCCTACTCCGTCGCCGTCAGCATCTCGGTGCCGGACGGCGGTGAGTCCATCGGGATGATCGTCTCGTTCCTGCTCGTCCCGATCGCCCTCGCCGACGACCGCACCTGGCACTGGACGCGCCCGGAGACGGAGCAGAACCCCTCGTTCCGCATCGTCGCGTACGTCTGTTTCCTTGCGCTGCGCGCGCAGATCGCGTACCTCTACCTGGACAGCGCCATCAGCAAGTTCGGCGTCGCCGACTGGGCCAACGGGACAGCCGAGTACTACTTCCTGCGGGACAACATGTTCGGGGTCGGGCAACCGTGGAGCGCGCTCGCCCTGTGGGTCTCCAAGTACGCGATCATCGTGGTGGCGCTGACCTGGGGCGCCCTGCTGATCGAGATCGCCATCGGCGTCTGCGTCCTTCTCAAGGGGCCCTGGCGTAAGGCCGGGATGGCGCTCGACATCCTCCTCCACGGCAGCATCGTGCTGACGATGGGCCTGTGGAGTTTCGCCTTCGTCATGATCGGCTCCTCCGTGCTGTGCGCCACTCCGGGCCGGGGCCGTCCGCGCGAGGCGGTGCCACGGGGTACGGGCACGGCCGGCGGTACGGGCACGGATGCGCTGGGCGACGCGGAGACGCCGGACGCGGCCGTGGACGCGCCCACGGCCGCGTCCGGCGCGGTCCCCGCGCCCGCCGGGACGTGAAAGGGGCGGGAGGGGGCGGCCCAGGAGGGCCGGCCTCTCCCGCCCGTCTCAGGAGGTCGGCCTCTCCCGCCGTCTCAGGAGGCCGGAGACGTCCGGACGTGGAAGCTGCTGCCGTTGCGCGGCCCCAGCCTGGCCTCGATGTGCGCGCTTTCGCCGGCGATCACCTCGAACTCCGCCGAGGACTCCCCCAGTCGCGCTGTTTTCTGGCCGCGATATCGGAAGTACACGCTGACGCGGTGTTTTCCCGGCCCTGCGGAAACCGTAGAGCGTCCCCAGGAAGCGACTTCGGTACGGGAATCGTCGATTTCGACGGCCGGGACCGTGAAAATATGGTGAAACCAAGCAGCGATCAAAGACGGCTTGACATCGATTATTACGTTCGCCGATTGCTCTGCCATACCCCGGATGCTATCAACGGGCCCTCACCCCTGACAGGCCACACATTCATCCATTTCCTCAATCCTGTTTCCGCGTACAGGTATTGCGAGAGCTGCCATTGCCCTCGGGCACGGACGGGCAGGGCGCTACGAGGCTCCCCGCAGCCCGTCCACCGCGACGCGTGCCACGACTCCGATCACCGCGTCCGCCGCGGGGAGGACGTGCCGGGTGTCGGCGGCGCGGGTGAAGACCGCCACCGCGTAGCGGCCGCCGTCCGGGTACTCCACGACGCCGGCCTCGGCGCGCATCGTCGGCAGGGTGCCGGTCTTGCCCGAGACGCGGACGTCGTCGAAGGGGAAGCCGGAGGCGAGGCGGTGCGGCCAGACCTGGAGGCCGAGCAGCCTGCGCACCGCCGCGCCGTGCGCTGCGGGCAGGAACTCGTCGCGCCACAACGCCCGCAGCAGTCGCGTGAGTTCGCGTGGGGTGGAGCGGTTGCCGTGCGTGGGGTCCAGGGCGCGGAGGCGGGCGAGGACGACCGGGTCGGTGAGCGCGCGGGCCCCCGCCGGGCCCGCGTCGGCCCGCATCCCCTCCTGCGTCGCGCCGAAGCTCTCCACCGCGCGGGTGAGGCGCAGCCCCAGCGCCTCCGTCGTGCGATTGACCTCCTCCAGACCGACCCGCGCGAGGAGCAGGTCGGCCGCCGCGTTGTCGCTCACGGCGATCATGAGGTACGCGAGGTCGCGCAGCGACAGGCGCGACGGGTCGAGCATCGCCGCGAGCCCCGTACCCCCCGGCGTCCGCCCTTCGACGGCGCACTCGACCTGCTCCGTCAGGTCGATCCGCCCCGCCGCCGCGAGCCGGTGCAGCGCGAGCAGCAGGCACAGCTTGTGGACGCTCGCCGTGCTCACGAGCCGGTCCGGCTCGTACCCCGCCTCCGTCCCGCGGTCGATGTCCACCGCGTGGACGACGCCGTCCACCCCGGCGTCCGCGAAGGCGGCGGCGATACGGTCCGCGACGGCCGCGGGGGCGGGCGTGGTCGGGTCCTCGGGTGCGTCGTTCACAGCCAGTACTCCGCCGCTGGTCGCAGGTGCAAAGGTCGTACGGGGGTGCCGGGCCCCGCGCCCGCCGGGTCCGCGTCCCGGCCGGTTCCCGTCCCCCCGGCACGGGTGCCGCCCCCGTCCACGACGGCGCCCTCGCGCTCCCGCAGCGCCGCCGTCACCGCCTCGGCGAAC
>NZ_JAAGLR010000024.1 GCF_010548245.1 Streptomyces sp. SID11385
AAGGGCGCGCAACTCTCCGGCGGGCAGCGCCAGCGCGTCCTGCTCGCCCGCGCGCTCCTCGCCGCGCCCGAGATCCTGCTCGCGACCGAACCCGCCTCCGCGCTCGACGCGCACACCGAGGCCCTGCTCGCCGCGCGCCTGCACACCCACCGCGCGGGCCGCACGACGGCCCTCGCGACGACCTCGCCCTCGCTCCTGGGCCGCGCCGACGTCGTCCACTGGCTGGTGGACGGCAGCCTCGCGGAGAGCGGGACGCACCGGGAACTCATGGCACGGTGCGCCGCCTACCGGGCCGTGGTGGCGCGCGAGGACCCGGAGACGGAGACCGCCGCGACGCACGGGGAGACGCGTACCGCCGCGACGCACGGCGCGACGCGTACGGATACGGATGAGGTGGCGGCCGGATGACGAACTCGCCGCAACCGCCCGCCCCGAAGCCCGCCGAGCCCTCCGCCCCCACACCCGCCGAGCCCTCCGCCCCGAAGCCCGCCGAGCCCTCCGCCACGAAGCCCGCCGAGCCCTCCGCCACGAAGCCCTCCGAGCCTCCCGCCCCGAAGCCCGCCGAGCCCCCCGCCCTC
>NZ_JAAGLR010000061.1 GCF_010548245.1 Streptomyces sp. SID11385
AGGCCCGTCGCGAGGCAGTGGTGCGCGTCCCCGCCGTGCGCGGTCGCCTCCGCGAGCACGGCCGCCGCGAACATCGCCCCGTACACGCCGTTGCGCGTGTGGCTGAGCACCGCGTCCCGCCACGCCTGCGCCGCCGCGCCCGCCGGGTCGCCCGGGTGCGTCCAGCCGTGCACGTCGGCCCTGATCAGCGCCCCGATCCACTCGCGGAAGGGGTTGTGGTGCCGGGCGGTCTCCGGTGGCTCCAGGCCGCGCAGGAGGTTCGCGTACGCGACCCGCTCGGCCGTGAAGACCTTCCCGGCGGGCAACTGCTCCAGCCACAGCGCCGCGAGGTCGGCCGTCGTGAAGTCCCGCCCGTGCCGCAGCAGCAGTTCGACGGTGAGCACGGGGTGGTCGAGGTCGTCGTCCTCGGGCGTCCCCGCGATGTTCTCGGCGAGGCAACTGCCCGCGCTGCGCCGGTTCCACGGGTACGCGGCGAGCAGTTCGGCCGGGACGCCGCGCGCCGTGAACCACGTGCGCAGCGGCCAGTTCCCCGCCGCCCGCGCGAGCGCCCTGATCCCGTCGAGCGGCAGCTTCTCGACCGGCTTGCCGAGCACGCACCCGGCCGCGCGCCCGCGCCAGGCGGCTTCCAGCCGCGCCTCCAAGGTCGCCTCGTCGCCGTCGTACGCGCCCGCCCGGGGCCACTCGGGGCACGCCGCGACGATCTCGGCGAGCTCCGTCGGCTCGGCGCGGTCCGCCGGTTCGGGCACGTCCGCGATCCGGGCCATCAACTCCTCGGCGAGCGCGCGCAGTTCACGCGGTACCGGGGTGGACGAGGCGCCGGCCCGCACGGGTGCGGCGAGGCCGCCCGCCGCGTACCAGCGCGCCGCGATGCCCGCGACCTCGCGCCCCTCCTCGCCCGCCTGCCGCAACTCGTGCCCGATCAGGTCCTCGGGCTGCACCCACGTGAGGCGCAGCCCTGCCCCCGTCCCCGCACCGCTCGCCCCGGCGTCTCCCGCGCCCGCGTCATCCGCGCCCCTCACGCGCCGTCCCCCGCTTCCAGCGCGGCGAACGCCGCCTCGTGCGCACGGCGCCGTGCCACGTCCTTGCGGTGGATCTCCCGCGCCACCGCCGTGAGTTCGGCCGCCGGGCCGTCCAGGTCGAGGCGGCTGGCGCGGCACACCTGCTCAGCCCAGGCGGCGGGGATCGCCGCCGCCCCGCCGAGCGCTCCCGCGAGCGCGCCGCCCATCGTCGCGATCGAGTCGCAGTCCCTGCCGTAGTTCACCGCGCCGAGGATCGTGTCCCGGCCGCGCCCCGCGCACACGAGCAACATGCCGAGCGCGATGGGCAGTTCCTCGATCGCATGCAGCCGCGAGGGCCGCCGCGCGCCGAGCGAGGGCGCCCGGTACTCCTCGCCGACCGTGTCGTACGGCGCGACCGCCGCGCGCAACCCGGCCTGCGCCGCCTCCGGTTCGTCGTGCCGAGCGGCGACCGCGCACACCGCCTCGATCGCCGCGCGCGTCCCGTCCTTCGCGAGCCGCAGACACGCCTCCACGACGTCCCCCGGGCCCGCGTCCGGCCGGCAGGCCGCGGCGACGGCGGCGGCGAAGACCGCGGCGGCCTCGCGCCCGTAGGAGGACTGGTGCGCGCCCGCGATCTCTGCGGCCTCCGCGTAAGCGCCGTCCGGATCGCCCGCGTTGACGAGCCCGACCGGCGCCATGTACATCGCCGCGCCGCAGTTCACGACGTTCCCGACGCCCGCCTCGCGCGGGTCGGCGTGCGCGTAGTGCAGCCGCGTCACGAGCCACTTCTCGGCGAGGAAGACCCGTTGCAGCGGCAGCGCCTCCGCCTCCAGCTCGGGAATCCACCGGGGCTTCTCGGTGAGTTCGGGCACGAGGTGCGCGGCGATGGCGTGCGCGTCCAGGTGGTCGCGGACGGTGCCGTAGACGCGGATCAGCGCGTGCGTCATGAGGGTGTCGTCGGTGACGTGCCCGTCGCCCTTGTGGTACGGGGCCAACGGGCGTGCCGTACGCCACTGTTCACCCGCCCACGGGCCGACGATCCCCGTCACCCTGCCGCCGTGCCGCGCCACGATCTGCTCCGGGCTGTACCCCTCGACGGGCCCGCCGAGCGCGTCGCCCACGGCGGCGCCGAGCAGCGCGCCGCGCACGCGGTCGGCGAGCGAGGGGCCCGCCGCAGGGACGTCTCGGGCAGGGGGGAGCGGTGAGACTGCGGTCATGAGGGAGTGCCGTCCTTTCCCGCGCCCGCGACGGGGGCGGTGGTCTTCTCACTGAGCGGGGTCCGCGCGGGCTCCCGCGCGGGTTCTCGTCGGGTGTCGCACGCGGGGACGAGGGCGTCGAGGCGTGCGGCGAGCGCGAGGAGGTCGGTGCCGGCGAGCCGGGGCACGGCGCAGCCGCTGAGCCACCGGCAGGCCGTGCGCCACGCGGCGGGCACCACCGCG
>NZ_JAAGLR010000092.1 GCF_010548245.1 Streptomyces sp. SID11385
CGACCGGCGCAGCGGCTACCCCTTGCAGATGGTCGTCCGGGCCGCGGACGCGGGGTGGCGGGTACGGGAGCACGACGTGCCGTACCTGCCGCGCACGGGCGCGTCGAAGGTGACCGGTACCTGGCGCGGTACGTGGCACGCGGTCCGGGACATGCGCCGGGTCCTGGCCGAGGGCGTGGCGGCGGAAGGGGCCGGACGGTGACGACGCTCCTCGTGATCGCCAAGGAACCGCGCGCGGGCCGGGTCAAGACGCGGCTGACGCCGCCGTTCACGCCCGCCCAGGCCGCCGCGCTCGCCGAGGCGTCCCTCACCGACACGCTGCGCACGGTCGCGGCGGCCCCCGCCACCCGGCGCGTCCTCGTGCTCGACGGGACCCCGGGCCCCTGGCTGCCGCCCGGCTTCGACGTCGTCCCGCAGTGCGCGGGCGGACTGGACGAGCGACTGGCCGCTGCGTTCGCGGCGTGCGCGGGACCCGCGCTCCTGATCGGGATGGACACCCCGCAGGTGACCCCCGCGCTGCTCGACGTCCGCCTCGCGAAGGGCGAGGCCGTCTTCGGGCCCGCCCTCGACGGCGGCTTCTGGGCGCTCGGCCTGGCCGCCCCCGCCCC
>NZ_JAAGLR010000128.1 GCF_010548245.1 Streptomyces sp. SID11385
GGCCGTCTCCGTACCGGCGGCCTGCTCCGTACCGGACTCCGCGCCCTCGGCGACCACCGTCGGGGCCGGGGGCTCCTCGCCGCGCTCGCGGGCGGCGCGGGCGACGAGGCGGTCGGCCTCGGCGCGGTACTCGCTGGCGCGGCGCTTGGCGCGCTCCAGCTCGCGGGTCAGGTCCTCGACCTCGCGCTCGGCCTGCTTGGCGGACTGGCCCGCCGACTCGGCCTGGACCTCGGTCATCGAGCGGGCGCCGGTGATCTCGGCCAGCTCGGCGTCGAAGACGGCGCTGCCGATCTGGTGGCGCGCGGCGTCGACGCCCGCGTCCTCCATGAGGCGGAAGATCTGGCGGCGCTGGTGCGGCAGCGAGAGGGAGACGACGGTGCCGGAGCGGCCCGCGCGGGCGGTGCGGCCCGAGCGGTGCAGGTAGTCCTTGTGGTCGCCCGCCGGGTCGACGTTGAGGACGAGGTCGATGCCGTCGACGTGGATGCCGCGCGCGGCGACGTCCGTGGCGACGAGGGCGTTGACGTAGCCGTCCTTGAAGTCGGCGAGGACGCGGGTGCGTGCGCCCTGGGTCATGCCGCCGTGCAGCGCGTCGGCCTTCACGCCCGCGTCGCGCAGCTGCTCGGCGACGCGGTCGGCGCCGAGCTGGGTGCGCACGAAGATGATCGTGCGGCCCTTGCGGGAGGCGATCGCGGCGGTGACGGGGGCCTTGTCGCGCGGCTTCACGATGAGGATGTGGTGGCTCATCGTGGTGACGGCGCCCTGGGCGGCGTCGACCTCGTGGGCGACCGGGTTGACGAGGTAGCGCTTGACGAGCGCGTCGATCTCGTTCTCCAGCGTCGCGGAGAAGAGCATCCGCTGGCCGCCGGCCGGGACCTGGTCGAGCAGCTCGGTGACCTCGGGCATGAAGCCGAGGTCGGCCATCTGGTCGGCCTCGTCGAGGATCGCGATTTGCACCTTCTCCAGGGAGCAGGCGCCGCGGTTGATGAGGTCGCGCAGGCGGCCCGGGGTGGCGACGAGGATGTCGACGCCGCGCTCCAGGGCGTAGATCTGGTTGCCCATGGACGTACCGCCGCAGACGACCTTCATGCGCAGGTCGAGGACATCGCCGTAGGGCTGGAGGGCGTCGGCGACCTGCATCGCCAGCTCGCGGGTCGGGGTGAGGATGACGCCGCGCGGCTTCTTCTTGTCGGTGAAGCCGCCGGCGAGCTGCGCGAGGAGCGGCAGGCCGAAGGAGAGGGTCTTGCCCGAGCCGGTGCGGCCGCGGCCGAGGATGTCCTTGCCCGCGAGCGCGTCGGGGATCGTCGCGGCCTGGATCGGGAACGGGCTGGTCACACCGTTCTGCGCGAGCTTGCGGACGATGTTCTCGGGCAGGCCGAGGTCGGCGAAGGAGGGGGCCTTCTCGGCGGGGGCCTCGTCCGCCGCGGCGCTCGGCGCGCTCTCGGCGACGGCGTCGGTCCCGGCGGCGTCAACGGTCGTCGCGGGCGCGTCGACGGTCTCGGCGGTCGGCTGCGCGGGGGCGGTCAGCTCGGGGGTGGTGTCGGCGGGCGTCTGGTCGGACGCGGGCACGACGGAGTGATCGGACGTGGAAACAGACATGTGAAACGCGAAACCTTCCGGAGTTTCGGCACGTGCCCCAGCTCCGTGTACGCGCAGACGACCGCCTCAGTGCGATCCAGCTACGGCAAGGAAGGTACGCGCCACACGCGGCGCTCTTAGATCAGCGCCGGGCACAGGGATGAAAAACGAACAGCGGATGAAACGATCTGCCACCATACGCACCACGCTCACCCAC
This sequence comes from Streptomyces sp. SID11385, assembly GCF_010548245.1. Lineage (GTDB taxonomy): Bacteria > Actinomycetota > Actinomycetes > Streptomycetales > Streptomycetaceae > Streptomyces. Next base: position 1,793 of record NZ_JAAGLR010000128.1, read on the forward strand.
TGGCAAACCAGCCGGTCAACGGGGTACGAGGGCAAGGCCATGAGCTTTGCGGAACGCCTGAGTTCTCGGCTCGTACGGGTAGGGGGCGAAGGACCGCGGCGGGTCTCGCCGGGCACGTCGTACGGGACTGAGGATCGCCTAGGACGCGGGCGTCTGCTGATCCGAACGCGCGGTGCCGCCGTCTTGTTCCCGCGCGGCGGAGCGATCCGGCGCACGCTGCTCGCGCTGGTGGGTCCGGGCCGCGTCACCCTCCTCGCCAGGGTCGCCCTCCGGCGGTTCCTCGGGCGTGCCGGTCGGCTCGGGCGTGGTGGGGGCGGACGTGGGGGGTGCGGGGGGCCTGGTCCTGGTGGGCGTGGGGTCGGCGGGGGTGCTCGGGCGGCCGGTGGGGGCGGGGCGCGTGGGCGCGGTGGGGCGGCA
>NZ_JAAGLR010000163.1 GCF_010548245.1 Streptomyces sp. SID11385
GGGCGGTCGGCGCCGTACAGGTCGAGGGGCAGGGCGCGCAGGAGCGTCGCGAGTTCGGCGGGCGCCGCGGGGTGCGGGAGCGCCGCGAAGAGGCCGTAGAGGCGGGTGCGGTCGAGGGGGCCGGGGCGGGCCCCGGGGCCCCACAGGGAGCGCTGGACGTCGGTCCAGGTGGGCGCGGCGCCGGCGAGCTGGGAGGCGTGGTAGCGGTCGTGGTCGCGGTAGAGGGCCTGGTAGAGGTCCTCCTCGGGCTCCGGGGGCTCCGGTACGGGGCCGGGCGGGGCGCTGTACGCGGCGGCGTCCTGCGCGCGCGGCTCGGGCAGGGGCGCCGCGGGGGCGGGTGCGGCGAGGTCGGTCCCGGTGCGTCCCGTCCCCGTGCCCTCCCACCACAGCCCGCCGGGGAGCATCGTGCCGAAGGGCGGGGTGGCGCGCTCGGCCAGCAGGCCCGGCACGGCGAGGGAGCGCAGGCAGGCGATGTCGACGGCGGAGCCGCTGCCGCCCTCGCGCATCCGGGACTTGACGACGGCGACGACCTCGCCGCGCCGCAGGTCGACGACCGGGCCGCCGGAGGACCCCGCGATGAACCCCTCGCCCGTGAGGAGGAGTTGTTCGGCCTCGCCGGGCCCGCCGAGGGTCCCCGCGACCGTGACGGCGCCGCCGCGCAGGGTCAGCTGCCCGCCGTTGTCGATCCAGCCGACCTGGTAGAGCCCGCCACCGTCGAGCTGGGTGCCCGCGGGGCGGTCGGAGAGGTAGGCGCACGTGTACGGGGCGGGCCTGCGCAGCCGGACGAGAGCGAGGTCCGGGGCGGGCCAGGGGCCGTCGGCGGGGCCGTGCTCGGGGAGCATGGCCGCGACCTCGCCTTCGAGGGCGAAGGGAAGACCGCTCGGGCCCACCTGGCAGACGATCACCCGCTCCCCCTTCCCGATCGGCCGCTTCGCCACCCCGTCGTAGAGGACATGCGCGCAGGTCAGGACCCACTGCGGCGCGGCGAGAAAGCCGCTGCCGAGAAACAGCCGGGCCTCCTGGACGGTGTCGAGAGGGCTATACCCGGCTCGGGGAACGTGGATGCGGACCGTGGCCGCCTTCGTCAGAACCTCCAGGATCTTCCACACCGGCTGCCCCTCCCCGCCGCCGTTCACCGCCGCTCACCCCCGCGAAGGGCCGCGGCCGCCGGGCGGGTGGCCGTGCGGTGCGCTGTCGCGCGGGCCGTGGTC
>NZ_JAAGLR010000203.1 GCF_010548245.1 Streptomyces sp. SID11385
TGCCGCCGCGCAGCACGCCGACGAGCCCGTACAGCAGGACCCCGCACCCCGGCGCGGCGAGGCGCCAGCGCACGTGGCGCCCCAGGAACTCGCCCGCGAGCGTGGCGGCGCAGATGCCGGCGGCGTCGGCGGGGACGAGCAGGAGTCGCGCGCCGTGGACGCCGCCGCCGAGCGAGGTCGCCCACGTCGCGGCGTAGGCGAGGAGCAGGAAGAGGAGGTACGCGGCGACGGTCCACACGAGGACGGGCAGCGCCGCGACGGCGATCTGTCGCGTGCACGGGCGCACCATCGTCGCGCGCAGCGCGTCGATCCCCGCCGCGCGGTCCCTGCCGCCCGACCAGCAGCCGGCCGCGAGGGCGAGCGGGAGGCCGACCTGCGCGGCCGCGAGGTGCGTGAACTCGG
>NZ_JAAGLR010000234.1 GCF_010548245.1 Streptomyces sp. SID11385
GGACGGGGCTGCGCGGCGGGACGGGGCTGCTCGGCGGGGGGTGCGTCCGTGGCGGGGCGGCCGGGCGGTCCGGGGCGGGCCGGAGGCGCGGGAGGTCCGGGAGTGTCGGGGTGGCCGGGCACCCCGAGAAGACGGGCGAGTCGACGGGGTGCGCGGGCCATGGGGTCATCCCAGCACGGTGGGCGCCATGGCGCGTCGTTCCGGGGGATGGCGACCACGGGACGGGGGACTGCTCCTTTCGTTGAGGCGGGAATCGGTACGGGGGCCGAGGCGAGGGGGGCGGGCGGCCGGGAGGCTGGAGGGACGAGGCAGGGAAGGCCGGAGGGGAGTCGCCGTGATCGTCACACTCATCGTCGTCTGCGAGGTCGCCTTCTGGGTGCTCCTCGTCATGGGCCTCGCGCTGCGGTACGGGGCGCGCATGCCGCGTACGGGGCTCGCCGTGCTGCTCGTCGAGCCCGTGCTCGAACTGGTCCTCCTCGTCGTGACCGCCCTCGACCTGCGCCGGGGTGCCACGCCCGCCTGGTCGCACGGCCTCGCCGCCCTCTACATCGGCTTCACGGTTGCCTACGGCCACTCCACCCTCCAGTGGCTCGACGGCCACGCCCGGCACCGCCTCGCCGGGGGCCCGCGCCCGCCGAAGCCGCCCCGCCACGGGCGTCCCCGCACGGTCCACGAAGTCCGCCTCTGGCTGCGTACGCTCCTCGCCGCGGCCCTCGCCTGCGGCCTTCTCCAGCTCGCGATCCTCTTCCTCGGCGACCCGGACGCCTCGGCCCCGCTGCGCTCCTGGCAGCTCGTCGCGCTGCGCGCGCTCGGCGTCCACGGCCTCATCGCCTTCTCGTTCGTCCTGTGGCCGCCCCGCGCACCGGGCGACAAGGCGTCCGCGACGGAACGAAATTGAGGGTTCCGGCGTTGTGCGGGTGCGGTCGCCGCGAGCCGGGGGCGACCGCGACACCGACCGTGACCTCAGCGACCGAACGAAGGACCGGACATGCCCTCGAACGACCTTCCCGCACCTGTCCTCGCGCTCCTCGGTGAGCGCGGCCGGGGCGGCGTGCTCACCCTGAAGAAGGACGGCCGCCCCCAGGTCTCCACCGTCGACTTCGCCCACGACCCGGCCACGGGCCGCGTCCGCTTCTCCACCACCGACGACCGCGCCAAGGTCCGCAACCTGCGCCGCGACCCCCGGATCGGCCTCTACGTCACGAGCCCGGACGGCGGCGCCTACGGCGTCTACGAGGGCACCGCCTCGCTCACCCCCGTCGCCGCCGCTCCCGACGACGCGGCCGTCGGGGAACTCGTCGACCTGTACCGCGCCGTGCGCGGCGAGCACCCCGACTGGGACGAGTACCGCAGGGTCATGGTCGAGGACGGCCGCCTGGTCGTCTCCTTCACGATCGACCACGCGTACGGGTGGGGCGGGGCCTGAACCGGGGGTGAGGTGAGCGCGGGCGGGGGGCCGGGGAGAGCGGCCCTCGCCCGGGTCGCGAGACCCTAGCGCTCCCCGCCCGGCACCCACAGCACGTCCCCGTGCTCCGTGTTCGCCGCCCGCGCGAGGATGAAGAGCAGGTCGGAGAGGCGGTTGAGGTACGTCGCCGTGAGCGGGTTCATCGACGCGCCGTACGCCTCCAGGGCCGCCCACGTCGAGCGCTCCGCGCGCCGTACCACCGTGCACGCCTGGTGGAGCAGCGCCGCGCCCGGGGTGCCGCCCGGGAGGATGAAGCTGTCGAGCTTCGGGAGCGGCGCGAGGAAGCGGTCGCAGTCGGCTTCGAGGCGGTCCACGTACGCCTGCTCGACGCGCAGCGGGGGGTGCGCGGGGTTCTCGACGACGGGCGTGCTCAGGTCGGCGCCCACGTCGAAGAGGTCGTTCTGCACCCGCGTCAGGACCGCGGCGACGTCCGCGTCGAGCCCCCCGAGCGCGAGCGCCGTGCCGAGCGCGGCGTTCGCCTCGTTCGCGTCCGCGTAGGCGGCGATACGGGGATCGGTCTTGGCGGTACGGGACATGTCGCCGAGCGCCGTCGTGCCCTTGTCGCCGGTGCGCGTGTAGATACGGGTCAGATGGACCATGCGGCCAGCCTATCGGGGAGTCCCGCGCGCGGCCCGGCCCGGGCGAGTGTGTGATGTGCGTCCCGGGGGACGTGACGCGCATCTCTTCGGCGCCACCGGGCGCCGCAACGGCGCTAACCTCCGCCGGGGGCGGGTGACTGAACCGGCGTCACCGGCGGGGCGGCACCGGCGGCCCCGCCGTCGGCGCGGCGCGACCGCGCG
>NZ_JAAGLR010000271.1 GCF_010548245.1 Streptomyces sp. SID11385
GACGGGGCGGGCGGCGCTCGAAGACCTGGACCGGGTGCTCGGGGTGCTGCGCGAGCCGGGGAGCGCGGCGCGCGGGCGGCCCGGACTCGACCGGGCGGAGCGGTTGTTCGCCTCGGCGCGGGGGGCGGGCGCGGAGGTGGCGGTACGGGTCGTCGGCGCGCTCGACGCGTTGCCGGGACCGGTCTCGCGCGAGGCGTACCGCATGACGCAGGAGGCCCTCACGAACGTCCTGCGGCACGCGGGCCCGGTCCCCATCGAGGTCGTGTTCACCGTGGACGCGCGGGCCCTGAGCCTGGACTTCACCAATCCCCTGCCGCGGGACGCCTCCCCGTTCCCCGGCGGTGGCAGCGGTCTGCGCGGCCTGCGCGAACGCGCGGCCGTCCTCGGCGGCACGGCGACGGCGGGTGCGCGGGACGGCCGCTGGCGGCTCCACGTCCGGCTGCCGCTGGAAGCCCCCGGGGAGGCGCGAGGATGACGCTGCGGGTGCTTCTCGTCGACGACGAACCGCTGGTGCGCGCCGGGCTGCGGGCCGTGATCGGGGCGCAGCCGGACCTGGAGGTGTGCGGGGAGGCGGGGGACGGCGCGGCCGTCGTCCCGCTCGTGCGCGCGCTGCGGCCCGACGTCGTGGCGATGGACGTGCGGATGCCGCTCATGGACGGGATCGAGGCGACGCGCGCGGTGCTCGCGATGGCGGGCCCGCCGCCGAAGATCCTCGTCGTGACGACCTTCGAGAACGACGCGTACGTGTACGACGCGCTCCGGGCGGGCGCGGACGGCTTCCTGCTCAAGCGGGCCCGCCCGGAGGAGATCGTGCACGCGGTACGGGTCGTCGCGGCCGGTGACTCGCTGCTCTTCCCCGCCGCCGTGCGGCGTCTCGCGGGGCACCACGGCGGGCGGCCCGGCGGGCCCGGTCC
>NZ_JAAGLR010000302.1 GCF_010548245.1 Streptomyces sp. SID11385
GCCTTCGAGGTATTCAGACCGATGAATGGAGCCCCGATGACCGTCGAACCCCCGGGCGTCCGCACCCGCGACGCGGATCGCGAGGAGACCGACGCCCAGGTGATCGAACGGTCCCGGGACGAGCCCGAGCTGTTCGCCGCGCTCTTCGACCGGTACGCCGACGCCGTGCACCGTTACGCGGCGCGGCGGCTCGGACCGGAGGCGGCGGAGGATCTGATGGCGGAGACGTTCACGACCGCCTTCCAGCGACGCCATAGTTACGACCTCTCGCGCGGCGATGCCCGGCCGTGGCTGTTCGGCATCACCACCAACCTCGTGAGCCGG
>NZ_JAAGLR010000331.1 GCF_010548245.1 Streptomyces sp. SID11385
CCCGCCGCTGCCCAGCGGGCCCACCGACGGGCCCGGGCGGCTCCTGGAACGCACGGAGGTGCGCGAGCGCATCACGCGACTGCTCGCCCGCGGCCGCTCCGTACGGCTCACCGGGCCCGGCGGCAGCGGCAAGAGCGCGCTGCTCGCCGAACTCGTCGACGCCTGCGCCGGCCTCGCCCCGGACGGCGTGGTGCTGCTGAGCGGGCGCGGCCGTACCCCCGCGGACCTCCTCGGCGACCTCGCCACCGAGGTCTTCGAACTCACCCGGCACCGCCCCGGACCCGCGCTCCTGCGCGAACTGCTCGCCGAGATCGGCGCCGTCGTGATCGTCGACGACCTGGAGTTCGGCGCCGCCGCGCTCGACGAGATCCTCGACGCGACCCCCGAGTGCGCCTTCCTGGTCGCGACCACCCCCGACACCCCGGCCCCCTCCGCCGAGGCCCGTCTGGAGGAGATCACCCTCTCCGGCGTCGCGCGCTCCGGCGGCCTCGCCCTCCTGGAGCGGGCCGTGGGCCGCCCGCTCACCGAGGAGGAGATCAACTGGGCGGGCGACCTGTGGTTCGAGTCCGAGGGCCTTCCGCTGCGCTTCGTCCAGGCCGGGGCCCTGCTCCAGCAGCGCGACCGTCTCGTCGCCGGGACCGAGCCGGACGGTGACGAGGACTTCGCCTTCTTCACCGACACCCAGGCCGACCCCGTCCGCCCGGGCCCCGAGGGCGAGATCCCGCTGCCCACCCTCGCGGAGGGCGCGGCGCCCGCCGCGGCGCTCGCCGCCCGGCTCAGCGAGGCGGCCCGCGAGACCCTGCGGTACGCCGTCGCGCTCGGCGGCGAACTCCCGCACCCCGCCCACCTGCCCGCGCTCACCGGCGACACCCACGCGGACGCCGCCCTGGCCGAACTCACAGCCACCGTCCTCGTCACCCCGGCCGGCAGCGGCCACCGGCTCGCCACCGGCGTCCTCGTCCAGCTGGAGGCCGCCGGGTACGCGGAGGACGCCCCCGC
>NZ_JAAGLR010000366.1 GCF_010548245.1 Streptomyces sp. SID11385
CAGCGTCGTGCGCAGCCCGTCGAGCGCCTCGCGGCTCGCGGCGAGCGTCGCGGCGAGGGCGCGCGCCGCCGGGTCGGCCGCGTCCCCGGAGTCCGTCTCGCCGGCCGTTCCTGGCTTTCCCGCTGGGCGTGGCGCCTGGCGCGCGGCGGCGATCTTCAGCTCCTGGAAGCCGCGGAATTCGAGCCGCTGGCACGTGCGCACGACCGAGGACGGCGCCGTCTCGGCGAGCGCGGCCACCTCGCTCACGCTCAGCCCGACGAGGCGTTCCCCCAGGTCGAGGACGGTGTGCGCGACGCGCGCCTCGGCGCCGCTCAGCCCCGAGAGGTGGGAGCGGATGTGCGCGGCGAGGTCGGCCGGTTTCTTCTCGGAATTCTGTTCCACAAAAATAGTGTACCTTGGAATTCAGTTCCGCGCCCGCCGTGCCGCAGGGAACGGGACGGCGCCGCGCGGAACCGCGTGGCCGAGCCGACCTCATCCGTGGAAGGAGACCCCTATGCCCGCCGCCGTCCCCGTGGCCGTGCTCACGGCGGCGCTGCTGCACGCCATCTGGAACGCGCTCTCGCACGCGGCCGCCGACAAAGCGGCCCGCACCGTGATGATCAACCTCGTCTACACGGTCTGCGGCGCCCTCATCGCCTGCTGCACCCCCGTCCCCGAGGCGCGCGCCTGGCCGTTCCTGATCGCCTCGGCGCTCCTGCAAGCCGTCTACCAGTGGCTGCTGCTCCAGGCGTACCGGCTCGGCGACTTCGGCCAGATGTACCCGATAGCGCGCGGCACCTCGCCCTGGCTCGTCGCGCTCGCCTCGACGGTCGTGCTCGGCGAGGCGCTGCCGGCGGGGCAGGCGGTCGGCGTCGTCGTCATATCCCTGGGCCTCGCGGGGCTCGCCCTCGCGGACGGCCTGCCGGGGCGGGCCCAGTGGCCGGCGCTCGCCGCCGCGCTCGGCACGGGGGTGATGATCGCGAGCTACACCGTCGTGGACGGGACGGGGGTGCGGGACGCGGGGACCGTGCTCGGGTACATCGGCTGGATGTTCCTGCTCCAGGGCCCCGTCCTGCCACTCCTCGCCCTGGCCCGCTGGCGCGACCGCTTCGGCGAACGGATACGGGTGGGGTGGCGGACGGGGGTGCTCGGCGGGGTGCTGTCGCTCGCGGCGTACGGGCTCGTCGTCGGGGCGCAGGCGTACGGGGATCTGGCGAGCATCGCCGCGCTTCGCGAGACGAGCATCGTGATCGCGGCGGTGATCGGGGTGGTGGTGTTCCGGGAACGACTGGGGAGGTGGCGACTTGTCGCGAGCGCGGTGGTACTGGGCGGGATCGCGGTGCTGGAGCTGGCTTAGGCGGTGCGGGGCGGGGCGGCCGGGAAGCCGCAGGGCCGGGCGGTACGGGAGCGTGCGGGCCGGGCGGTGCGGGAGCGTGCGGGCCGTACGGTGCGGGCCGGGCGGTACGGGAGCGTGCGGGCCGGGCGGTACGGGGCTGCCCCGCGTCCGCGGGAGGGCTCACCCCTCCGCGATCACGACCGCCGAGGCCACGCCGGCGTCGTGGCTCAGGGAGACGTGCCAGTGGCGGACGCCCAGTTCCGCCGCGCGTGCCGCGACCGTGCCGCGGACGCGGAGGTAGGGGCGGCCACCCGGCTCGGCGCAGACCTCGGCATCGGTCCAGCGCAGCCCGGCGGGGGCACCCAGCGCCTTGGCGAGGGCCTCCTTCGCCGCGAAGCGGGCGGCGAGCGAGGCGATGCCGCGTGGTTCGCCGTCCGGAAGCGTGGTCTCGCCCCCGGTGAAAAGACGCTCCGCGAGCTGCGGGGTGCGGCGCAGCGCCGCCCCGAAGCGGTCGATCTCCGCCACGTCGATGCCGACACCGATGATCACGGGAGCCGTTCCTCTCCGGCCGGAACGGAACCCCGGCCCGGGGAAAACCTACGCCCCGGCCCCGGCGAGCCCCTACCCACCGGGCCCCGCACACCCACCGCCCACGCCGTCCCCACGCCCACGCCCCACCCGGCACGCCCGTCGCCCCTCAGGCGTCCCGCGCACTCCGCGCACCCGCCGTCCCCCACTCCCCCCTCACTCCACCGTCACCGACTTCGCCAGGTTCCTCGGCTGGTCGACCTCGTTCCCCCGCGCGGTCGCCAGCTCGCACGCGAAGACCTGGAGGGGGACCGTCGCCACGAGGGGCTGGAGGAGTGTGGGCACCTCGGGGACCTCGACGAGGTGATCGGCGTACGGGGCGACCGCCTCGTCGCCCTCCTCGGCGATGACGACCGTCCGGGCTCCGCGCGCCCTGATCTCCTGGATGTTGGAGACGATCTTGTCGTGCAGGACCGAGCGGCCACGTGGCGAGGGCACGAGGACGACGACGGGGAGGCCCTGGTCGATGAGCGCGATCGGGCCGTGCTTCAGCTCGCCGGCGGCGAAGCCCTCCGCGTGCATGTACGCGAGTTCCTTGAGCTTGAGCGCGCCTTCGAGCGCGACGGGGTAGCCGACGTGGCGGCCCAGGAAGAGGACCGTGTCGTGCCCGGCGAGGGAGCGCGCCAGTTCGCGCACCGGTTCCATCGTTTCGAGCACGCGCTCCAGGTCGCCCGGGATGCCGGCGAGCTCCGAGACGACTTCGCCGATCTCGTCGCCGAACTTCTCGCCCCGGTGCTGCGCGAGCCACAGCGCGACGAGGTAGCAGGCGACGAGCTGGGTCAGGAACGCCTTCGTGGAGGCGACGGCGACCTCGGGTCCCGCGTGCGTGTAGAGGACCGCGTCGGACTCGCGCGGGATCGTCGAGCCGTTGGTGTTGCAGATGGCGAGGACGTGCGCGCCCTGTTCGCGGGCGTGGCGCAGCGCCATGAGCGTGTCCATCGTCTCGCCGGACTGCGAGATCGCGATGACGAGCGTGCGGTGGTCGAGGATCGGGTCGCGGTAGCGGAACTCGCTGGCCAGCTCCACCTCGCAGGGCAGCCGGGTCCAGTGCTCGATGGCGTACTTGGCGATGAGACCGGCGTGGAAGGCGGTCCCGCAGGCGACGACGACGATCTTCGACGTCTCGCGCAGCACCTCGGGCGGGACCCGCACCTCGTCCAGGAGCAGCGTTCCGGACTCATCGACACGGCCGAGGAGGGTGTCGGCGACGGCCTTCGGCTGCTCGGCGATCTCCTTGAGCATGAAGGAGGCGTAGCCGGACTTCTCGGCCGCGGAGGCGTCCCAGTCCACGTGGTACGTACGGACCTCGGCCGGGAGCCCGTCGAAACCGGTGACGGCGACGCCCTCCGGCCACACCTCGACGACCTGGTCCTGGCCCAGCTCGATCGCCGTGCGCGTGTGGTCGATGAACGCGGCGACGTCCGAGGCGAGGAAGTACTCGCCCTCGCCGACGCCGACGACGAGCGGGGAGTTGCGGCGCGCGCCCACGACCCGTTCCGGCGCGTCGGCGTGCACGGCGACGAGCGTGAAGGCGCCCTGGAGGCGCCCGCACACCTGGCGCATCGCCGCCGCGAGATCGCCGTGCGAGCCGTACGCCTCGGCGAGGAGGTGCGCGACGGTCTCGGTGTCGGTCTCGGACTCCAGGTGGTGGCCGCGGGCGCGGAGTTCGGCGCGCAGTTCGGCGAAGTTCTCGATGATGCCGTTGTGGACGACGGCGACGCGGCCCGCGTTGTCGAGGTGGGGGTGGGCGTTGGCGTCGTTGGGCGCGCCGTGCGTGGCCCAGCGGGTGTGGCCGATGCCGGTCGTCGCGCTCGGCAACGGCCGTTCCATCAGCTCCTTCTCCAGGTTGGCGAGCTTGCCCGACTTCTTCGCCGTCGCGAGCCCCCCGTCCGCGAGCACGGCGGCGCCCGCCGAGTCGTAGCCCCGGTACTCCAGGCGACGCAGCCCGGCGAGGACGACGTCAAGAGCCGACTGTGTTCCGGCATATCCCACAATTCCGCACATAACGGCAGAGTACGGCGCGGGGGTACCCGCCTCCGGAGAGCGACGCGGCCCCACCCCGCCTCATTCGCGCGCCTCCGCGAGGAGCGCCAGGTACTCGACCTCCTCGCAGCGCGGTTTGCTGCCGAAGCGGTAGGCGTCCGCCTGCGCCTCCAGGTCCTCGCCTATGTCCTCGTCGGGCAGGTCCTCGACGAGCGCGGCGAGCCGCTGCTCGCGCCGGCCGTGGCGCCCCGCGCCCGCCCCGCGCCCACTCTCTCGTCGCGCTCCGTCACGACGCCACCACCGCATACGCCCCATGCGCGCCACCCCCCGAGGGCCGAACCTACTCGCGACGCACACAGAAAATCCATAGTCGCGCGCCCCCGGACGCCCCCTCCCCGGAGGCCCGGGCGCTCCGGAAGCCCCGGACACCCCGGACACCCCGGACGCCCCGGACGCCCCGGAGACCCCCGGCCGCGTGACGCACCCCACCCCCGCCGCACGCAACATGGGCGCAACAATGGTTCGTGTGATCACCTCACCCCCGAGGAGCGCCCACCGCAGGCCGGAGGCGACTCCCTACGTGGATCTGACCAGGGACGAGTGGAGCGCGCTGCGCGCCAAGACCCCGCTGCCGCTGACGGCCGCCGAGGTCGAGAAGCTGCGCGGCCTCGGCGACGTCATCGACCTCGACGAGGTACGGGACGTCTACCTGCCGCTCTCGCGCCTGCTGAACCTGTACGTGGACGCCAACGACGCCCTGCGCGGCTCGCTCAACACCTTCCTGGGCGAGCAGGGCACGCAGTACGGCACGCCGTTCGTGATCGGTGTGGCGGGGAGCGTCGCGGTCGGCAAATCCACCGTCGCGCGCCTGTTGCAGGCGCTGCTCGCGCGGTGGCCGGAGCACCCGCGCGTCGAGCTGGTCACGACGGACGGCTTTTTGCTGCCGATGGCGGAGCTGGAGAAGCGCGGCCTCATGGCGCGCAAGGGCTTCCCGGAGTCGTACGACCGCCGCGCGCTCACCCGCTTCGTCGCGGACGTGAAGGCCGGCAAGGACAACGTGACCGCGCCCGTCTACTCGCACCTGACCTACGACATCGTGCCCGGCGAACGCCTCACGGTGGCGCGTCCGGACATCCTGATCGTGGAGGGCCTCAACGTCCTCCAGCCCGCCCTGCCGGGCAGCGACGGCCGCACCCGGGTCGGCCTCGCGGACTACTTCGACTTCAGCGTCTACGTGGACGCGCGCCCGCAGGACATCCGCGAGTGGTACCTCAACCGCTTCCGCCGCCTGCGCGAGACGGCCTTCCAGGACCCGTCCTCGTACTTCCGCAAGTACACCCAGGTCTCCAAGGAGGAAGCCCTCGCCTACGCCCGGCGGACCTGGCGCACCATCAACGAGCCGAACCTGATCGAGAACGTGGCACCGACCCGGGGCCGCGCGACCCTCGTCATACGCAAGGGCCCCGACCACAAGGTCCAACGCGTCCGCCTGCGCAAGCTCTGACGCCACGCCAAACCCACCGGAGCCCGCCGGGCCGACCGGCGCCACCGAACCCACCGCAGCCACCGCAGCCACCCGCGCCCCTCCCCCACCCCCGTCCTGATATCGCCCCCGCGCGCGGGAAGTTCACCGCTCGTTGGCCCCCCGTACCGCGGCGCGGCCGTAGATTCCGGGTGCTCGTACCCCACCAGGAACCCGGACCCCGGAAGGCTCCCATGCGCCCCCGACGCCTCGTCGCCCCCCTCCTCGTCTCCACCGCCGCCCTCGCCCTCCTCGCGCCCGCCGCGCTCGCCGCCGCTCCCGCGTTCTCCGTGACCGCCACCGTCGAGACCGAGCCCGTCGGGCACAGTGGTGACGCCGCCGACGACCCGGCGATCTGGGTCAACCCGGGCGATCCGGCGAAGTCGGCCGTCGTCGCGACCGACAAGAAGGGCGCCCTGGAGGTGTACGACCTCGCGGGCAAGCGGCTCCAGCGGATCAGCGGCGACTACGGCAACAACGTGGACGTACGGGACGACATCGTCGTCTCGGCCGACGACGAGGCCGAGGACGGCGACGGCGCGATGCACATCTACCGCATCGACCCCGCGACCCGGCAGCTCACGCACCTCAAGGACGTCGCCACCGAGGTCACCGCGCACGGCATCTGCATGTACCGCTCGCCGTCCACGGGGAAGCTCTACGCCTACCCCAACTCCCCCTCGGGCCGCTTGGAGCAGTGGGAGCTGAAGGTCAGCGGCAACAGCGTCACCGCGACGTCCGTGCGTCTCTTCGACGTCGGCGACGAGATCGAGGGCTGCTACGCGGACGAGAGGACCGGCGCGCTCTACGTCGGCGAGGAGGACACGGGGATCTGGAAGTACGGGGCCGAGCCCGGCGCCGGTACGAGCCGCACGCTCTTCGACTCGACCGCGTCCGGCGGCCACCTCACCGCGGACGTCGAGGGCATCACGGCGGCGGGCACACACCTGTTCGCGTCCTCGCAGGGCAGCGACGACTACACCGTCTACGACCGCACGAGCGGCGCCTACCAGGGCCGTTTCTCGGTCGCGAGCGGCAGTGCGACGGACGGCTGCTCGGACACGGACGGCATCGACGCGAGCGACAAGCCGCTGGGCTCCGCCTTCCCGAACGGCCTCTTCGTCTGCCAGGACGGCTCCAACTCGACGCCGGGCAGCAGCGGCAACCAGAACTTCAAGTACGTGCCGCTCGACCGGATCACGTCGAAGCTCTGAGCCGTCGCCGAGGGCTCCCGCCGGCGCCCGCCCCACGCGCCGGCGGGCCGCCCGCCACGACGGGCCCCCGCACCACCCCTACGGCACCCGCGCCACCCCCGCCCAGAACCCGCTCCGCTCCTGCGGCGGCACCCGGTCCCCCTCCTGGTACCAGTAGTTGGCCGTGACCAGTCCGGGGACGACGAGGTCGAGCCCGGTGAAGAACCGCTCGACCTCGTGGCGCGTCCGCATCCGCAGCGGGATCGCGCCGCGCCGGTAGCTGTCCTTCGTCGTCTCCTCCAGCTCGGGGTGCTCGTCCGCGGTGCCGTGCGTCAGGACGAGGTAGCTCCCGGGCGCCAGCCGGGAGACGAGCGTGCGCACGACGCCGTACGGGTCCTGGTCCTCGGGCAGGAAGTGCAGCAGCGCCACGAGGGAGAGCGCGACGGGCTGCCCGAGGTCGAGGAAGTCACTGGCCCGGTCGAGGAGTTCGGCCGGTGCGCGCACGTCCGCGTCGAGGTAGTGCGTGGCGCCCTCGGGCGTGCCGACGAGGAGCGCGGCGGAGTGCGCGAGCACGAGCGGGTCGTTGTCCGCGTAAACGATCCGGGCGCTCGGGACGAGCCCCTGCACGACCTGGTGGAGGTTCGGCTCGGTCGGGATACCGGTGCCGATGTCGAGGTACTGCCGTACGCCGCGCCCGGCCACGTACCGCGCCGCGCGGTGCATGAACTGCCGGTTCCACCGGGCGTTCTGCCGCGCGGCGGCGGGCAGGCCCTCCCCCACGGCGCGGTCGGCCGGGAAGTTGTCCACACCCCCGAGCAGCCAGTCGTAGACGCGCGCGGGGTGCGGCCTGCTGGTGTCGACGCGGGGGTCGTAACTCATGAATGCGGTCCTTCGTGGGGCGAACCTGACGCTGCTGACAGGGAGTTGACAGACCTCCAGCATGCCGCACGGTCGCCTTCGGCCGCGCCCCGGGTCAGGCCCGGCGCCGTCCGCCCCCGCCGGTCTTCTCGCGCAGCTCCGACCACAGCAGCCGCTGGGCGAGCAGGGTCAGGGTGCCGGCGAGGACGATGCCGAAGAGGTTGAGGCCGAGTTGTCCGAGAGAGCCCCGCATCTGGCCGAACTCGCCGTACGAGAGCGCGACGGCCGCGTTCGCCGCGGCCGGCACCGTCGTCACCGAGATCGCCACGCCGACGAGCAGCCCGGACTTCGAGGAGGTCAGCGAGAGGGTGCCGGCGATCCCGGCGAGGACGGCCACGACGAAGGAGAGCGCGTCGGGCGCGTAGACGAAGCCGGTGTTGGGGCGCCGCGCGTCGAGGCGCGCGTGGCTGAACAGGCCCCAGCCGTCCATCAGCAGGCCGAAGAGGACCGTCACCGCGATGGCGACGAGGAAGCCCACGACGAGGGCGAGCAGCGAACGGGCGGCGAGACGCGGGGCGCGGCGCACGAGCGACGTGGAGATCCCGGCGAGCGGCCCGAACTCGGGGCCGATCGCCATGGCGCCGACGACGAGGATCGCGTTGTCGAGCATGACCCCGCAGGCGGCGATCATCGTCGCGAGGGCGAGGAAGGCGAGGTAGGTGACGGTGAGCGTCGCGTCCTCGTTGCTCGCGTCGCTCAGCTCCTGCCACACGACGGCGTCGGCGGCGTCCCCCGGCGCCTCGCGCGCGGCTTGCTCGGCGGGTCGCGAAAGGGTCAGGTCGAGGTGCTCCGCGGTGATCCCGCCGTCCTCGCCGAGCCGGAACTCCTGGAGCCGGTCCAGGAGTTCGTCGGCCGCCTCGCGGGCGACCTCGCACTCGACGAGATCGCCCGCGGGCTCGCGGGCGGCCCCGGACAGGACGACGAGGTGGGTCACCCCCACGCTCCCGCGCAGCAGGCTCAGCAACTCCTCGGTGCGGCGGGCCGGAACGATGACACGCACATGCAGCATGCGGGGATCGTACGGGCGCGGACCGCGCACACCGCGGCCCCACCCCCTCGCCGCACCGCCACACGCAATACCTCGGCCCGCGTAACCTCAGCCCTCCACGACCGGCGCCGCCGCGTACGGGTGGACGTTGATCCGCGTCGGGGGCTCGGCGAGCAGGCCGATGATCTCGTCGCGGAGTTCGTCGGCGAGCGGGCTGTTCTCGTAGGCGTCCTTCGCCTCGTGGCTGCGGAAGATCTCGACGTTCCACAGGACGTCCGGGTCGTCGTCCTCGCGCACGATGGTGAAGCGGTCCGAGGCCCCCGACTTCTCCATGCCCTCGGTCGCCAGGGCGAACAGCTTGTCGCCGAGGCCGGGCTTGGCGCGCATCTTGATGAGGTAGGCGGGCTGGTCCTGAAGTGCCATGACTGCTCCTTCTGATCATCCTGGAATGTCGTTCCACAGCCATGGTGGAACGACATTCCAGGCTTGTCAAACGACGGGGCCGGACACGGGCACACGAAAACGGCGCGGTGGCGGGCGACCCGGTGTCCGGGGCACCCGCCACCGCGCCGGTGACAGGGGGAAGGGCTCGTACTAGCCCAGCGTCGACTTCACGACGTCCGCGAGTCCGCTCGCGACCGAGCGGGCCTGCTCGATGTCCGCCGCCTCGACCATGACCCGCACGAGCGGCTCGGTGCCGGAGGGGCGGAGCAGGACGCGGCCCGTCGTGCCGAGGGCGTGCTCGGCCTCCTCGACGGCGGTGCGGAGTTCGGGCGCCGAGGCGACGCGGGTGCGGTCGACGTCGGGGACGTTGACGAGGACCTGCGGCAGGCGCGTGACGACGGAGGCGAGGTCGGCGAGGGAGCGCCCGGTCTCGGCCATGCGCGCGGCGAGCATGAGCCCGGTGAGGGTGCCGTCGCCCGTCGTGGCGTGGTCGAGGAGGATGACGTGCCCGGACTGCTCGCCGCCGAGCGCGTACCCCTGCGCCTTCATGCGTTCGAGCACGTACCGGTCGCCGACGCCCGTCTCCTCGAAGTGCACGCCCTCGCGCTCCATGGCGAGCTTGAAGCCGAGGTTCGACATGACGGTGGCGACGACGGTGTTCTTGCGGAGCGTCCCGTGCTCGCGCATCGCGAGTGCGAGGACGGCGAGGATCTGGTCGCCGTCGATCTCGCGGCCCTCGGCGTCGACGGCGAGGCAGCGGTCGGCGTCGCCGTCGTGCGCGATGCCGAAGTCCGCCTGGTGGGCGACGACGGCGGCCTGGAGCTGGGCGAGGTGCGTGGAGCCGACGCCGTCGTTGATGTTGAGGCCGTCGGGCTCGGTGCCGATCGTCGTGATGACCTCGGCCCCGGCGCGCGCGAACGCCTCCGGGGAGACGCGGGCGGCGGCACCGTGCGCCTCGTCGAGGACGACGCGCAGGCCGTCGAGACGGTTGGGGAGGACGGCCACGAGGTGCGCGACGTACTGGTCGAAGCCCTCGTCGTAGTCACGGACCCGGCCGACGTCCGCGCCGGTCGGCCGCGACCACTCCGTGGCACCGGGCTCGCGGTGGCGGTGGTACTGGGCCTCGATGCGGTCCTCCAGCTCGTCGGCGAGCTTGTGCCCGCCGCGGGCGAGGAACTTGATGCCGTTGTCGGGCATGGCGTTGTGGCTCGCCGAGAGCATGACGCCGAAGTCGGCGCCGAGCACCCCGGTCAGGTGCGCGATGGCGGGCGTGGGCAGGACGCCGACGCGCAGCACGTCGACCCCGGCGCTCGCGAGGCCCGCGACGACCGCGGACTCCAGGAACTCGCCCGAGGCGCGCGGATCGCGCCCCACCACGGCGGTCGGCCGGTGCCCCGGCCTGCTCCCGACCTCCCCCAGTACGTGTGCGGCCGCGACCGCGAGCCCGAGCGCGAGCTCGGCCGTCAGATCGACGCCCGCGACCCCGCGTACGCCGTCCGTCCCGAAGAGCCGTCCCACCTGGATTCCTCCCGCTCGCTGTCACGAGCGACCCCGCCGTTCACCGGGCCGCCGCACTTCGCACATCAGTTGTTATACGTCATACCGCATGGGCCGGGTTCCCCCGGGGACATCGCGCGTCCGCCGGGCACGACCGGGCACCTTCGCAGGCCCCACCGGTCCCGCCCCGGCTCCCGCGCACACCCAGCGGTCTCGTCCCGCCGTCCGCGCACGCCACCGGACACCCCCCGATGCCTCCACACGCCCCCCGCGCACGCCCCGAAAACGCGCACACCCCCGGAACTCGAACGCCCGGAAACGCGCACGCCCCGGAACACGAACGCCCCGAAAAACGCGCACCCGGAAACGCGAACGCCCCGACGACACGGAACGTGCCGCCGGGGCGAACAAGCGATACGGCAAGGGCCGCGATCAGCGCTTGCTGTACTGCGGGGCCTTGCGGGCCTTCTTGAGACCGGCCTTCTTGCGCTCGACGGCACGGTCGTCGCGGCGGAGGAAGCCCGCCTTCTTGAGGGCGCCGCGGTTGTTGTCCACGTCGGCCTCGTTCAGCGCGCGGGCCACGCCGAGGCGCAGGGCGCCGGCCTGACCCGAGACGCCGCCACCCGCGATGCGGGCGATGACGTCGTAGCGGTTGTCGAGTTCGAGCACCTTGAAGGGCTCGTTGACTTCCTGCTGGTGCACCTTGTTGGGGAAGTAGTCCTCAAGGGTGCGACCGTTGATCTTCCACTTGCCGGAGCCCGGAACGATCCGGACGCGGGCGATCGCGTTCTTGCGACGGCCCAGGCCAGCGGCCGGCTGCGGCTCGCCGAAGGCGGAGGCGAGGGACTCCGAGGTGTACTCGCCCTCGACGGGGACCTCGGACTCGGTGGTGTACTGCTCGACGTCGACAGCCTCTTCGATCGGCTGCTCGGCGGTGGTCTCGGCCACGATGCTCCTCAGAATTCTGCGTGTCTTAGGGGGTGGCCGGACTTACTGCGCGACCTGAGTGATCTCGAACGGCTGCGGCTGCTGCGCACCGTGCGGGTGCTGCTCGCCCGCGTAGACCTTCAGCTTCGAGAGCATCTGACGGCCGAGGGTGTTCTTCGGGAGCATGCCCTTGACGGCCTTCTCGACGGCCTTCTCCGGGTTGTTCGCGAGGAGGTCGTCGTAACGGACCGAACGCAGACCGCCCGGGTAACCCGAGTGACGGTAGGCGAGCTTCTGGGTCCGCTTGTTGCCGGAGAGGTGCACCTTGTCGGCGTTGATGATGACGACGAAGTCACCGGTGTCGACGTGGGGGGCGTAGATCGGCTTGTGCTTGCCCCGAAGGAGGCTGGCGGCGGTCGACGCCAGACGGCCCAGGACAACGTCCCGGGCGTCGATGACGTGCCACTGGCGAGTCACATCGCCGGGCTTGGGGCTGTACGTACGCACTGGTCGTAGCCTTCGCTTCTTCTGTGATGGGTGTCTCCCGGACCGAGAACGGCCAGGGAGGGGGTCCTGACATGGCCACCACGGACGATCACGACAGCCCTGGACGCACTCGTCGACGCAAACGCGTGCGTACCGCTGGTCATCGGCTTGGTGGACCGGTGTAAGGGCCCCTCACGTGAGAATGAGCAAGCCAATACACAACGAGGAGCCAGGCTACCCGCCAGTCCCCGTACGGGTCAAAATCGTCATGCCCGTCGCACCGAGATCCGTCCGCGCGCGGTGTGACTAGTATGCGCGCCATGAGCTTTGGGCACGGGGGACCCCATGGTGACGGACGCGGTGACGGCGGCGGCTTCGGTACGGGCGGGCAGTCCCCGGACTGGAACGCGCTCGCGGAGGAGAACGCGCGGGCGAAACGCCGCAGGACCGTGCTGTGGACGGCCTTCGGCGTCGTCGCGACCGGGCTCGTCGCGGCGATCGTCGCGACCGTCGTCGTCACGGTGAACAAGGACGACGGTACGAAGAGCGACGCGGCGCACAAGAGCCTCCCGCCCACCGCGACGCTCCCCAGCCCCTCCACGAGCGCGAGCCCCCGCTTCTCCTCGGTCGCGCCCCGCCCCGTCCCGAGCCCCAGCGAGTACCTCAACAGCGCGGCCCGCGACACGGCGCCGCTCACGGCCGCGGGCCTCTTCCCCGGCGGTGAGCTGCGGCTCGACGGCGGTACGTACGACAAGGGCCCCCTCGCCGCGACGGGCGACTGCGCGGCGGCGGCCCAGGGGGCGCTCGGCGGGGTGCTGAAGGCGAACGGCTGCCGGCAGCTGCTGCGCGCGACGTACACGAAGGGCGGGGTCGCCGTCACCGTCGGTGTCGCGGTCTTCGACTCGGCGGGGGCCGCGGCGAAGGCGAAGGAGCAGGCGCGCGGGAACGTCGCCTCGCTGCCGGGGGGCGGGGTCCCCGTCTTCTGCCGCACGACGGTGTGCCGCAGCACCACCAACGCCTACGCGCGGTACGTGTACCTCACGGTGGGCGGCTTCAAGAACGGCAAGGCGGTCACGAAGGCCGACACGGACGTCTTCCGGGCGGGCGACGAGCTGTCGACGTACACCTTCCGGCAGATCTACGCCCGCGGCGTCGCGGCGGCCTCGAAGGCGGCGGCGTCCCCGGCCCCGTAAGGCCCCACCCGCCATGCGGAAGCGGCACCGGTCACGCCGAAGCGGCGCCCGGACCGCCCCGTAAGGCCCTCAGCGATCCCCCCGCATCCGCAGCCGCAACGGCACCAGCGCGCTCTCCAGTTGCGTCCGCAGCGTCATCTTCGAGGCCCCCTCCGTCCGCTCCTCGAAGCGGATGGGGACCTCGACGGCGCGGTACCCGGCGCGCGTCGCCTTGTACTTCAGCTCGACCTGGAAGCTGTAGCCCGCGCTGTCGAGCGTCGCGAGGTCGAGGTCGCGCAGGGTCGCGGCCGACCACAGGTTGTAGCCCGCGGTGATGTCGCGGATGTCACTGCCGAGCACGGCGCGCGCGTAGGCGTTGGCGAAGCGCGAGAGCAGCACGCGGTGGCGCCCCCACTCCTCGTCGAGCTGCCCGCCCTCGACGTACCGGCTGCCCACGACGAGCCCGGCGTCCTCGGCGCGCGCGGCGGCGAGCATCCGGACGACCGCCTCCACCGGGTGGCTCCCGTCGGCGTCCATCTGGACGACGAACTCGGCGTCCTCCTCCAGTGCCGCGCTCATCCCCGCGACGTACGCGCGCCCCAGGCCGTCCTTCTCGGTGCGGTGGAGCACGGTCATCCGAGGGCGGCCCGCGCCCGCCCCCGCGTTGTACTTCTCGGCCAGCTCGTCCGCCAGCTCCCCCGTCCCGTCCGGGCTGGAGTCGTCGACGATCTTGAGCTGGAGCCCGGGCAGCGGCAGCGCGAGGACGGCCTCGGCCATGCGCGGCAGGTTCGCCGCCTCGTTGTACGTGGGCATGACGACGGTGACGCGCGCGGCGTCGCCCGGCGCGGCGTTCTCCGGCGTGTCCGGTGCGGCTGACGACTGGCTCACGGGCTTGCTCCTCGGCGGAAAGGGACGGGAAGGGGGAGGTGGGGGGAGGTCAGGAGGCGTGCACCGCGCGGTCGGCGGCGCCGTCGTCGCGGGGCTTGTCCGCCGCGCTGCGCGTGTACAGCAGGACCCTGACGTTGTGGAGTTTCGCGGTGTCCGCGAGGCGGAAACCGGCGCGGATCGCCTTCGCGTTGGCGCGCGGCATGTCCCCGTACGGGTCGCTGCCGAACGCGGTCGTCACGAGCCACAGGCGCTTCGTGGTGGCGAGGCAGCTCGCGGGGCGCGGGCACTCCTGCGCCCCGTAGGACCCCAGCTCCTGCGGGGTCCGGTAGACGAGCACGTCCTTGGGGCGCGTCGCCGCGTCGCGCAGCTCGTAGTCGAGCGCGCGCCGCTCGGAGAAGGTGCCGCCGTACGCGAGCGCGTCGCCCTTCTTCTGGTGCGCGAGGAGGTACGTGGCGGCGCCCCGGAAGTCCGGCTCGCCCGCGATGTCGGCGCGCGCGGTGCGCAGCCCCGGCTGGGCCGCGAGGGTCAGCCCGGCGACCGCGACGAGCCCGAGGACGAGCCCGCCGGTCCGCAGCGCGCGCGGCCCCTCGCCGTTCAGCCGCCCGCCCGCGCGGCCGAGCGCCGCCGCGGCGAGCAGCACCCAGGCGGGCACGGTGAAGAGCAGGTAGCGCGGCAGGAAGAGGTGGAGCTGCGCGGCGGTCGCGAAGGTGAGCAGCGGCGGCAGCACCGTCCACAGCGCGAAGGGCAGCACGTGCTCGCGGACGAACAGCGCCCCCACGACCGCGAGGACGAGGACCGGGACGGCGACCGCCCAGCTCCCGAAGAGCTGCTCCGGGTACGTCTGGAGGTCGTGGAGCGTCGGGTTGTTCCACGCGATCTGCCCGCTCTGCCCACTGCCCGCGAGCGCCATCGGGAGCACGAGGCACAGCCCGATGAGCGCGGCGGCCGTCCACGCCCAGCCCGCGATGCGGTCCCCCGCGCGGCGGGCGCGGACGACGAAGGCGAGGTGGGCGGCGAGGACGCACAGCGAGGCGAGGTGGCTCCAGCCGATGAGCGGCACGGTGAGCGCGTACGCGCACCAGCCCTTGAAGCCGTGGCGTTCGAGCAGCCGCAGGAGCAGCAGCGTCGAGGCGAGCACGGCGGCCACGGCGAAGGCGTACGGGCGCACTTCCTGCCCGTACCGCGTGATGCCCGGGACCACCGCGAAGGCGAGCCCGGCGACGAGGCCGACGCGCGCGGTGAACAGGTGCCGCCCGAGCAGTCCGAGGAGCCCGGCCGCCGCCGCCATGGCGAGCGCGCCGGGGATGCGCAGGGCCGCCTCGGAGTCGCCGAAGACGGCGATCCAGAGGTGCATCCCGAGGTAGTACGGGATGAAGACGATGTCGATGGACTTGGTGAGGACGCTCAGGTCGTGCAGCGACAGCGAGGCCGCCCACCAGGTCGCGTGCTCGTCGCGCCACAGCTGGCGGTCGCCGAGCCCCGGCAGGAGCATGACGAGCGCGAGCAGCGTGGGCAGCGCGAAGACCGGCGCGGAGGTGCGCCATCCGCCCCGGTCGCGGCGCGGCGCGGGCGGCTCGGCGGGCC
>NZ_JAAGLR010000400.1 GCF_010548245.1 Streptomyces sp. SID11385
CCTTGCGCACCCGTACGTACCCGGCGTCCGCGAGCGCCGTCGCGATGCGGCTCACGCTCGCGTCCGAGAGCGCGGCGTAGTCCCGCACCGCGCCGAACTCCGCCTCGGCACAGCCGGAGAGGAAGGCCGCGACGGTGAGCCGGGTGGGGTGCTGGAGGTGCGGGTCGAGCCCGTCCGGCGTCGTCATCCGGCGTCCGCCGCGCGCCGCGCCGCGCGGGCC
>NZ_JAAGLR010000424.1 GCF_010548245.1 Streptomyces sp. SID11385
CGGGGCTTGAGTCCGAGCCGCTGACGGGCCTCGTCCGGGGTGGCGACCCGGGAGCCCAGCGCCTCGGTGATCTGCACGGCGCGCTCCACCAACTGGGCGTTGGTGGCCTTGACGCCCTTGCCGAGGTACAGGTTGTCCTCGAGGCCGACCCGGACATGGCCGCCGAGGAGGATCGACTGCGCGACCCACGGCATCTGCATCCGGCCCAGCGCGAAGCTCGCCCACTGCGCGCCCTCG
>NZ_JAAGLR010000451.1 GCF_010548245.1 Streptomyces sp. SID11385
GTCCGGGGGCAACGGGAAGGGGCAGCCGCTTTGACCACACAGGCACCGAATGCGGCGGTTTCCCTGCCCGTCACGCTGGAGGAGGCCGTGGCCGCGCTCGCCGCGACCCCCACCGCCGTGCCCGTCGCGGGCGGCACCGACCTCATGACCGCCGTCAACGCCGGACTCCTGCGCCCCGCCGCCCTCGTGGGCCTCGGCCGCGTCGCCGAGATCCGCGGCTGGCAGTACCTCGACGGGCACGCCCTGCTCGGCGCCGGGCTCACGCACGCGCGCATGGGCCGCCCCGACTTCGCCGCGCTCATCCCCGCG
>NZ_JAAGLR010000480.1 GCF_010548245.1 Streptomyces sp. SID11385
GGCGAGGCGCGCGAGCCACGCGGGCTCCGCCGTCGCGTCGTCGTCGAGGAAGGCCACGACGTCCCCGCGCGCCGCCACGATCCCCGTGTTGCGCCCGGCCGAGAGCCCGCGCGGGCCCGCGTTCGCCAGGACCCGCACGGGAGCACCCGCCGCGTACCGCTCCCGCAGCCGCGCGAGCAGCGCCGGGTTGTGGTCCACGACGAGCAGCATCTCGCGTGCGGGCCGCGACTGCGCGAGGACCGAGGCGACCGCGTCCCCGATGTCCCGCCAGCGCTCCTCGGTGTACACGCAGATGACGACCGAAACGCCCGGGCCCGGATTCGCGTCCGCCGTCACGGCCGCCTCCCGTCGAGCCCCGGGCGCCGCACGCGCGAGCCGCGCCGCCCGCCGCGCTCGGTGAGGATCACGCGCAGGACGCGCAGCCCGTCCCGCACCGCGTGCAGATTGCTGTCGCCGTGGATGCGCAGGTACTCGTGGCTCGGGATCTCCTGGACCCGTAAACCGGCCTTCGCGACCCGGATGTTGATGAGCGTCTCGACCTCGAACCCCGTGCAGTCCAGGTCGATGTCGTCCAGGCAGTGCCGCCAGAACGCGTTGTAGCCGTAGCACAGGTCCGTGTAGCGGGCCCCGAACTTCGCGTTGACCGCGAGGCACAGCAGGCTGTTGCCCAGTCTGCGCAGCGCCGTCATGTCGTCCGTGCCGCCGCCGTTGGCGAAGCGCGAGCCCTTCGCGAAGTCCGCGCCCGAGACGAGCGCGGAGACGTAGCTGACGATCTCGGCGCCGTCCGCCGAGCCGTCCGCGTCGACCATCACGATGATGTCGCCCGTGCACGCCGCGAACCCGGCCCGCAGCGCGTCGCCCTTGCCGCGCCCCGACTGCGCCACGACGGTCAGGCGCGGCCACAGCGAGCGCGCCACCGCGACCGTGTCGTCCGTCGAGTTGCCGTCCACGAGGACCACCTCGTGGACCCAGCCGGGCAGCGACTCGAAGACGTACGGCAGGTTCGCCGCCTCGTTCATCGCGGGGATGACCACGCTCACCTTCGGCGTGATCGCCATGTGGCTGCTGATCGCCAGATAGCGCGCGGCGATCGCCTCGGCCTCGGCGACGGGACCGCCCGCCGCGGCCTCGTGCGCGAGCGCCGCGGCGGGCGGGGCCTGGCGCCCCGTACCGCCGCCGTCCTTCGTCTCCTG
>NZ_JAAGLR010000514.1 GCF_010548245.1 Streptomyces sp. SID11385
TCCTCGCCGCCGCCTTCTGCGGCCTCGCGACCGCCCCGCAGGCGGGCGCCGCTCCCGCACCCGTCGTCGCCGCCGCGCCGGGCGAGGCCCCGCCCGACTCCTTCTGGGGCGACACCTCCGCCTTCCCCGCGCCGAACAACGTCGTCACGGTCGCCGTCCTCAACCGCACCAACGGCAAGTACCCCGACAGCGAGGTCTACTGGAGCTTCAACGGCGAGACGCACTCCATCGCCGAACAGCCCTACGTCGACATGCCGGCGAACTCGGCCGGCCGCATGTACTTCTACCTCGGCTCGCCCGACAGCCAGTACCAGGACTTCATCGAGTTCACCGTCGGCGACAACGTCTTCAACGGCAACACGACCCGCGTCGACGCCTTCGGCCTCAAGCTCGCGATGCGCCTGCACGCCGCGGACGGCTACGACGTGCAGGTCGGCGAGGACTACGACACCTTCCAGCAGTCCCGCGAGCAGACCTTCCAGGAGTTCAAGGACGAGGTCCCCACCGAGTTCAAGGGCCTCGCCGACGACCCGGCCCGCATCCCGGCCCCCGGCAGCTCTCCCGACTTCCGCGAGGGCGGCAAGTACGCGGACTACTTCACCGCCTACGCCCAGTCGCAGGGCGTCAACGCGCCCACCTCCGACATCACGGGGTGCGCGGGCGTCCTCGCCAACGACCCGGGCAAGTGCTCGGCGCTCAACCGCCACGTCGCCCAGCTCCCCGAGGACCAGTGGTCCACGCCGGACCTGTACTACAAGGACAGCCCGGCGAACTACTACGCGAAGTTCTGGCACGACCACGGCATCAACCACCTCGCGTACGGCTTCCCGTACGACGACTACGCCGGCCAGTCCTCCTTCGTCTCGCACCAGGACCCGCAGTGGCTCGCGGTGGCGGTGGGGTGGTGACGCGCCGCGGGGAGGGGTGACGTTCCTCCCGCGGCGGTGACGTCCCGCCCGGTGGCAGGCAGGCGCGTCGCCCCGGTGGCCAGCAGGCGCGTCGCAGGGCCCGTACGAAGAGCGGTTCTTCGTACGGGCCCTGTGGACAACGGGACCTCACCGGACCGCCGGGCCTCGCGGCCCCGGCCGGGCGCGTGGCCCCGGCCGGGCGCGTGGCCCCGGACCGGCCTCGTGGTCCCGGATCTCAGCCCTCCGACAGCAACCCTTCCCTCAGCTTCCCGAGCGTCCGGCTCAGCAGCCGCGAGACGTGCATCTGCGAGACGCCCAGCTCGGCCCCGATCTGCGCCTGGGTCAGCTCCTGCCCGAAGCGCAGTTCGAGCAGGTACCGCTCACGGTCGTCGAGCGTGCCGAGGAGGGGGCGCAGCGCCGTGAAGTTCTCGACCAGCTCCATCGCCGGGTCCCAGTCGCCGAGGAAGTCGGCGTAGGTCGTCGCGGTCTTCTGGTCGGGCTTGCCGCTCGTGGTGCTGTCGGCGGGCAGGTCGAGCGAGTCGGACATGTAGCCGTTCGCCGCGATGAGCCCGTCGATGACCTCCTCCTCGCTGATGTCCAGCTCGGCCGCCAGCTCCTTGACCCCGGGGTCGCGGTCCAGCTCGACCGCGAGCCGTTCCTTGGCCCGCGCGAGATCGACGCGCAGCTCCTGGAGCCGCCGGGGGACGTGCACCGCCCACGTGCTGTCGCGGAAGTACCGCTTGATCTCGCCGACGATGTAGGGGATCGCGAAGGAGGTGAACTCGGCCTCGCGGGTGAGGTCGAAGCGGTCGATCGCCTTGATGAGGCCGATCGTGCCGACCTGGAGGATGTCCTCCATGTCGCCGTTGCCGCGGTTGCGGAAGCGGCGCGCGGCGAAGCGCACGAGGGACTGGTTCATCTCGATGAGGGTGTTGCGCGCGTACTGGTAGGCGTGCGTGCCCTCTTCGAGGACGGCGAGCTGATCGAAGAAGAGCCGCGAGAGCTCGCGGGCGTCCTGCGGGGCAACCTTCCCCGCATCCTCTATCCAGGGCAGTCCGGCGGCATCCGCCTCGGCCGCCGCCGGGCCGGACGTGCCCGTGCTGTGCGTGGAGATCGTCACGAGTAGCACCTTTGCAGTCGGTTGCGGTCGAAGAACTTCGACATGGCCCCGCCTGCCCCCGCGCATCGTCGTCACACACGACGAAACGCGCCGATCGGGAAACGGCCCGAAATCATCCGGAGAACGGTGTCCGAGGCCGCTGGAATACCGGGCCCGCCGGTCCGGATGATCCCCTTCCGGAATCCGCTCACCCTCGCTGACCTGGTGACTCGGCACTCCTTCCGTGACTTTTCGCAGGCAATAAGAAAAGACACGAGAGGCCGCGAAAAATGCTGTGCATATCTGTTCCGGGCGCGGGAATTCGGGAACAAGGGTTTATGCGGGCACTCCGCCACGGGCCCCGCCGCGCCGCACCGCCCGGGTTGTTGGGTACGGTTTCCCAGGGCACCCCTGGGTGCCGACGTACCGTCAGGCGTGCCGCCGGGGGCCGCGGGCGGGTGTGTCGCTGGTCCGCCGAACGAGTGAGGCGGGCGAGAATGAACGAATGCAGACAATCGTACGAGCCCGGACGGGGTGGGGCAGTGAACAGCCACGACGTCACTGATGAGCAGTGGGAAGGGCTCGCCCAGGTCGTACCGCTGCGCAGCAGCGACGCCTGGCCGTCCTGGCCGGGGCACAGCGCCCTCCCGGACGCGGAGACCGCCTCGCGCCGGCGCTTCGTCGTCCTGCGCGTGAACGTCTTCGCGGACGCGCGGGAGGTCGCCGAGACACTCATGGCGCAGATCCCCGTCCTGCTCGACCTCAGCGGCGCCGAGAGCGAGACCGCCAAGCGCGTACTCGACTTCAGCAGCGGCGTGGTCTTCGGCCTCGGCAGCGGCATGCACCGCGTCGACCGCAACGTCTTCCTGCTCGCCCCTCCCGGCACCGAGGTGCAGAGCCTGGTGGAGGGCGTGCGGGGCACGGGCACGATCGGCTGAGCAGTCGGCCGAGGGCGGTGGCGTGCGGCACCCGTGGTGCGGGTGTGCCTCGGGCGCGGGACCGGTGCGTGGCGGGTGACGGGCGGCGCGTGGCGGGTGCGTGTGGCGGGCGTGGTGCGTACGTGCGGCGCGCGGGGCCTCCGGCGAAACGGTTCGCCTTCGGGCCCGGGCCGCTGTCCGTGACGGCGAACCGCGCCGTTGCGCCCGGCCTGCTCCCCGCGTCGCACGGAATCGCGCCGTTGCACCCCGCCCGGCTTCGTGCGTAGCACGTGGGCG
>NZ_JAAGLR010000557.1 GCF_010548245.1 Streptomyces sp. SID11385
CGCGGCCCCTCGCCCCCGCGCTGCGGGCCGGGGCCGCCGGGGCGCTGCCCGCCGACGAGGAGGGGGCGGCCGGGGCGGTGATCACCGCCGCCGGGGTCGGGGAGGTCCCGTACACGCCCGTACGGCCCGGCGGGGTCGTGGAGGTGCGGCAGGAGACGACGCGGCAGGGGACGGTGGAGGCGGTGCGGTTCCGGGGCGGGGCCGGGGAGTGAGCGCCGATCGTGACAGCTTGTGGTCTTTTGCGATCTCTCCGTGCGCCTTTTACGTTGATTCGTGACCGTATGCGGTCACTCGTCGCACTTCAAGGAGTCTCTCCATGCCGTACCGGATGCCGCACCGGGTTCCGTACCGGAAACCCGCCGCGCTCGCCCTCCTCGCCGCCACCGCCACCCTCCTCGCCCCCGCCGCGGCGGCCCGCGCCGACG
>NZ_JAAGLR010000586.1 GCF_010548245.1 Streptomyces sp. SID11385
GGACGCGGGCGGGACGCGGTGGCTTCCGCGCGCCGGACTCCTCCTGGCCGTCGTCGTGCCCGTACCCGCGCTGCTCAGCGCGCCGCCACAGCGGGGCCGCTGGTGAGCGGCTGCCTCCGGAGGAGGCCGGTGACGAGCAGGTACTGCGCGAGGGCGTACGTGAGCATGACCCAGAAGTCGGCGGGCGCGGGCCGGGGCAGATCCGCCGCGCCGAGCGCGATGAGCAGGTCCGACACGAGGAAGAGCGCGCCGCCCGCCGCCGCGCGCGCCCCGCACCGCTGCGCGGCGAGCGCGGTCGCCGTGAGCAGCACGCTGTAGGCGGCCATCGGCAGCCGCAGTCCCGCCGGGAGCCCCGGCCACAGCACGAGGAGCACGGCGGCGAGGACGAGGACGCCGCCGCCGAGCCGGACGGGCTGGGCGCGCGGAGTGGCGCCGTGACGCAGGAAGGTGACGAGGTAGCAGACGTGTCCGGCGGCGAAGGCGGCCATCCCGGCGAGGAAGGCGGGGTCGGCGGGGGAGAGCAGGAGGAGATCGCCGAGCCACCCGGCGGCGAGCGCGGCGAGCAGCGGGCGGGGGGCGCCCGCGCGCACCGCGTACCAGGCGAGGAGAGGCAGGAGCAGGGCCTTGCAGGCGGCGTGCGCGGGCCAGGCGTGGAGGCGGGTGTCGAGGAGGACGGCGAGGAGGTCGGCGCAGGCGACGAGGGCGAAGAGGCGCAGGGGCAACGGGACGCGGGTCACCCGGCGGCCTCGGTGGCGGCCGGGCTCGCG
>NZ_JAAGLR010000614.1 GCF_010548245.1 Streptomyces sp. SID11385
GGCCCAGCCGCAGGGCCAGGCCGCTCCCCAGCCCGCCGCCCCGCCCCCCGGCAGCGGCCTCGATCCGCGCGCCCTGTGGCCCGAGATCCTGGAGACGGTGAAGAACACGCGCCGCTTCACCTGGATGCTGCTGAGCCAGAACGCGCAGGTCGCGGGCTTCGACGGGACCACTTTGCAGGTCGGCTTCGTCAACGCCGGGGCCAGGGACAACTTCCTCAACGGCAACAACGAGGACGTGCTCAAGCAGGCGCTCCAGAGCCGCTTCCAGGTGAACTGGAAGATCGAGGCCGTCGTCGACTCACCGGGCGGAGGCGGCGGAGCGCCCCAGTCGCCATCACCTCCCGGGGGCGGATACGGGGGGTACGGCGGCGCGCCCGCGGCGCCCGCCCCGGCGCCTTCCCCGGCCCCCGCACCGCAGAACGGCGC
>NZ_JAAGLR010000642.1 GCF_010548245.1 Streptomyces sp. SID11385
CTGCCGGGCGAGCCCGCCGACCGCCTCCGCTCGGTCGCCGCCGTCGTACCGGGCAACCGCTCCCTGTCCTGGTCGGGCTGGCGCGAGGCGGTACGGGACGAGATCGACGCGGTCGAGCACGGCGCCCTGGGCCCTTGGCTGCGCGGGCCGGGCGCGCGGTTGCTGGCGGGGGCGCAGTGCGCGGTGGGGCTGCCACTGCTCGCGTACGGGCTGCGGCGCCGCGACCACGGCTGGTGCTGCGCGGGCACGCTGCTGGTCGCCCACGGGCTCTCCGCGCTGGCCTACGACCGGATGCGGGCGGCGCGGGGGTGGGGGACGGGGTGAGGCGGGGGGCTCGGCCGCGCGGACCGGCGCGGGGCGGGCCTCAGTCCTCGTCCTCGTCGTCGAGGCGGGCGAGCCAGGTGGCCAGGCGCTCGACGGGGACCTCGAAGTCCGGGTTGAGGTCGACGAAGACGCGGAACTGCTCGGCGAGCCACTCGAAGCTCACCTCTTCCTCGCCGCGCCGCCGCTCCAGCTCCTCGATACCGCGGTCGGTGAAGTACATGTCGCGTGCTCCGTCTGGTTGGGCCGGTGGCCGAAGGGGTAAGGGCGGCGGGCAGGGGCCCGGGGCGTCCGTGGCACAGGATAGGCGGGCCGGGTGTCCCGTTTCCTCCTCGCCCCCGCACCGCACACGGGCTAATCTGCTCTGCCCGCGCGCCACGACCGAACGGCGGCCCATCGGCCCCCGCCAGGCACGCGGGAGAAGAACGGGGGACACACCATGGGGGACCACGCGACCCGCGGGACAGGCGGGACGACACGGACCACGCGCCGCGGCACGGACCGCCCGGCGGCCACGAGGGCCGGGGACCGGGCCACGCCCGCCCGGCCCGCGCACACCCACGCGCACGTCCGCCCCGTCACTCGTACGGGGGGCGAGGCGGTACGGGTGCCGGGGACGGGCCGGAG
>NZ_JAAGLR010000675.1 GCF_010548245.1 Streptomyces sp. SID11385
CGCCCGTACCCCCGAAGCCGCCCGCACCTGGCCCACCCTCGCCGCCCTCCTCGACCGCTCCCCGCACGGGCTCACCGACGGCGAACACGCCCTGCTCAGCGGCTACCGCACCCCCGGCGACGGCGGCGGCGCCCTCCTGCGCTGGGACGCGGAAGCGAGCGACGCACCCGACGGCGGCCTCGTCCACACGCCCGCCGCGCGCCCCCGCCGGGGCCGCTGGCGCCAAGTCCACGACGGCACCGTCGACTTCCGCTCCTTCGGCGTCCTCGGTCCCCGCACCCCCGCCGACGACGCCCTCGACGCGATGGCGGCCGACCCCTCGGTCACCCGCGTCCAGGCCCGCACGGACCTCCTCCTCCGCCGCCGCCACACCTTCACCCGCTCCCGCCTCACCCTCGACTTCGGCGGCCGCACCGTCCACACCGGCGGCATCGCCCGCAACACCCACGACAACCCCTTCGGCGCCGTGTTCGCCTTCGCGGGCACGACCGAGCCCGCGCGCTCCCTCACCCACGCCCTCTCCGGGCGCGTCCCCGAACTCACCGACCTCTACCCCGTCCCCGACAGCGGCGCCTTCGCGGTCGGCGAGTGGTGGAGCCTCACGTGCGCGCCCGTGCCGGGCGGCGGCCAGTACGAACGCGAACTCCAGAAACTCGTCGAGATCACCGAGATCCCCGACGCCGGACACGTCCGCGTCGGCTACCTCTCCGGCTGGGAACTGCCCGCCGGACGCGAACTGACCTGGGTCCCCGTCCGCCCCGTCCACTCCGTCACCGTCCGCGACCTCGTCTTTCTCGGCGCGGGCGAGGACACCGGCGCGAAGGACGACGAGTACACCGGCTCGCACCCCGTCTCCTTCGAGTACGCGGTCGACTGCCACGCCCGCGACATCCACGCCACCGGCACCTTCTGGCCCGTCGTGATGCGCCGCTGGAACACCCGCTTCACGACCGAGCGCTGCTCCCTCAAGAACCCGCCCACCGTCGAGTACGGCGGCGCGGGCTACCTCACCCAGCAGATCTACTGCCTCGACGGACGCGTCAGCGACTGCGCGAGCAGCAACGTCCGCCACCTCAGCGACCTCACCGCCTCCGCGCACTGCCAGGTGGTCAACTGCCACGGCGACGGGGACGACAGCGGCGGCAACCCTTTCACGACCCACGGCCAGTACGAGCACGACCTGCTCTACCAGGGCAACTCCGGGCTCATGGACATCGCCAACTCCGGCGCGCCCTGGGGGACGTCGGCCAAGCGGATCACGGTGCGCGACCACGTGTGCTCCTGGTTCGTCGCCGACACGAAGATCACCGACCTCACGCTCGACAACGTCACCGTCCTGGCCCGCCCCACCTTCGACAAGGGCGGCACCCTCAGCGTCAACGCGGACGGCGCCCAACTGCGCGGCTGCACCGCCGTCACCTTCTCGCTCACCCGCCGCTCCAGCCGCTCCGCGCGTCCCACGACCCTCACCGACTGCCACTTCGCCCCGCCCGCGCGGAGCGTCCTCGTCCACTCCGCCGTCGACACCCCCGTGCACTTCACGCGCTGCGTCATCGACGGACTCGACGGCAACACCCTCGCGGGAACGAGCACGGTGGCATTCACCGCGTGCACCCTGAACGGCAGCGGCCCCGACGCCGCACCCCTCACCGTCACCTGCCCCGAACTACGCCTGACCGAGTGCGAGTTGCACGACACCGGCCTCGTCCTCGACGCCCCCACCGGCCGCCAGCGCCTCACCTGCGGCGGCACCACGCGCCTCGGCGGCGACAACGCCGACCACACCTTCCTCGCTTCGGGCCCGCACCGCCCCGCCAACACCGCCACGCACTGGCACCTCGGCCCCCTCCGCTCCACCGCCCCCGCCACCACGGCCCACGCCGTCCTCACCCAGGGCGTCCACCACTGGAGCGCCCTCGGCGCCGAGCTGACAGGAGGCCGCCTGCGCCTCGAACCGGCGGCCTTCCGGGGCGACTCCACGCTCGTCCACGCCCACTGCACCGAGGACGGCGTCGCACGCGAGGCCGTCCCCGAGGAAGGCCCCCGCGTCCGCTGGACCGCCAACCTCCTCCTGTGACCCCGGGAGCCCTCATGACCACGAACCACCGCACCGCGACCGAGGCCGACGAACCCGCGCTCCGCGCCCTGTGGGCGGAGGTCTTCGGCCCCGCCCCGGTCGCGGCCCTGTGGACGCGCGGCGAGGAACGCCACGCCCGTACCCTCGTCACCACCGAGGCAGGGCGGCTCGTCGCCGCGCTCCACTACCAGCCGCGGCCCGTGCGCACCGCGCCCGGGGGCGCGGCAGCGCGCGTCGCCTGCCTCGGCGGCGTCGCGACACTCCCCGAGGCGCGCGGGAGGGGACACGTGCGCCGGATGCTCGACCTCGCCGTGGCCCGGATGACGGAGGACGGCTGCGCCTGGTCCCTCCTCTTCACCGGCACGCCCCGGGTCTACGAGGGCGCGGGCTGGACCACGTACGAGGCCCCCGCGTGGGAAGGACCCCTCACCGCGCCACCCCGCCCACCCGGCGGCGTCCGCGCGGCGACGGCCGCCGACCTCCCCGACCTCGCCCGGCTGCGCACCGCCTACGACACGACGCGCCCCCTCACCACCGTCCGCACCTTCGCCGACTGGCACCACCGCGTCCCGGCCTGGTACCCCCCGGCCACCACCACGACCCTCCTCACCACCGACGCCACCGGCTACCTGACCTTCCGCCACCACACGAGCCCCGGCACCGCGACCGTCGAGGAACTGGCCCTCGCCGACCCCACCGACACCCCCACCCTGACCCGCCTCCTCACCGCCACCGCCCACGAGGCCCGCCGCACCGGCCACCACCACGCCCGCACCCACCTCCCCACCCCCC
>NZ_JAAGLR010000711.1 GCF_010548245.1 Streptomyces sp. SID11385
GGCTGGCGCGGCAAGGGCGCGGACGGCATCCCGGGCCCGCTGACGTGGGCGTACCTCCTGAGCGGCAAGGGCGGGAACGTGCGATGACGACGACACCTGCCGTACCGGCGGCGCGCGAGGACACGGCCCCTGCCGCCCCGGCGCCACGCCCCGCCGTGCCCGAGGAGCGGCCCGCGCGCACGCTCCCGGGCTGGGGGGCGGTCCTCGTCGCCGCGC
>NZ_JAAGLR010000738.1 GCF_010548245.1 Streptomyces sp. SID11385
CCTCGCGGAGCGGCTCGTGGAACCCGAGGACTTCGCCCGCGCCGTCCGCGCGGTCGCCCGGGCCGCGGGCCGCCCGGCCGGGGCCGTCGGCGTGATCGAGATCGGCGGCCTCAACGCGCTCGTGCCCGCCCTCACGGCGCACGCGCTCTCGCTCCCACTCGTGGACGGCGACCTCATGGGCCGCGCCTTCCCCCGCATCGACCAGAGCCTCGCCGCCGCGCACGGCGTCCCCGCCGCGCCGATGGCGCTCACCGGACCCGCCGGGGACACCGTGCTCGTGCCGGAGGTCTCCGAACGGCGGGCCGAACCCCTGCTGCGCGCCAACGTGCTCGCGCTCGGCGGCGCGGCGGCGCTCGCGCTGTACCCGCTCCCCGCCGAACGGCTCGCGGGCATCGGCGTCACCGGCTCGGTCGGCGCCTGCCTCGGCCTCGGCGAGCGTTTCCTGCGGGCCTCGCAAGCGGCGCTCGCCCCCGCCGAACTGGCGGAACGGCTCGGGGCCGACCTGCTCGCCGTGGGCCGTACGGAGGAGATCGTGCCCCGGCACGGCCAGCGGCCCGGCTCCCTGAGCCTCACCGACCGGCACAGCGGCGCGGTCGTCCGCGTGGACTTCCTCGACGAGTTCCTCGCCGTGACCAGGGACGGCGTCACCGTGGCGGCCACCCCGCAGATCCTCGCCGCCGTCGACCCCAGCGGGCGGCGCCCGCTGCGCACCGATCAGGTACGGGCCGGCAGCCACCTCGCGCTGATGCGGCTCCCCGCCCTGCACGCCTGGCCGCCGGGCGCCGAGCAGCGCGTGGGACCCGCCGCGTTCGGGCTGGACCTGGACGCCGAACCGGGCGACCGGGGGCGCGCGTGACGTCCCCCACCACCGTCGCCGGGCTGCTCGCCGACCCCGTGCTGCGCGGCGCGCGCCTGCTCGCCGGGCACGCCGGGCTGGAGCGGCGCGTCACGGACGTGACCGCGTTCCGCGAGACCCTCGGCGAGGTCGCCGGGCATCTCGTCGTCTGCGACGCGCTGCGGACCACGCCCGCC
>NZ_JAAGLR010000769.1 GCF_010548245.1 Streptomyces sp. SID11385
CGCACGCCCTCGCCCGCGCCCGCCGCACGCCCCGAGGCGCCCGTCGGCCCTGGCGCTCCGCATCCGCCGCCCACCTGTCACCAAGCGGTCACCAGCCCGGGTGCGGAGGTTCCGGCGCGGGCAGCCAGGCCGTTGCGGACAGCAAGCGGAACGCGCACCTTCGCCACGTAACGGGGCGGCCGGAATGCGGGCTTGGCGAATTCCTGGGTGAAGTTGGTGCGAGGAAGGCGGGGTTGGGGGGAGTTGGTGCGGCACTGGCGAGTTGGTCGCACGGCGCGGAGGCCGGGGTGGGGAGGAGGTACGACGGATGGGGGGTGCGGGGTACCACGGCGGGGCGAGACGGGGTACGCCGGGCGGGGGCGGATGGGGTGGGCGGATCGTTCCACCGGGGGGCGGGAACCGGTCGCGGTGGGCAGGCCAGGGGCATGTGCCGGGGTGGGGGCGGGGCGAGGGAGGTACGAGGCGGGGCCGACCGTGTGCGGGCGCAGGGGCGCGTCGCCCTCGTACCGGCCCCGTCGGGCCCTCGTACCGGCCTCGTCGCGGTCTTCGTGCGTCGTGGGTGGTTGCCGCACCCGGTACGGCGGGCACCG
This sequence comes from Streptomyces sp. SID11385, assembly GCF_010548245.1. Lineage (GTDB taxonomy): Bacteria > Actinomycetota > Actinomycetes > Streptomycetales > Streptomycetaceae > Streptomyces. The sequence continues at coordinate 591 of NZ_JAAGLR010000769.1, forward strand.
GCGTGTCCCCGCCGGGGGGGCGGCCGGCCGACCGCCACGCGATGGGCGGGGGCCGCTCGGAGAGAGGCCGGGGCGCTCGTGGGAAGGCGGGGGCCGTTCGTACGGGGGGCGGCGGCCCGCTCGTACGGGCCTCGCATACCGGAAATTTCTCGGTCCCCTACCGTCCCAGCCGCCCCGTCTGGCCCCGGCCGCCCTGCACCGTCCCCGGCCGCCCGCACCGTCCCGGGGTCCGGCCGGCCCGTGCGGTCCCTCGTACCCGACCCGTGTGCCCGCTCGTCCTGGTCCGTGCCGCGTGAAGGCCAGGGTGGCGGCTCCGTACTGAGGGTGGAATGCGCGCGGTCCGGGAGGCGCCGTTCACCTCCCGGACCGGTCCGCCGTCCGCGGGGATGAGGACGGCGGTCTCCCCCGGCCCACTGCGTCACTCTCAGCGGGCCGACCCACGCCCCACCAATAAAGCCGCTGGTACGGGCCGCGTGCAGAGCGCACGGCCGGGCGCACGAGGCCATGCGCGGAGCGTGCGGAGAAGGGGCGGGGGCAGGGGGCGGCGACAGGGGCGGACAGAGGACCGGCCACCGGCCCCAGCCGAGCGCGCCCGCCGACCCACTGACCACAGGCCGCACAGACCGCAGACCGCGGGCCGCACGGGACGCCAGCCACACGGACCGCCAGCCGCACGGCTTGTCGGCCGCACCGGCCGCCGACCGCGATCACAGCCGCCCCCGGCCCCGCTCCGCACGTGCCGATCCCGCTCCGGCACGGCGTTCAAGCCCCGGCAGGCAGCTCACCCCGTACGGAGAACAGCCCCGCCCCCCAGACAGCCAGCGCGCCCCGCCCCGCGTGCAGCCCGCGCGCCGCCCCCGTAGGCCCCGTACCCGACACCCGTCCCCCGCCCCGACAGCCCACCCCCGTACCGAGCACCCCACTCACCTACCGACCCGACCCACCCCCCAGCCCGCCCTCGCCCATCTCCACCAACGCCACCAACCCACCCCCCACTCCCCCACAACCCCACCCGAGCACCGCTACCCCC
>NZ_JAAGLR010000802.1 GCF_010548245.1 Streptomyces sp. SID11385
ACGCGTCGCCCCCGCGGCCTTCCGCGAGACCCAGCAGCAGGACGCGCGCCCCCGCGAGCGCGACGCCGCGCGCGGCGAGCCCTTCGGCGAGACGGCGAACGACAGGATCGTGGCCCGGCGCGGGGGCGGTGGGGACTGCGGCGACATCACCTTCCGTCATGAACGTATATGACCTGACAAAGTGACCGGCGGAGGAGTGGACGCGGGCCCCACGCCCGACGCGCCACCCGGACGCCGCACCGGACCCCCACGCGCCACCCGGAGGCCACACCGCGTCTCCACGCGCCACCCGGACGCCGCGTCGCGGCATCACGCGCCGTTCCGATGCCGCCCCCGGACCCCGTCGTGGCCGCCCCCACCCCCGCGGTCCGCCTCACAACCGCGCCGCCTTCACCCCCATGTGCAGCAGCAGCCGGTGCTCCCCGTCGTCCAGGTCCAGCCCCGTCAGTTGCTCCACCCGCGACAGCCGGTAGTAGAGCGTCTGCCGGTGGATGCCCAGGGCCGCCGCCGTGCGGCCCGCCTGGCCCGCGTGGTCGAGGAAGACCTCCACCGTGCGGGCCAGCTCCGCGTGGGCGGGGGAGAGGAGGTCGCGCAGGACGGGATCGTGCGCCGCGCCGGGCGGGAGCGCGGTCAGGAGACGGTACGGGCCGACGGCCGACCACTGCGCGACCGGGCCCAGCACCGGCTCGGCCGCCGCCGCGCGCGCCGCCGCCGC
>NZ_JAAGLR010000840.1 GCF_010548245.1 Streptomyces sp. SID11385
GGTCAAGGGGCTCGGCGACCTGGAACCCGTGGCGCTGCGGATCGGCCAGAGCGCCGATCTCGGGGAGACGGTCGAGGCGCTCGCGGCCGCCGCGTACTCCCGGGTCGAGCTGGTCGAGAAGCGCGGCGAGTTCGCGGTGCGCGGCGGCATCCTGGACGTCTTCCCGCCGACCGAGGAGCACCCCCTTCGGGTGGAGTTCTGGGGCGAC
>NZ_JAAGLR010000868.1 GCF_010548245.1 Streptomyces sp. SID11385
TGCGCGCCGAACTGCTCCGCGCGCGGGGCGACGACGCCGTCACCGACTGGGAGGAGGCATCCACCGCCTTCGCTTCTCTCGAACGGCCGTACGAGAGGGCGTGTGTCCGGCTGCACCTCGCCGAGACGCTTCTCGCGGCGGGCGAGCGTGACCGCGCGGCGCGCACCCTGACCGCTGTCCAGGAGGCCGCCCACGCCTTCGGCTACCGCCCCCTCGCCCGCGAGGCCGCCGAGCTCGCCAGGCGCGGGCGGCTGCTCCCCGCGGCC
>NZ_JAAGLR010000898.1 GCF_010548245.1 Streptomyces sp. SID11385
CTCCCGCCGGCCCGCCGCCAGATCGCCGCCGCTTCGGCCTTCGGCCCGGCCCCGGCCCCGCGCCGCCCGGTCCCGCAGGGAAGCTTCGACTTCTTCGGCACGCACGGCGCCCACCCCGCCGAGGTCCCCGCCGCCGTCCGCGAGGCCGTGCAGCAGGCCGACCTCGCCGACGTCGTGGGCGAGGAGGCGGCCGAGGCCGCCGCGACGGAGGAGGTCATCGACCTCACGGCGCACGACGAGACGGAACAGCTCGACGTCGGCGGCCTGCGCCAGGCCATGGGGGCCTGAGACCACCGCACACGTCGTGGCACCAGGGCGCGGACCGGACGGTCCGCGCCCTCCGCATGCGGGGGGCACGGTTGTCGTGCGGGAGGGGCGGCCGGGACGTGCCTTGCCACGGCTGTCGTGCGGCCGGGCCCGGCCCCCGGCACGGTGGTTCTCCGACCGGGCCGGGCCCGCGCGCTCGCCGCGGCTGTCCTCGTACGCGAAAGGCTGGAGGCGCCCGCGCAGCTCAGCCGTGCTCGCGCCGCCGCTCCTGGCGCGCGGCCGTGCGGC
>NZ_JAAGLR010000933.1 GCF_010548245.1 Streptomyces sp. SID11385
CCCTGCGGACCACCGGCTCCAGGAACAGCCCCCTGCGGACCACCGGCCCGGGGACCGCCGCCCTGCGGACCGCCCGCGCGCGGTGTCTCCCGCGCCGGTGCGTCGGCGAACGCCTGCGTGACGTCGTAGGCACCCGTGCTCCGGCCGCCCTGCGGCTGTCCGCCACCGTTGCGGCCCAGAGACGTACCGGCGGCGGGCGTCGGCGTCGGCGTCGCCCCGTACCCACCCGCAGCGGGCGCACCCCCTCCGGGAGCGCCAGGCGCCTGGGGAGCCCCCGGAGCCCCGGAAGCACCCGCTCCCGACGCCCCGTGCGGCGCGCCGCCCCCCGG
>NZ_JAAGLR010000964.1 GCF_010548245.1 Streptomyces sp. SID11385
CCGGCCCCTGTGCCCGCCGCTGCCGGTCCCGGATGCGGGGGCGGGGGGCTCGTCGTCGCCGTCGCCGGGGGAAGTGGCCGGGGCCTGCGGGGCCTTGGCGCGGGGGGTGAAGAGGTCGACGTCGTCGTCCTGCCCGTCGTCGTCCTTGCGGGGCTGGGCCGCCTCGGCGCGGGCGGGGGCGGCGGGCGCCGAAGCGGTGCCGAAGGGGCGTTCGAAGGCGTCGAGGTATTCGCGCCGTGGACCGTCGCCCGCCACGTCCTCGCGTT
>NZ_JAAGLR010000994.1 GCF_010548245.1 Streptomyces sp. SID11385
GCGCCGCCCCCGCCACCCGCGCGCGCCCCCGCCGAACAGAAGGCGCGCGCCGACATCGGCGCGGTCGAGCGGCCCCTCGTCCTCGCGGCCGGCTCCCTCGTACCGCACCGGGGATACGGGGCGCTGCTCGACGCCGCGCGCGCGTGGCGGGCGCTCGACCCCGTACCGCTGCTCGCCGTCGCGGGCGAGGGCCCGTTGCGCGGCACACTCCAGGCCAGGATCGAGGCGGAGAACCTCCCCGTGCGGCTGCTCGGCAGCCGCGACGACCTGCCCGCGCTGCTCGCGGCGAGCGATGTCGCGGTGCTGCCGAGCCGCTGGGAGGCGCGCGCCCTCTTCGCGCAGGAGGCGCTGCGCCTCGGCGTGCCGCTCGTCGCCTCGGCGGTCGGCGGCATCCCCGAACTCGTCGGCGACGCGGCCGAACTCGTCCCGTACGGCGACGTGCCCGCCCTCGCCGCGCGCGTCGCCGGCCTCCTCGCCGATCCCGCCCGGCGCGCCGAACTGGGCCGGGCGGGGCGGCGGCA
>NZ_JAAGLR010001042.1 GCF_010548245.1 Streptomyces sp. SID11385
ACACCACCCTCAACGGTCGCCGCCCCCGCCGCCGCTGGCGTTCCGTGCTCGCCGCCGTGGTCGCGGTGACGGCCGTGGGCGGGGGAGTCGCCGTCGTGACGGCGGCGGGCTCCGGGGAGGGCGACGAGGGCAAGAACGGCGGCGTCGCGGCCCCGGCACCCCCGGACGGGTTCGCGCCCTGGCGCCGGACGGTGCTGGGCGGACGCCCGGACATCCCCGACGAACTGCGGTGCGTCTCGCACGGGGACGCGTTGTTCTGCGGGGGCGGCAGCGTGATCGCGAGCCGCCTCAGCCTCAAGGACGGCGCGCGGGTGTGGACGGCGAAGAGCCCGGGCGTCCCCGTCCAGGGCATGTACCTCGTGGGCGCCACCCAGGACACCGTGGTCGGCTACCGTTTCGCGCCCGAGGACGCCCCGAAGGACCCGCCCGGCGAGGTGGTCGCGCTCGACGCGCGGACCGGCCGCGAGCTGTGGTCCGAACCGGTCCGCACCCAGTCCCAGGCCGTGACGAACCGGAGCCAGGACGCCGTCGTGGCCGGCGCCTCCGTCGTGTCCGTCGACGGGTCCGGCTCCCGGCTGGAGGCGAGGGACGCGCACAGCGGTGAGGTCGCCTGGAAGACGCCGTTCCCGGCGGGCAGCCGGTGCGCCCCCGTCCTCGCGGGCACCCGGCTCCTCGCCATGTGCGCGCGGGACACGGAGATCGACGCGCTGAAGGTGTCCCACCCCACCCTGTACACCGTCGACCGCGCCTCGGGGCGGCTCGGCAGCCCGCTCGCCGTGAAGGGGCCCGTCGTGCCGGTGGGTGCCACCGGCGGCCGTCTCGCCCTCCTCCACATCCGCATGGAGGGCCCGGCCTCGGTGGGCTACGACGGCGTGGCGCTGGCCGACCCGGCCGCGCGGAAGGTCACGTACGCCCCGCTCGCCCGGACCTACGAGGGGACCCCGGGCATGGCCGCCGGCACCGTCTACGTGAGCGGGCAGACCGGGCGCGTCACCGCGATCGACCCGGAGAGCGGGCGCGCGAAGTGGTCGCGGCAGACCGCCGTGGAGGGCGCCTCCGGGCCCGCCGCGGGCGACGGCGCGCTGTACTTCAGCTCGGCCACGGGGCGCGTGGTCGCGCTCTCGCCCTCCGACGGCGCGCTCCTGTGGACCACCGACCCCCGGGTCGACGGGCTGACGGGCGAGGAGGGCGCGGGACCGCGGGTGACGGTGGCGGGGGGCGCCCTGGTCGTGGCCGCGGACAAGAACACCCTCTTCGCCTTCGACGCGCGCAAGCCCCCGAAGTCGGGCTGACCGGCGGGGCCGCTCGCGCGGTGC
>NZ_JAAGLR010001077.1 GCF_010548245.1 Streptomyces sp. SID11385
GCCGCTCGACGCGGAACTGGCGCGCGTCCTGCCGGGCGCGGCGCGGGTCCCCGCGGCGGGCGATCCGCTGGACGGTGCCGTCCTGCTCGCGCGGGCGCTCGCCGGCGACGGACTGCGACTGCCCGTGGACGAGGCGCACCTGACGGTGCGTCGGGTGGCCGGCTGAGGTCTCCCGCGAGCTCTTCACGGCGCCCGGGGCGCGGGGAGAAAGCGCGGGACACCGGCCCGTTCCCGTACCGACCGGAAAAATACGGACGGATACCGCGCACGCTCCCCCTGCCCGAACGACGAGCCGGTGGAAACCAGTACCATGCGGCGCCATGAGCACCCCCTCAGGGCCCGCATCCGGCCTGCCCGTACGCATGCCCCGTCCGCGCCAGTCGGGACGGCACCGCCGACCCGAACCGGTGGTGGCGCCCGACAACGCCCCCGCCCTCGTCCTGGCCGTGCCAGGGACGCCGGGCAAGGAGGTCCGGCAGCTCGCGGACGAGGTCACCAGCATCGCCCGTTCCGAGCTGCCCGGACTCGACGCGCACGTCGGCTACCTCGACAGCGAGGAGACCGACCCGATCCAGGCCGAGTACCCGCAGCTGAGCGCCGTGCTCGCGCACGTCTCGGCACAGCGCGCCGAGCGCCGCGCGCGGGCCGCCGAGGCGGGCGCCGACGTGCCCGCCGACGACGGTCCCGCCGCCGTCGTGGTGCC